>JAAYYW010000028.1 GCA_012515195.1 Leptolinea sp.
CAGCGTGAGGGAGTGCGGTCAATGGCACTCTCTGCCCATGGTGAATATTATGCTGTTCTGGATTACAGCGATGAAACCAGGGTCTATGAAGCAGAAACCGGCAAGGAGGTAATGCGGAATAATGGTCAGTCGAACCCTGGCGGTTTGAATAGTATCCATCTTTCGCCGGGGGGTGGAACCCTGCTCATAGACGGATTTGACTCGAAACCCCGAAAACAGGTGCAGCAGTGGAATGTGACAGACGGATCATACAAGATCGGTCTTCTGGGTTTGATCACAGAAATGACAAACTGGAAATTCTCACCCGATGCCAAACGTATCTTTGGGATCAACACTCGAAGCCTGACATCCACCCCCGCCAATACCCTGAATGCGTGGAATACCAGTAATGGCGCTCTCGTGAAGACCTATGAGAATCTGGGGATTATCACCGATTTTGTCATTTCTCCGGATGGAGCTATTTTGCTTGTTGCTACCAATGACAACCTGATCCATCTACTGGATGTTGAGAGCGGGCAGAGAAAGGGGACCTTTACAGGTCATTCCAACCCGATTGCCGGAATGGACTTTTCTCCTGACGGCCAGGGTGTTATCTCGGCTGGTGTTGACGGTGTGGTTCACCTTTGGGATGTTGTTGATCAGAAAAGCGTTTTCAATTTGAACTATGTCAACTCTTTTCCCAAAGGTATTACAGCTTTTTCTTCTGATGGCCGCTTTGCCGCAATCATTATTCCCGATCGAAAAAAAGAAGTTGTAGTTGAACTGGTTAACAGGGTGGGTGCGGTCACACTTGGGCCTGAAACGAATAATCTCCGCGCGCCAGCAATCTCTCAAGATGGTCGATTTACAGCGGCGGTAGATTCTACCAACCAGATCAAAGTCTGGGAGACCAGCAATGGGAAAAAGCTGCAAAATATTGATGCGAAGACACGCACACCAATAGAAAAAATCTTGTTTTCCCCGGACGGGAAAACTATTGCTTCATTGAATACCGGTCAGGTTTTCCTGTGGGATGTGACGACTGGAAAGAAGATGAAGGAGTTCGTGGGCAACAAGGATTTCGCCTGGTCTCCTGATGGAAGGACAATCGCATCTGATAGCAGTGACAACCGCTTGAATCTGACGGATGTGGATAGCGGAAAAAAGATTGCCGCGATCAACGCAGAGGCAATTTCGTCTATTAATTATTCCCGGGATGGGAGTTTAATCTCGGTTGGTGGGACAGGAATCCAGATGAAATATCGGGGACTGGTTAACCTCATCTTTCAATTGGATACCGGGAGCAAGCTGCGTTTGCCGGTTGAAATGCCTGAAATACTGGGCACAGTAACAAGTACGGCTTATTCCCCAAAAATAGACCTGCTTGCCGGATGCGATTCTCAGGGGAATATCTACTTATGGAACCTATTGGATGGGACACAAGTGGCATTTTTTGAAGAAATCGCGGCTTTTCCGGGAAGTGTGGCTTTCAATTCTGATGGCTCTGAGCTGTTTATCGGCAGTGGGGATGGGTCGATTGGTGTAATATCTACGGTCAATAGCAATAAAACTGCGCCGGAGGTGCAATCCGCTGGAGCTACTGGAAGCGACCAACTACCGGTTTTGTCGGCACAACCTTATGTTCATACCAAAGGAGCGGTTTCACTAAACCTGCCCGTTGGTTGGAATCTTGAGGAAAAAGAGCAGACAACCATTTACTCATCCGATCCAGCTGGAAGGGGAAACATAATCTTTTCCGCTGTGAATACCATTGAACCACTGACAGATGAAGGTTTTTTGAATTTTATTGACAGTCAGGAAATGGACCTATCAGAAAAAGCGGTGGGTTACAGGGAAATCGATCGTAGTATAGATCCATCCCGGGGATTTGGTACTGTGGTTAAGATCGTCAGTATTGAAGGCATTGATTATCAATTTGAGACGGCCTATACCCGTAACGACGCGGTGGTCTATCAGGTTAATTTTTTAACGCAGGTTCCCTATGTCGAGTTATTTCTGCCACTTTATCAGGGTGTGTACGCAAGCCTTCAGGTGGATACGGCATTTATCAAAACTCAGATTCCATACGATGATTTGAACACCCAAAATGGTCCGGATGGAAAATTCTCTTTTGTGGCTCCCACCGGATGGAAAAAAGCATTCCTTTCCATAACCAATGAAACTGATTTACTTTACGCAGCACCAGATGGACGCGCGGGGATGCAGGTGATATCTGCTGCATGGAATGCCAATGATCTGACCGGGGACACCGAGATTTTCGGAGCGGTCCAGACCGAACTGGAACTTCGTGAAGGCTATGCGATTATCGTCACACGTGAGAAGAAATATGATGGTTGGTTGATCACCTATGCCATTCCAGAACGAGACTTGGTGGGAATGATCCTGGGAAAGCGTGTTGGAAACACGCTTCAAATGGTAAATGTGGAATATGAAACATCACAAACGGATTTATATCGACCGCTGGCTGAAAAGATACTGCAGGGATTTGTTGTCAAATGATCATGCCGCAGGCATGAATACGCCGCAAGTTGGAAGATACACCTTCCGGCTTGCGGTATTTTTGAGCGGGAACTTGAATTTCCAAATATACTGACACTACAAAAATTGATATTCTATTTTTTATCTGACCGGTTAATCTTTAATGGGGAGACTATTCAATGAGTAAACGATTGTTTCCAGTTATTCTTTCATTTTGGATCTCAGCCTGCCAGGTAATTATTCCGCTGGATTCAAGAAGTGCTGCATCAGTCGATGCAGCGCATAACGCGAAACCAGTTTCCATCATGCCCCGGATGCCGTCCGGAGATTTTGGGGTCACCCCGCTCAAGGAATGGGTGGATATACCGTACAAGCCGCAGGGTGATGAATTACCAGTCAATCTGGAGATGGTCGAGAACCCGGAAGTGATTGGTGGATTGACGAACAACCAGACAGGTATGCTCGTGCAAAATGGATTTACGGTAATCTACTCTTCAGAAGAACAATTTGCCGACATTCGTGATCAGGTCGCAGATTACTACGGACAACCCTATTATTTAACAACCGATGCCGCTTTTCACGCGCTGCTTATCAATTTTGACGCGCTTCTGAAACAACTGGAAAGAACCGTTCTCCGAGAAGAAGCGATAACCATCGTATCTGCCGTCCTGAATTCCGTTTCAAAAGAAGCGGAGACTGTGCAGGATGATCACCTCAGAAGAGATTTTCAGCTGGCAGAGGAGTATCTTTCAGTCGCCCGGATATTGTTTGCTGAAGATCCGTCCATGACCGCAGCAATGCGAAAACGGATCCAACCTCAGGTGGAACAGGTGATGACGGCTTCCGGTCGCGCGAAATCAGTGCTAATCAGCGGTTTTGAAGATGATTACGGCGCTTATACGCCCGTTGGCCATTATGCCGGTGATCCCGACCTGGAAGCGTACTTCAGGGGAATGACATGGCTTGGACGGGTGGCGCTTAAGTTCCGCGATGTGGAAAATGAAGATTTTTTCCCTTCGCGGGTTCCATTGGTGATCAGTCGGGTTTTACGCGACAACGCTGTAATTTGGGAGCGGTACCTAAAAATGATGGAAACCCTGGAATTTGTGGCGGGTCCCACGGATGATGCCGGGCCACCAGAAGTGCTTGCTCTCATGGATGAGGTGTACGGGCGAAACCCGTCATGGGATGAATTGTCCGATGATCGCCTGTGGCAGGAATTTCTTTCCCGGGCAAATGAGTTGCCGCGGCCGCAGATCAACTCAACTTTCGCGAATTCCACTATGGCGCTGAATGCAGAACGCAGTTGGCGGATGATGGGACAGCGTTTCACATTGGATGGTCTTATGTTCCAGAACCTGGTTTTTGACAAGGTGGGATCACAGAACAATAAACGGGAAGTTCCATCTGGATTGGATGTGATGGCTGTTCTGGGTTCGACTGCTGCGTTGGAAGCTCAGAAGGAAGCTGGAGAAGATCAATATGATAACTATCTGAAACAGGTGGAAAGATTATCCGGTTATGTAAGGACACAACGACCACCTCAATGGCTTGATACGTTTTATTCCGGCTGGTTGTACGCATTCATACCGCAGGTACAGCCAAAAGGTGAAAGCTACCCGCCGCTGATGCGGACTTTCGCCTGGCAGAACCGTGAAACAAATTCCGCGTTGGGAAGTTGGGCTGAACTGAAACATGACACTGCCCTGTATACGAAAATGCCCGAATTTATGGGTGGTGGAGGACCGCCGGTTTCACCACCGCCGCCGGGATATGTTGAGCCCAATCCCAACGTTTTCTACAGGTTGGCTTACGTCTCTATGGCATTGAAGGAAGGATTGGAAAGCCGGGGATATTGTTCTGGTAATGAAGAACGTCCAGGCGCCGGCAGTGAGCTTTCATTCATGGATCTTTGGCGGGGTATGGGTTCGTTGGGTGATCAGTTCACTCGTTTGGGAGATATTGCTGTAAAGGAATTGCGGGGTGAAGAGCTGACAGAAGAGGACCGTTACAGGATTATCGCGCCCCTGGGGAAATTGGAAGATCATGTTGCATTTGCCAAACGGACGGGTCAGGGATTGGAATTACCCCCGGTTCCCGTGGTAGCTGCCGTCTCTGGAGCCCAGAACGAAGTGCTCGAAGCCGGTGTCGGTTATGTGGATAGGATTTTTGTGGCTGTTCCCGTCAATGGGAAAATGTACATCGCGCAGGGTGGAGTTTTCTCGTATTATGAGTTCGCACAGCCTCGATCCAACCGATTAACTGACGAGGAGTGGCAAAAGAATCTCAAAAATGGCGCCTACAAGCTGTTGCCCTACACAAGTAACTACATGGAACCCGGTGGAAAGCCGGTCGATGAACTTGCTTTCCGGATCGGCGATCTATATATCATTACCAGTGAAGGGGGATCTCCGCCATTGAATTTACGGGTTGATCCCTCGAAAAATGCTGCAGTACTCGGTACGCTGAAAACAGACACATACCTTGAAATCATAGATGGTCCGAAACAGGCTGATGAACTCACATGGTGGAAGATTGAAGTGTATTTTTCGTCCCAGGAGGAAGAAGGTTGGGTGGCAGAAAACCCGGACTGGTATGCCAGGGCGCATGGACAATAACATCTTCTTCCGATGGTAAACATAATCTTGTTTTTCCTATAAAATAATTCTGGATTAAAAAATCTCCCAGAGTTTATAAATTCCCCGGACGGCATAAATTTCCTTATCGATTTGTCATAACCTGGCTGCCATGGAAATTCACCCGATCCACTCAGTGTTTCATAAGGGGATATTGGCATGCGAGATGTCGGCGATATCTATGTATCTGGAATAAAGCGACGTTTTTACATTGGCTGTCTAACAGCAATAATTGGACTGCCATGTCTGGGTGGATTTTTCTGGTTCCTTTTAAATTCTCAGGGTTTTGAAATGGAAGGGATGGATGCTTTATCTCCGACATCCATCACGATTGCAGCGGTTATTCTTTCCATTTTGATCGGTGTTGCCATCCCGGCTGTGTTAAGTGTTTTTCTCATTAAGCGGCGGGCAGACCAGTTTGATGCGATATTCCTCCCTCTTGGATTCACGGGTAGTATGTATCTATTGAATGGGCGGCAGTACCATCGTGTGGATGGCAACACACAAATTTCAATCTACATTTTCCGGGGGCCGACAGTAGAGGTCAGAGTGACGGCCCCTGTAAATGCCGAGTTCCGTGTATTGCAGGAGAAGTCTCTTCCAGCAGCGATTGGAAGCAGCCTGAAGAGTCACGGGATTCGGTCGACGGAACCCGAATTGGATTCATTTGTCTTTTATCCAGCCGATTCTGGCTGGCTGCCTCATTTCATTCAGAACCAGAATGTGGCCAGGGCGATTAACCTGTTGATGAGCGGGGGGGCGGAATGGGCGATATTTAGACGTCTTGAACTGCAACCTGGCGAGCTTTCTCTTCACCTTAACCGCAGCCGGGAATGGAAATCGTTCCCTATTTCTCCATCAGAGGTGGTTACATGGATTCGGCAGATGACCGTTCTGTCCGATGAATTACAGGCTGAAGGTTTGCCGAAAGCAGACTTGACAGTTGCTTCAGATCGGTTAAAGACAAAACAGGGATTAAATGTGTTCGTAATGGTTGTCATTCTTTCAATTCTGGTGGCTTTACCGCTCTGTGTGATAGTGGCATTCGCAATCTCAACAAGGATGGTGGGAAATGGATGATCTGACTTCAAGTTTTATTGTTATTGGAGTAACCGCTTTGGTGGTAGCTGCCATATTTTTCTTTTCGCATCGCTCGAAAGAAAGAAATCAAAAAGCCATACAAGACATGGCAGTCCGGCATGGCTGGGAATATACAGTTATACGCGAACGACTGGCCTGGGGTAGCCAGCTTTCCGGTAAGAACTGGGATCTTGTCGCGCGTTCTGAACATATCGGGCAACCCAGTGACTCTGGATCGGCAAATATTCAGAGTGATACCACATGGAAAGCTGCATGGAACAATCCACCGGGGTTTACCATGCTCATTGGACCGCGGCTTTCCAACAGTTCAGTCGGATTATTCATCCCGCCCGAGTATGCCGGTATGAAAGAATTGGAGACAGGCATGTCAGAATTTGCCCAGCGCTACGTCGTGCTGGGCAAAGGAGAATACGACCTTGATTTCCTGAGGATTTCGACAATCCCCCGGCAATTACTGAATTGGTCAGAAAAAAATAGACCGTTGATAAAAATTGACCAGCAATTCCTCGAAATAAAAACCAACAATCATCGGATTGATAAACCAGAGGAATTGGAACAAGTTGTACTGCTGGGTGAAGCCATTCTTGCTGCGCTCGATCGTTAAATTACATGGATGGATATAGGAGGAGAAAATGAGACTGTCTCAGAAGCGGTTGTTTGGGGTATTAATTGTTTTACTGATCGTATCCATGGCCTGTTCAATGTTTGGTGGTGAAAAAACGGAAACAGAAAGCAACCCTGACAAAGATAGCGAGTATCTGGATGAAGAATATCGCAGTGAAGGTGGCGGTTTTTCCATCCGAAAGGCAAAGGGTTATGAATTTAACGATGTGATCGGCATCGTCAATATGATTGCCCCGGGGGGAAATGATCAGGTAGGCCCGGGGATCATGGTGCTCGGAGGATTGACCATCAAAGGTACAACCAACGATGACCTGATGACAAAAGTCGGCGTAGACAGCGGGGAACTGGAGGTTAAGAACCCGAAAAAGATAAAGATCGCCGGTGTCGATGCGATCTCTGCTGACATCAGCGGCAATTATGAGGGGCAGGATATCAAGGGAAAACTGGCAGTTGCCATGGTCACAGATGAGCAGCAGTTCACCATAATGGGTTTTTCCCCTGCGGATAAATGGAAGGACGTGTCACCGGTGTATGATGCCGTATTGGGGTCTGTGTCATTTTTTGAACCGGATCCAGAGGCTGGTTTGACAATGGAGGAAGATTGGGAAATACTGCCCGAAAAAGGAATTCCTGCCGAGGATTCTGGCGAATCAGAATTGCCTGTTTCACCGGAATATGAAATTCCCACCGCCCGGCCTGGAGAAATTCGGCAATGGGCGGTGTCCGCCCGGGCCAGTTCGCAATATGGCAATCCTGATTGGGCAGCCTCACGGGCGACCGGCGCACCGGATGTCTTTGATTGCGGTGATGATACCAACGCATGGGCATCATATTACAGCGATACAGTGGAATGGATCGAATTGACCTATGAAACCCCGGTGACGCCGACAGAGATCAACATCTACCAGAGCTACAATCCATCACAGGTAGTGGAGGTGCTAATGACTGCCACTGATGGGTCAAAGTACATAGCCTGGGAGGGATATCCGGAGGAGGTGGAGAATTGCCCCGACCTGATGGCAATATCTCTCGAATTGACAAAAAAAATTATGGTCAACAAGGTTCGTATAACCATTGACCAGCGTGTACTGGGCTGGGGCTGGAATGAGATTGACGCTGTGGAATTGGTGGGTACAAACGGTTCGGGTTCAACCTCCTCCTCATCAGGTGCCGTACAACCAACCGAAAAGGCCAGCTCATCCACTGGAAGTTCCAGCCTGGCGACCGGAAAACCGGCGCCGACCAATTACACTGGTTGGATGGCTGGCAAGAATTATCAGGGGTACGCGAATGTGGAGATCGGGGAAACCAAAGAAAGCGAGCTTGACAAACTGATCGGGTTAAAAGGTAAAAAGAGCACGGAAAATTGGAAACCCCGTCCCGACCACAAAGACACGTACATTTATGAATTTGGCAGCACGATGAAAGTCTACATTGGCGTATTGACAGATGGTGTGGTCTATAAAAAATCCATCATGCCCGTTGATGTTTATTCAAAAGATTTCAAGCTGGATACGGTTACAAGGGCAAATTATGAAAAACTTGACGCGGCGTATAAGAAGGACAAAGTAATCTACTACGCGGATATGGCCAATCTGTTAAAATCACCCGGATTTATTCGCGAATCGTACGAAGCGGACGGTGTTGTTAAAACAATGTATCAATGGTACGCGCCGAACGGTGACAAGATGAGCGGATTTTTCCTGGATGGCGCCCTGACTGGAATGGCGGGATTGGTTTTCATTCCAGCCGAATGATAAAAAATAGCCTGGGTAATCGGAAAATCCTATTGATTATGTGAATTGTACTGATGAAGTAAAAAGGCCGTCGTCATTTTTGAGACGGCGGTCTTTTTTTTGAAGCATTATTAATTAAAAACGGTCGATAATCTTAACGCCTGCCCCTTCAAAACTGTCCATATCAGCTAAAGCGATCGCGGATTCTTCCAGGGTTATGGTCTTTCCGATCATTTTGGATGGATCCACTTTCCCGGCCATAATGAATTCAAACAACTGTGGATACTTATACGCCTGGATACCATGGCTGCCATAAATTTCCAGTTCGCGGGCAACAACCTTGTCCAGGGGGATGGGAGAATTGTTCATCCCGCCCAGCATAAGGCCAACCTGTATATGTTTTCCCCGTTTACGCAGGTTTGCGACAGAATTGAAACAGGTTGTCGGGTTTCCAAGGGCATCCAGGGAGACATGAGCTCCACCATTAGTTATGTCCATTACGGCTTCCACTACATTCGGGGTGGTCTTTGCGTTTAGTAAGGCTTTTGCACCGACAGAACGGGCTAGCTCCAATTTGTTATCGGCAATATCTATGGCCACTACATTCGCGCCGGCTGCGCTTGCGATCATGATGGCAGAAAGACCAACACCTCCACAGCCATGAACAGCCACCCATTGTCCTGCCATGACCTTTCCCTGGTCTATCACCGCACGGAAGGATGTGACAAAGCGGCAGCCCAGACTGGCTGCTGTAACATAGTCCATGGAATCGGGCAAACGCACGACATTGATGTCCGCCCGGTCAATGGCCACATATTGCGCAAAGGAACCCCAGTGAGTGAAACCAGGCTGGAATTGGTGGTCGCACACTTGATGGTTACCGGAGAGGCATTGCGGGCAGGATCCGCAGGCGCAAACAAAAGGCAGGGTGACCCTGTCTCCGGGCTTCCATTTATGGACATTCTTGCCGACTTCGATAATATCTCCAGCCATTTCATGACCTGGAACATGAGGGAGAACAACATCGGTATCGTGTCCCATCCAGGCATGCCAATCGCTGCGGCAAAGCCCATTAGCCCTGACTTTGATCACCACCCCGTTATCGGTAGGCTTCGGATCGGGTACGTTCTGTACCGACATAGGTTTGCCAAATTCTTCAATGACAACAGCTTTCATCGTTTTTTCTCCCAAAGACTTAACAATTTCATAAAATGCGCTTAAGCTTTGCGTAACATGTATCGATTACAATATAAATTATAGGTGAGTTTATTGTATTGCAATAAAACGAAATTTGAAAAGTATTCAGGAATTTGTACGATGAAATACAAAGTGGCGATTTTTGATTTTGATGGAACACTGGCAGATACATTTCCATTTATTATGAGTATTCTGGATTATCTTGCTGATACATATCATGTTGATCGCATCAATCCGGATGATGTACCGCAGTTGCGTAAACTCCCAATACCCCAATTGATGGATTATCTAAATTTTCCTCGATGGAAACTTGCCCTGGTCGGACGAAATGTCCGGAAGCTGATGTTGAGAAACATAAACCAGATCTCACTTTTTGACGGGATTGATGCCGTGTTAAAAGATCTGGCTGAACTTGGGATCACTCTGGTTTTGGTCAGCTCGAATTCGTACGACAATGTCGTAAAGGTATTGGGTGAACAAAATGCTGACTATTTTTCGCATTTCGAATGCGGTGTTTCCTTATTTGGAAAAAATGGCCGGTACAAAAAAGTACTTCGAAAATTTGGGGTGGATCCATCCGAAGTGATCAGTATTGGAGATGAGATTCGCGATCTTGAGGCATCACGAAAAGTCAATATTCCATTTGGCGCCGTTTCGTGGGGTTATACCGATCCCGAGGTATTTGAAACCCGCTCCCCCAACCACATTTTTCGATCTACCGGAGAAATTACCGCCCTTCTTGCCGGTTCTTAATTACGCGCTTGCCACCTGATTGCGGCCGTTTTTCTTGGCTTTGTACATGGCGTCATCAGCCCGGATCAGCAGTTCTTCCAGGCTGGTTGTGGTTTCGTCTTTTGTTGACACGCCCATGCTGGCCTGAAGATAATTTGTTGAATTTATACTTGGGACTTCGATCTTGTGGAATTCCTCCAACAAACGGTGTGCAGCAGAATCCGCATCCTTCAAATTTGTTTCAGGGAGCACTATGCAAAACTCATCCCCTCCATAACGACCGGCGATGTCCATTACCCGGATGAAATCTGATAACGTCTTGCCTACCCGGGAAAGGACTATATCACCGGCAATATGCCCGTGGGTATCGTTGATGTCTTTGAAGTTGTCTATATCAAGCATAATTATGGAAAGAGGTGTTTGGTAGCGTAATGCGCGTTCAAATTCTTTCTCCGCAATCGTTAACAAGTTCCGGCGGTTGTTGATGCCGGTTAGCTCATCGATTATGGCGCTTTCTTTCATTTTTTCGTACAAACGGGCATTTTCTATGGCTATTCCGGCCAGGTCTGCGAATGTTTGCAATCGCTCACATTCTTCCATGGAGCTATACGTATTCGGTTTGTTAGAGTCAAGGTTCAGGAATCCGATCACTTCATCCTTAACCTTGATGGGTGAGCCCATGTAACTGAGCACATTCGGATTCGAGAAGAAATCTACAAGGCGTGTATCGGTGATGAACATTGGCTTGCCTGTCTCGATCATCATTTTCATGTTGGGTACTTCTTGCACATTGAACGAGGCGGATTTGATCCAATCGACCTCTTTGGGGCTAAGATAGCCATGAAAACACTTCACACGACCAATCCCATCTTCGATAAGGACGATATTGGCCATGTTGCAGGGAAGGACGTTAAATAAACTTGCCAGGATCCGATTCAGTACTTCATCCAGATCAAGTGTGCTGTTTACGGCAATAGAAACATCACGTAATGCTTCGGCAAATTCCCGGCGCTCCACTTCGGCTTTTTCCTGAATCTTGCGTTCGCTGATGTTACGGATGGCAAGCAACCAGCCAGATTGATCAACCTTGCTCTGAGAGATATTTTTCCCTTCGACTTGCAAGGTCACATCCGGATCGGGGGTAGATTCAATAAGGAAATCCACGTCATTATTAATGGCTTCTTCCAGCCCCGGGATATCTATTAATCCTTCCGACAGGGGTATCCCACTCCATTCTTCGCCCGGGTATTTCAGATATTTTTTTGCAGATTGGTTTATATCGGCAAGGTAATGGTTCATATCAATGACGATCAAACCATCAGTAAGGTCGTCAAACAGCATTCCTCTCGCGACAGGCGCTATTTCCAGTAACCTGAATTTCGTGAGGCCGATAAAAAGTAAAAGCCCGGTTAAGAAGAAGCCAATGGGTGTCGCATCCAGGTATTTCAAAGCGGGAATGCGAAAGACATAAAGAATATTCGCCAATAAGGGAGGGAATACACCTAATAGAATGATCAATGCCTGTTTCTTGAACGTTGAAATTTGTGTGCGTTTATACTTAAGAAACAGCAATACTCCCATTACGCTGATCAAAAAATAGATATACCCTACACCCAACCAGTACAATGGGCCGCAGTGATATACAAGCGTGCTAAAAATTGAATCTGGTGGCGTAACATAACCGCTCCAAATCAAATTGTGGTTTTCATTGGTGGCAACAAGTATTATGACAATTATTGGAATCACCCAGAGGAGGGCAACACGAGGATAAGTAATGAGACGCCTTAACCCGAAATAATTTAAAACAAAAAGTAGAAAAAGGGGCAGGCAATTGAATACCCCGAAATAGCTGAACTTGGCAAATAAAATTTTTATCTCAGTATTTTGAACGGCACTCTCAAAACCAACAAAGAAATTCCATTCGGCCGTAAAAAGCAGGGCGAACGCCAGCAGAACACAATCGCGGCTGTTCCACCGAAAAAAGAGTAGAACAGAAAGAATGAGGGAAAAAATCCCCGTTGCCAGCAGCGCGAGTGCGTATGGATTAAAATCCCAGATGATCAAGAAAGTTCCCCTATGATCGTACAAATGACTTTAGACGCATTATAACCCCAAGATTCCGAGAGTATTTTCAAAATAAACTCAGTTATATTGTACGTGCATTTGTCTATAGTTATCCAGGCATGACAAAAGTGTTAATTCCCTCATCGCAGATCTCGGGATATCAGCTGGCAAACAAAAATATTCACCAGGTTATGTTTTTTAGAAGTTATTTGTAAATCATACATGTTTTGTATCAATACGGGTCATTTAGCATCGGGGGATGGGGTGTTCAGGCTTTTACAGAAGTACATCCACCTTGGTTTGGAATGTTAGAATGATCTTGTGTCACTAATAATTGTTTGGAGGTTTTAAAATGGAATATCGCCATTTAGGACGCTCAGGAATAAGGGTAAGTGCATTATCGTTGGGTTCGTGGGTCACCTTTCACAATCAAGTTGGATTAGATACAGCCGTAGAGGCCATGTCGGCTGCCTATGATGCCGGCGTAAACTTCTTCGACAACGCGGAGATCTATGCCGGAGGTAAATCTGAGGAGATCATGGGCGCATCCCTCAGAAAACTTGGATGGCGCCGTGGCAGCTATTTGATCTCAACAAAGCTGTTCTGGGGATTGAACGACAGTGTGAATGAAAAGAACACCTTAAACCGTAAATACCTGATCGAAGGGATCAACGGTTCATTGGCACGGCTTGGTATGGATTAAGTTGACCTGATTTATTGCCATCGACCCGACCCTGAAACACCGATTGAGGAAACCGTTTGGGCCATGCACAATATTGTGGAATGGGGCAAGGCGCTGTACTGGGGCACATCCGAATGGTCTGCGGCTGAGATCATTGCTGCTATTGAAATTGCGGAACGGCATCATCTGCACAAACCGGTGATGGAACAACCACAATATAATATGTTCTCGCGCCATAAATTCGAAGTGGAATATGCCCGATTATTCCGTGATTACGGGTATGGATCAACCATTTGGAGCCCGCTGGCTTCCGGATTATTGACCGGTAAATATAACAATGGTATTCCTGAGGGGTCTCGTGGAAATCTTCCGGGATACGAATGGCTGCATGACCAGTTAACTAATCAGGATGCTCTCACAAAGGTTAAACAATTACAAGATGTCGCGGATGGGTTGGGTGTAACCATGGCTCAGATGGCACTAGCCTGGTGTTTGAAAAATCCACATGTAAGTACGGTAATCACTGGTGCCAGCCGGGTGGAGCAGGTTCGCGAGAACATGAAAGCAATGGATGCGGTAGAGAAACTCACGCCGGATGTAATGGAAAAGGTCGAAACCATAATAGGCGGAAAAGACCTGTTCGCTACAGGCTGAGTGTAGGAACATTTGTCTAACTGAAGGAAAAGAGGTCTGCTTATTGCAGACCTCTTTTCTCATATTTATCTTTAGCTGTTCCAGGCTTTTACAATGCGTTCGTATGTCTGGCACAATTCTTCCGGCAGCACACGGACCATACCTGTCGTTGTCATGAAATTCGTGTCGCCAGCCCATCGGGGGACAATGTGGAAATGAACGTGGCTGGCAACACCTGCTCCGGCGACATCCCCAATGTTGGTACCAACATTGAATCCTTCGGGTGTATAAACAGACCGTAGGACCTTAATGGATGTAGTAATCAACTGCATCAATTCTATGCAAGTCTCTTGCTCTAAGAGCTCAATGGATGGAATATGGGCAATGGGAACAACCATTAAATGACCGTTGGTATACGGGTAGCGGTTTAATATGACAAAAGATTTTTCCCCCCGGTACACGATAAGGTTTTCTGGATTGTCGGGTGACTGCAATGCATCACAAAAGATGCAGCCATCCTTGTGTTCGTGACTCATGATGTAGTTCATTCTCCAGGGGGACCAGATGTGTTCCATTGCTTCTGGTATTCTAACATAATTGACAGGCTTGCCGCACGAGGTTAAAGTTAACCCATGTTTCAACCCCCATTGGTCCGGCCAAATTCCTTTACAGTCTCAGAGATCACCCGGTATATGCGCGTGTTAGTGGAGAGTGATTCTCTTTTACAGGATATCTGGATAGCGGGAGAGGTATCCAATCTTTCGCGTCCGGCATCAGGTCATATCTATTTCACGTTGAAAGATAGTGGCGCGGCCATCAAGTGTGACATTTGGCGGTCATCGGCGTCACGTGTTCCGGATTTTCAGGCAGGTTCGCAGGTGGAAGCACATGGCTCGGTATCCATATACGAACGCGATGGGACGTACCAGTTGTATGTGAACACCGTCCGAATGAGGGGTGAAGGGGAGCTTTACCAGGAATTCTTACGCCTGAAAGCCCGTCTGGAAGCAGACGGCTGGTTTGATGAAGACCGTAAACGCCCATTGCCGGAACGACCGAAGGTGATCGGGATTGTCACATCGGGCACAGGGGCAGCCTTGCAGGATATATTGAATACACTGCGCGGGCGGTATTGCCTGGCAGAAATTGTCCTTGCCCCAGCCGCTGTTCAGGGGACGGAAGCGTCGGGGGAGATCGTATCTGCCATCCGTCGGCTTAATCGTGAAGTCCAGCCTGATTTAATTCTGCTGGCACGGGGGGGAGGATCAATGGAAGATCTTTGGGCCTTTAATAACGAGGATGTTGTTAAAGCCGTGGCGGAATCGGACGTGCCGGTGATAACCGGTGTGGGGCATGAAACGGATTTCACCCTGGCTGATTTTGCCGCTGATGTGCGTGCTCCAACTCCTACCGGTGCCGCAGTTATGGCAACACCATCTGCAGAAGACCTGTTGAGAGAAGTAGATGCTGCCATGCATGACCTGGAATATCATTTGGAAAGTAAACACGCCGACCTTAGAGCTCAATTGACCCAGTCCAAATTGCGACTGCAGCGCGAATCACCTGTACGCCGTGTGCAACGGGAGCGTCAGCAGGTGGATTCCCTGTCAACTCGGATGGAATATGGAATGGCACAGGCACTTAATCTGATTAATGCCCGGTTCCAGAATGCCGCGAGCCGACTGTTAGTATTGAATCCCAGGGCAATTTTGCAACGCGGATATTCACTGACACGTATGGAAGATGGAACGATAATCCGTTCCGCAGATCAAGTGGGAGCAGGAATGAAGATAACCACCCTTTTGGGTCAGGGTTCCGCGGTCAGCCGGGTGGAATCGTCCAGTCTGGATTAAAATAACATCATGTCAAAAACGAAGACAACTGTCACCCAAACCGCTGTTGAAGACTTATCCTATGAAGAGGCGTATGCCGAACTGGAAGGCATAGTCGCATTATTGGAGCAGGAGCAGACTGATCTCGAATCGACCATTGCCTGGTTTGAGCGGGGGCAAAAACTGGCTAAACATTGCCAGCAGTTGCTGGATAAAGCCGAGCTTCGCGTGCGCACACTGGGCGTGGATTCTCCAATAATCGAAGCGGACGAGGAATGATCAACGATTTACTGAATAATGGCATGTTGATTTCCGCAATGGCCGGGTGGTTCCTCGCTCAGGGCGTTAAACCGTTCGTTCATTATGCCCGAACGCGGCGTTGGAATTGGGGGTTGTGGTTTAGCGCGGGTGGAATGCCCAGTTCACATTCTGCGCTGATGTCGGCAACGACAATGTCGATCGGATTGTTTGAAGGATTTGATTCTGGATTGTTCGCGCTGGCGATGGCGATAACGATGATCGTGGTGTATGACGCGGCTGGTGTACGGCGTCAGGCAGGGATGCACGCGGAGCGAATTAACCGCATGATCAACGAACTTTTTACCGGGCAGCCATTGAATGAAAAACAGCTGAAAGAAGTACTCGGTCACACGCCACGCCAGGTGATTGCCGGGGTGTTCTTTGGATTGTCTATCGCCTTCGTGGTCTGGGTATTTTTCAGGGCGCGATCCGGAGTGTAAAATCACCGGCTGTATTTCGTTTTGATGGTTTCAGGCTGAAATTGCTAAAAAAAACAAATTAGATCAAGCAAGTATCCGCGTTTTTTAGTACTATATAAACATATATCGAATTATTTACTGCTATCAATTTTTAGGTCGGGTGATTTGATAATGAACAAAGACTGGGGCACCCTTCAATACACCAATGACCATGAGCGATCTGAAGCCGCTCGTATTCAAACCCGGCTGATTTATATCAGCTGGGCAATTTTACTAGTTGTTCTGTCTGCGGAATTATACTGGGGGAATACCCTGCCTGCGATCATCACTGCCATCGCAGGATTCCTTCTCTGTATTCCATACTGGTTGACAAAAAGGGGCAATTTACAGGCCAGTGGGCTGATCATAGTTCTCTTTATTCTTATCACACTCACTACGCTGGCTACCCTGGGGAAAGGAATCCATGATATTTCGGCGATTGCCTACCCGCTTGTAATCATCTTTTCCAGCCTGGCGTTGAACCGGTCAGGTGTCCGGATTGGGATGTGGTTGACCTTGTTATGTATAGCCTGGCTGGTGTTTGGCGAAGCTGCAGGTGTCTTTTCAGCGCAACCATATGACAGGTCTGATTGGGTGGATTTTGTTATTGTTGGCTCGATCCTGGTCGTCACCGGACAGGTGGTCAGTATTCTGGTTCGAAGTATTCGAAAGACACTTGAGAAAGCCAGGGAAGATCTGCGGCAGCGGAAGGTGATCGAAGACGCCTTGATACAAAAGACCGAGGAAATAGATAAATACTTCAGCGCAAGCCTGGACTTACTGTGTATCGCGGACACGAGAGGGGTGTTCAGGCGCTTGAATCCACAGTGGGAGCATACACTGGGTTATTCATTAGATGAATTGGAGGGCGCGACATTTATCGAATTTGTTCATCCAGATGATAAAGAAGCGACTCTGGCGGCCATATCCCGCTTGGAAACTCAGGATCCCATATTGAATTTTGAGAACCGATACCGGTGTAAAGATGGGACGTATCGTTGGATCGAGTGGCGGTCTATGCCTTCCGGAGATCTAATTTATGCCGCGGCACGGGACATTACTGAACGCCGGGAGATGGAAGAGCAGCTGCGTTTCCAGGGTACTCATGACATCCTGACCGGGATATACAACCGTTCCTTTTTTGAGGTTGAGCTGGGACGGCTTGAAGGGGGACGCGAATACCCGATCAGTATCATCATCACGGATATCGACGGTCTAAAAATTGTAAATGACACCCAGGGACACGCTGCCGGAGACCTTTTATTAAAACAGGCTGCTGCCATTCTACGCAAAGCATTCCGGACTGAAGATGTTCTGGCACGGATTGGGGGAGATGAGTTCGCAGTGCTAATGCCGGGCACCGACGTGGAAGCGGTTGAAAAGAAAGTGGGTTTCATCCGCGCGCAACTGGTAAAAAACAACGCAGATGAATCAAATATGCGGGTGGATATGTCCATCGGTGCGGCGACGGCGGAAAAAGGTGACCTGGTCGGCATGTTTACGCTGGCCGATCAACGCATGTACAAGGACAAAGCCCGGCGGGCGGAGCACAAAGACGTATCTTTACCGTGATGGATTGTATGTCTTTGTGGAGAGTCTCTTATTTATCGCAAATCAATTTGATGGGCAAAACCTGCAAAAACATCAAAAACTCAATTCATTGTTGGTCTTCTCAACATCTATCGGGGTATTGCTGATTTTCCCCAGCAATTCCTTCCAGAAGCGTTCATCATAGCGGCGTGAATGAACCGGCAGCGGCATGGGAACACCCCAGCCGAGAAGGAGGACTTCTTCCTTTGGCTGCAGGCGCGAGAGCATACCGCGCAGCGAATCTTTTCCTGCCAGGCCGGAGAGAACCGCCTGGATATCGAGATCGTCGCCCAGCCAACCGGAGATGCGCGTGCCAAGCTGTGACATCACCTCGTCGTAGATTTGCGATGGGCGTTGGTCGATCACCAGCAGAGTGACGTAATATTTCCGCATTTCGCGCGCGATGGTGCTGAAGGTGGTCTGCGAAGCCATTTCGCGGTTGAGCATCTTGTGGGCTTCCTCAACCACAATCACCAGCGGGCGCGGTTCAGATGCTTTATCCGGGCTGCTGCGGAATGTGTTGGTTTTTTTCTCCCATGCTTCCCGGATGCGCCGGGTAAGCAGATTGGTGACCAGCAGGTAATCCAGGTCGCTTTCGTTCTTGCCAAATGAAAGCACCACGTGCTGCCCGGCTTCCAGTGATTTGATGATCTCTCCCAGACCGTCGGACGCGGGCTGCTCCAGAATAAAAGGGCGGTTGAACACGCGGGTCATCTTGCTGTGCAGGCCGGCTGCTGCCGCCGGATGGATACCTTCACGCGCTGCCCAGGCTTCCACGCTGTCTTCTGCCGGGACCTTTTTCCCTTCGTCGTTTTCGTCTGTCGCACCCGGCCGCAATTCACGGAATTCATGGAACCAGTGTTCTTCCCCGAAGCTGCGGATAAGCGCGTCCAGCGTGGTGGGTGTGGTCTCTTTCAGATTGAGTTCCCGGGTAAGCAGTTCAATATCTTCGGGGCGGATATCTTTTTCGGCGATTTCCAGGGTGTAATCGGGAGTGCGGCCGCGTACTGCCGCCGACGCACCCAGACCGACCACCCGAACCAGTGTCGGGAATTTCGAGCGCAGTCCGGGGACTTTTGTGTTGGTATCGGAGGATATGTCATCAAAACCGTATTCGTTGTGCATATCAAATACCAACAGTGATGACTTGTTGTAATGGATCAATCCGGCCAGCAACAATCGGGTAAGGAAGGACTTGCCGGTGCCGGTTGACCCGAACACGCCGGAAGAACGCTGCACGAATTTTTCAAGGTCAATGCATACCGGGTGTCCCTGTTCGCGGGTGTGCCCGATGATAAAGTTGCGGCCGTCCCCTTCCGCCGGGTCACCGAATATCTCGGCCACATCACCTTCAGCTGCCAACCGTACCGGTGAATGGTGCGCCGGGACAGTCTTTACCGGCAGGGGGTGGGAGCCGTTTGGGTTGGCTTCCATCCAGGTCTCATACGCGGGACTACCAGGTTCAGGGCCGCGATCCAGCATCAACGCCGGAAGGATTTCAAGATTGGTAAAGAGCGTTTGGCAGTGCAGTAATTTCGCCAGGTTACCTGGCAGGCGTTCTTCGCTCTGTTCATCAGCAAAGCGCGGGTTGGTGGAACCCAGGACGAGGTTGGTGACCAGGCCGTAGAATTGCCAGTCGCCGCTGCGGGTGACCACGAAACTGCCTTCCTGTACGTCATATGCCGGGACGGTGAGACGCGCGTTCAGGCTGTCTTTGAGAGAACCACCGACGATATAACCAATTTCGGGATTTTCACCCGGGGAGGATGGATTGTTCTGTGCCATGTTTTTCCTCACTAATCCTGGTAGATCTCGCTGACCGCGCCCAGCACGCGGTTGAGCGCTTCATAATCATCACGCAGCAAAACGATCAACTCGCTGACAGAAGCTTCCAGCCAGGTTGTGTCATTCAATTGCCGGTAGACATCGTTCATCTGATGCAGATGGGCAGCCAGCAGCTCAGCTGAGGGAAGATCGGGGCTGCCAAGAATGTGCCGGAAATAACCGAACCGCCTGTCCGCGGTGAAAGTCAGCATCTCCTGCGCGCTGCAGGAAAAGATCTCATCCAGCGAAAGCGGCGGCCGGGGTGGCATCAGGTGAGATATTTTTCCATCCCGCTGATACCCGATGAACAACACGCTGATTTCAACCGGGATGTTTCGGTTCAGACGGTTGTCTTGAATGAGCATATCGCTGACATGGTCGGCTGTAACAAGCTGGCGAACCAGGCCGTCGTCATCGATGTGAATATCATATACCAGTCCAAATATCTGATACCCGGTCGCCGCGGGGATGCGAACCATCCCGCCAAATGTCAGGTTTTCCACCTGATTGACCTGGCAGCCGATCACACAGCCGGTGGTTGATGCCCGCAGGAGGCGGCCGATCTGGATGGATGTAGGGGTAAGCGGAAGCATTAGCGGTTCCTCGTTCTTCCTGCCAGATTCTTGGCGAATTGTTTGTTGGATGGAGTTGGAGGCGTCATCCCCTGTCCCATTAACGCGCGGGATATCATGGTTTCGATCTGGGTTTTATCCAGGAGTGTGACAAGGGCAATCTCATGTGAACGGTGCAACGCGTAAGGGTATGGTGTGCCGCCCAGATGTCCGCACTGTTCCAACATTACAGCATGCAGCAGCCCCACCTTTTCCTTATCTTCTGCAACCCAGGCGGGGATCTCCACCCTTGCCAGCGATGGTTTGTTTTCCGACCCTGTGTTCAGGTAAAAGAAGTGCAGGGCGGTTTCGCCGGGGAAGCTTTGGGCTGACTTGGATTGGATGGAGAATACGGCTGAACGTGTTAAAGGCGGCAGGCGGTGATTGAACAGAAAAATGTCTGATAATGGCGCCAGGGATTTCTCTCTATCCGGTATGGCCAATCCGGATGACTGTGGATCAACCAGCCCGAGCATGCGCGCCACCAGGTCGGATCCTGGCCGGTCTACATATCCGGCGGTGATGGTGCCCATTTGCGCCAGCTCGTGCAGAACACCGATATACTGTTCGAATTCCTGCTGTGTGTCCTTACTGCCCTGCGGGTCGCGGAAAAGTTCCAGCGGCCCATCGGTGAGGGCGATAACGGTTCCATCAATTTCACTGGCAAGAGTAGCCAGCATTTGACGTTCCCGTAAATCTCGCCGTAAAGCAACGACATCCTCACCGGCCAGATGCCCATCTGAATATAACTCGTCTATGGTGAGAAGGTGGGTTTCCACAACTTCCCGCGGCGGGGATTGCAGGGTGGAATCCAGGCGAAAGACACCAATGTTGATCACCCCGAAGGGTATGGGGTCGTGCCGGTTGGGGTTGACCTGCGAGCCGTCTGCTGCCAGTAAAGTAAAATGCCGCGCAATCGGTGGCGGGGGGAATGATGCGGTAATCTCCTCGTCAGTGGGGAGAGCACTTCGCAGGTTGCTGTGCGATGCCGCCGCCGCGAATACGGTTTCACGAACGGTTTCATTTTGTCCCGCCAGGCTGTCCAACACGATTGCGGCGCGTGACGCCCTGTCCGTTTGCTCTGCCAACCGTGCGCCGAATTGGCCGGACAGGGTATGTAATTGATGCTGGATTGCGGTGTAATCGAGCGGCATGCCTTTTCCCCGGATTGTGTCAGGTATGGAACATCTGTTTGAATTATAGCCTGCCGGGTGAGGAGAATCAAGGTAAATTGCTCCATCCCGGCTTGACTTCAAAAAAGTGGATAAGGGACGGTATTCAAATTAGTGGATTAATTCGCGATAGATGCGAGTCTCCTTGTTAAAGTTACTTATCTGAACAAACTCTCTCCTGAAATACCAAACATCTCTGATGCGATTGACCTTGCCTGGTCTGTTTTGACGAATGGTCATCGTGTATGTAATCATAGATCGGGTGAAACGCAGAGACCTGATACGTAAAGGTTATTTCGCCGGAGTTGCATTGACAGGTGTGATAGCGGTCAGAGTTAATTGCCACATCAGTCTGCTGTTTATCCACAAAGCCTATCATCAGAGGGGAATAGCCCGGAGTTTGTTCGAATCCATGGTGGATGACTGCCGGAGAGCTAACGAAGCGAATAGAAAAGCTTTCACTTCTTCTCCCCTGCCATAGAGTTTTATCGCCGGTTGGGATTTGTGAAAACCGAACCAGAGCAAACTGTGAAAGGGATCCGCTATACACCGATGGTTTACCGGTTATAAAGTGAGATTTACCAGTATCCAGGCGATTTTACGGAGGAGAAAAATTCGAAAAATGGGGAAATGCAAACAACGGATTGCCCCTCCTTGTTTTTCGTACTATAATTCACAAAAGAGATTTTCCTTCGGGGCAGGGTGCGAAGCGGTTTCAGCTTCAATTCCCGATCGGTGGTGATAACCCACGAGCGCAATATATCGCGCGCATGACACGGTGAAATTCCGTGGTCGACGGTACAGTCCGGATACAAGAAGGATTCGCTGGCACAGGTGATTTGATTTCAGCCAGTTCCCGCCCCGAAAACTATTTGTTTTCAGGGTTTTTGTTTTTATGGCTGCCACATATTCATCACCAAAACAATCTGATATTTCAGCAACCCGCAAACGGGAGAAGCGGTTTAACTGGTTCCTGCCGGTTTCGTTGACCGCGGGTGTATTGGTCTGGCAATTGGTGGTGATGCTGGCCGGTCTTCCTGTGTTCATCCTCCCATCCCCGGTTGACGTAGCCCAGCGTTTTATGTCCATGCTGGCTGATGGACGTCTTCTGCTGCATTCGGCCGTCACCCTGACAGAGGTGCTTCTCGGGCTGCTTGCTGGAGGTGGCGTGGCAACCCTCATCGGTTATGCGCTGGCCAAATCACACACCGCCGAGAAATTGCTATCACCGTATCTCATTGCCAGTCAGGCGATCCCGGTTGCGGCCATTGCCCCGCTTCTCATCATCTGGTTTGGTCCGGGGACCGGTTCCAAAGTACTTATCTGCGCGCTTACTGTCTTTTTCCCGGTGCTCATCAACACAATTGTCGGCCTGAGGTCAGTCCCTGAAAACCTGCGTGATGTGATGCGTTCCATGCGCGCCACACCCCGGCAGACGTTGGTTCAGTTAGAGATACCAGCCGCGTTACCGGTATTCCTGGCGGGTCTGCGGGTGGGGGCCACTCTGTCGGTCATCGGCGCGGTGGTGGGGGAACTGGTAGGTGCCGATAAAGGGCTTGGTTTTCTCATTAATCTGGGACGGGGTCAATATGATACCGCCCTTGTCTTTGTGGCAGTCGGCGGATTGGTAACGATCGCGTTACTGCTTTATGGCACGGTTATGTTGCTGGAAAAACATTACCTTTCCTGGCAAAGTGAACCGGAGCGTGATAATTCATCCATGTAAGAGGTAAATAATGAAAAGCAAGTTCTTCCTAATTTCCCTGGTAATTTTCAGCCTTCTTCTAACGGCGTGCTCGGCAGGCCAATCTTCCCCGGCCGAGTTGACACCGGTCAAACTGCCTCTAGGCTATGTTCCAAATGTTCAGTTCGCGCCGCTTTATGTAGCCATCGATAAGGGCTACTTCAAGGAGGAGGGAATTGATGTCAGCCTTGACTACAACATGGAAACCGATTCCGTCGCATTGTTGGGCGCCGGGCAATTGCAATTTGCCATAGTATCGGGTGAACAGATACTGCTGGGACGCAGCAAGGGTTTGCCGGTTGTTTACGCGGCAGCCTGGTATAACAATTTCCCGGTGGGAGTGATTGTCGATCCTGAAAAGAATGTTGTCCTGCCTGCCGATTTGAAGGAGTTGAATATTGGCCTCCCCGGAACATACGGGGCCAACTACATCGGTCTGCGGGCGCTTCTTTCCGCTGGTGGACTGGAAGAAAGTGATGTTATTTTAAATTCCATTGGGTACACGCAAGCCGAAAGCTTCTTGACAAAACGGGTGGAAGCGGCAGCCATTTATGTCGCCAATGAACCGGTCATTCTTGAGAATCAGGGCGTAGATTTCACGCTTTTGCGTGTGTCTGATTACACCAGTCTGGTGGCCAATGGCCTGGCGACCAATGAGAAGACTTTGAAAGAGAACCCTGATCTTGTACGGGGAATGATCAACGCCCTGCTTCGCGGTATAGCTGATGCTGCAAAAAATCCAGACGAAGCATTCACGATCAGCAAAAAATATGTTGAAAACCTGGGTAAAGCGGATGAAGCAGTACAGATGGCTGTTTTGAAAAAATCCACCGAATTCTGGACGACTGATAAACCCGGTTCTACCAGCCCTGAGGCATGGCAGAACATGCAGAACCTGCTGCTGGATATGGGAATGCTGGAAAGCCCGATTGACTTGACCGGCGCATACACCAACGATTTTCTTCCCACAGGAGAGTGACACCAACTCATGGGTGAACATATCCTGTTGCGTATCTCCGATCTGACCGTGAATTTCCACGATGGAAATGGCGGACTGGAGGCGCTTGATTCCGTTGATCTTGATGTACCGGAATGCCGCTTTCTTACTGTGCTCGGGCCTTCCGGGAGTGGGAAGACGACATTATTACGGATCATTGCCGGTTTGTTGAAACCAACAACGGGTTCAGTACGGTTCAATACACCCGAAGGCAATCTCCCACGGGTCGGGCTTGTATTTCAACAGGCAAACCTGATGCCCTGGCGCACTGTCATAGAGAATATTACGCTGCCGCTGGAATTACAGGGAGTGCACCGGGGGTATGCCTGTGACCGGGCGCGTGAATTCATTGAATTGGTGGGGTTGGATGGTTTTGAAAATAGTCTCCCGCGAAATCTTTCCGGTGGGATGGCACAACGGGTTGCCCTGGCCCGAGCATTGATCATGGAACCCGACCTGTTGCTGCTCGACGAACCGTTCGGATCATTGGATGCGCTCACCCGTGAGCATATGGGCACCGAATTACTTCGCATCTGGCAAAACCGCGAGACAACGGTGATGATGGTAACGCACAGTATTTCTGAAGCGCTGCTTCTGGCTGACCGGGTAGTAGTTCTTTCCGCCCGGCCGGGACGGATCATCCGTGAAATTGATGTACCGTTCCCGCGGCCCCGCTCAGACGCGATTCGTTATTCGCAGGAATTTGTTGAACTTGCCAGAGATTTGCGGTCAAGTATTATGGATGTTTCTGAACCAATGCCTGTGGAAAAAAGGAATAACCATTTCAGAAACGCAGGGAGAGAATAATCCGGCAGCGCCGGAACTAAATCAGGGTCAGCAATGCAGTACATCAATTTTGCAGGAAAGAACGTGCAGAGTGATTTGCATTGAAACCATCCGATCAATCCTGTGCGATGATCCCCTTCGGGAGATTCATAACAAGGGCTTCCATCAACAATTGGATATTCGCGTTTCCCAAACGGGATGTTGACGTATCAAGCTGGCTTATCAATCCGGCAGCATGCTCAGGATTAACGCTGCTTGATATGACCTCAACCTGCGGGCGGTAATCAATATTCGCGATTTCATCGCCCAGTCCGGCGGACTGGAGCAAAACATCGCGCCACAGACTTTGCCAGAACACGAAACCCTCTCGCAGCCGCATGCGAAGCTGGTCGCGCTCTTCTTTACTGCTGCGTTTCAGTTTGACCAATCGGTCTACGTACTCAAAACGCTGGGGTAAATTTTCGCCCAGCAAAGTGAAAAGTTCGTCCATCCACTGGCGGCGGGTGGAGCCTAACGCGGTGTCCGAATGTAAGCGCAGAGCAAGACCCGGCCGACCACCGCTGATCCGGGCGAGCAAGCGGGCATTGTCAGGTGATATGGTTAGCCTGTTCTCCAATTCTCCGGATAATCTGTCAGCGGCGAGCGGCCGCAGGCGAATCAACTCGCACCGCGAAACGATGGTCGGCAGCAGGTTTTCTGCTGTGTCGGCAGTCAGCAGCAATACGGTTTTACCGGGAGCCTCTTCCAGAGTTTTCAGCAATGCGTTTTGGGCGTTCTCGTTGGCTTCGTGGAAGCGCAACAATACGGCAATCCGCCGATTGGCTTCGTAGGGCATGAGCGACAGGGTATGTTGCAGTTCGCGAATTACGTCTACTTTCATTTCGCCGCCAACGGTTTCAGCCTTCAAGATGGTCAAATCTGGGAATTGCTGCCGGATTGTCATCCGACACGGACGGCATTCTCCACAGAATTCTCCGGGTGAAAGTGGATTGGCACAAACCAGGGCTTGCGCAAAGCGCAATGCCAGGGTCCCTTTTCCCACTCCGGCAGGTCCAGTGAACAGGTATGCGTGCCTGACGCCATCGCCGCGTATATGTTCCCCCAGAAGGTGGACTGCCCATTCATGCCCGATCAAATTCCATGCCATAGTATAAAATTCTACCCGATTCCTGGGGTACAATCACCCCGCCATGATACCCAATATTGACTTTCTTTCCGGATTAAACGATCAGCAAAAGCAGGCGGTCACCGCCGAACTCGGTCATGTTCTTGTACTGGCTGGCCCCGGTTCGGGGAAAACACGCGTTTTAACCCATCGCATCGCCTACCTTATCACACAAATGTACCTGCCGCCATCCAATATTCTGGCTGTCACTTTTACCAATAAAGCGGCACGGGTGATGGAGAACCGACTGGAGAATCTTCTGGGGCAAAAGCCGGAAGGCATCTGGCTCGGAACGTTCCATTCGATTTGCGCCCGCATCCTACGGCGGGAAGCCGAACATCTGGGCTTTACATCCAACTTTGTGATCTACGATGATGATGATCAGCAAAGCCTGATAAAAACGGCCATCCGGGAAATGAATATTGACGAAAAGATGTTCCGACCGGCCAGCATTCGTTCGGTTATTTCGGCTGCAAAAAATAACATGCAAACACCCGATGACCTGACATCGCGCACCTACCGCGAAGAGGTCAACCTGAGGGTGTACCGCCGCTACCAGGAATTATTGCGTGCCAGCAACGCGCTCGATTTTGATGATCTGCTGAACGAGGCGGTCAATCTGTTCGCGGCGAACCCTGCCGTGCGCGACCGGTATAGCCGCAGGTTTCGCGAAGTGCTCGTGGATGAGTTTCAGGATACCAACACTGCCCAATACCAGATTCTGCGCCATCTGGGTATAACCGGCAACAGCCTGTTTGTAGTGGGCGATGAAGATCAATCCATCTACCGCTGGCGCGGGGCTGATTACCGGAATGTACAATCATTTGAACGTGACTATCCTGACAGCAAAAAGATCCTGTTAGAACAGAATTACCGTTCCACCCAGATGGTTCTGGATGCAGCCCGGGCTGTGATCGACCACAATATTAACCGCACCCCCAAGCGGCTGTTTTCTGATAATGGCAGGGGTGAGACGATCACTGTGTATGAATCAGTGGATGATAAAACAGAAGCCGAATATGTGGCAGAGACCATCCGCAATAATATAAATGTAAAGCAATGGAAGGGAAGTCAGGTGGCGGTTATGTACCGCACGAATGCCCAGTCCCGATTGCTGGAAGAGTCTTTTTTGAAGGCCAATCTCCCCTACCGATTGGTTGGGGCGCAGCGTTTCTACGGCCGGCGTGAAGTGAAGGATATCATTGCTTATCTGCGGTTGGTTTACAACCCGAGTGATGAGGTCAGCCTGGCACGGGTGATCAACGTACCAACCCGTGGGATTGGTGACAAGACCGTCGCGGCATTACAACAGCACGCGCATGATCTGGGAATATCATCCGGTGAGGTACTGGCCGGGTTGGGCAGGCAGGGACAGGAATCGCCGCATTTTCCCAATTTCACCGCGCGCGTTGCGAATGGACTGGCTGATTTTGGGGCGAATCTGATTTCCTGGCGGGACGCGAATACCAAAGGTATTCCGCTAACACAACTGGTTCAGCGCATTCTGGATGATATCCGGTACGAAGACTATATCGATGACCGGACAGAGGAAGGGCATCAACGCTGGGAAAATGTATTGGAGTTGATGAAAATTGCCCTGGAGTTCGATGACCGCGGACTGGATGAATTCCTCGAGCGCCTGGCTCTGGTCTCTGACCAGGACACATTGGCAGAAGATGTGGAAGCCCCGACACTGTTGACATTGCATGCAGCCAAAGGATTGGAATTTCCGGTGGTTTTTATCACCGGTTTGGATGATGGTGTGTTGCCGCATAGCCGGTCACTGGATGACCCGGAGGAAATGGCGGAAGAACGCCGTTTACTGTACGTGGGCATCACCCGTGCCAAAGACCGCCTTTACCTTACCCGGGCAGACCGGCGAAGTGGATATGGCAGTTACGAAAATTGTTCCCCATCCCGTTTTTTAAAGGATATTCCATCACAGCTTGTTCTTAGACAGGGGTTGATTGCCCCCACCCGTGTGGGCCGCTCGCCATTCAAACAGCGGACAGAGAGTTATGCCAACTGGACCACGCCGTCACCATCCTATGGGACTTTCCGACCTGCACCACGTCAGCAAAAACAGCAGGTTGAGCAGCGCTTCCCGGCCAATTGCCGGGTGAAACACGAGGTCTGGGGTGAAGGTCTTGTGGTGAAGAGTGTGCTGGAAGACGGCGATGAGACAGTTGATGTTTTCTTTGATACGGTTGGATTCAAACGTCTGGCTGCCTCGCTTGCACGGCTTGAAATCGTACCTTAATGGTGTAGCCTGCCGCGCCGGCGATCATCGCTGCGGGATCATATCGACGATGTATTCCAGGAATACACCGTGTCCTTCGATTGAGCCTGCCACCTGCATCATCTCCTGAATGCTGGGCCCACGGGGTTGTCCGACCAGGTTGGTCAACAGGCTCATCTCCTCAGGGATGCGGGTGAAATAACTTCCACTCCACAATTGCTGCATCACCGGGCTGAAAAACCCTGGGCGCACGAATCCGATGTCCTGTGGGTTCTGGGCTACCATATAGCGCACGGTTACCGGCATGCCAACGCGGTTCGCCAGGAACGCCCGGGCATCTTCTTCTGTGGCAACCAGGCCTGAAGCGTAACCGCTCCATTCACCGGCGAGCGCCACATCCGTGATTCCCATGCCTACCTCCGGACCCATTCCTCCGTGATAGATAAGTACCGAGCAATACCCAATACCCTGGCGGTCGCCAATTTGTACCCTGAACGGGTATTCGCCCAAAAGAAGCATCTTGCGCCAGGTAACCGCGTAGGCGATCAGGTTGTCATAATCTGTGGTGGAAGACGTGAGAATGTCACCCTCGCCTGTGGCTTCCATGAAGGCTAGCCAGGCATCCCTCAAAGTCGCATATCCAGCCCGCAACAGCCAGCCTTCCACAATGGCATTCGCTGCCTGAGTGTCCAGGCAAGATGCAGATAGCATGTTCAAATCTGCGGTAGGTTTTGGTGTGATGGTTGGTGTGGGCAGGGGAATGTCAGTTAATGTGGGCTGAGCCGCTGGTAGTTGCGGTAATATGGCCGTTGACGTTGATGTGCAGGCCGAAAGTAGAAATATCAAGAGGAGGGAAAGCTGAAGGTGTCTCACGAATAAAATTATAACGTTTGTTAATTGTTTGTAAGAAAGTCTAATAACAAGTTGGCTTTATTTATCCAAATCAGTATAATTAGATAATGTGGTAAAAAAACAGTGGGATTTAGGGAAAGGTAAATTATGTCACCAGAAGAAAAAAAGAAAAACATTT
This sequence comes from Leptolinea sp., assembly GCA_012515195.1. Classification (GTDB taxonomy): domain Bacteria; phylum Chloroflexota; class Anaerolineae; order Anaerolineales; family Anaerolineaceae; genus Leptolinea. The sequence goes on from JAAYYW010000028.1 coordinate 29,632, forward strand.
TAGATTCAGCTATTGATCTCCTGACCAATCGCGATGAAAAAGCGGCGGCTGCCAAAGCTGCTGCTGACGCTAAAGCCAGACAGGATGCGGAAGTAAAAGCCCGGGCAGAAGCCGAAGCCAAAGCCCGCGCTGATGCCAAAGCAAAAGAAGAAGAAGAAAAGAAAAAAGCCGAACAACAGAAACTCGCCAACGAGACCTACCAGAAAACACAGGCTGATATGAAGGCGGCCAAAGAAGCTGCCGCGGCAGCTGTTCTCGCTGAACATACCGTACAGCCGGGTGAGACCCTCAGTGGGATTGCCATGAAATATTACAAGAGCTCAACCCGCGAATCATGGATGAAGATCTATGAAGCGAATAAAGCTGTCATTGGCGACAACCCCGGAATGATCAAAGCCGGACAGGTATTCAAGATCCCCAAGCCGTAACGGGTAGATTGTCATGGCAAAAACAAAAGTAAATCTGGCCAAATTGTTTGGCAATGTTGCCCAGGAGTTGGCCAAAAATCAGGGCGCATTAAACCAGGCGGATACACACAATAAAGACCATGGCGATCACATGGTGAGTGTGTTCAATACGATCACGCAGGCCATGCAGGAAAAACCAAAAGCACCGCCTTCATCGCAGTTGGAATATGCCGCGCAGCAGGTGCGTGAGAATTGTCAATCAGGCAGTGGTAATGTGTATGCCGACGGACTCGCGCGGGCAGCATCGGAATTGCAGGGTCAAAACCTCGATGCCGGTAATGCCATGCAGCTGATCACTGCACTGATGGGGACGAATATGGGCGGGCAGGGTTCCGCGCAGGCCGGAAACGCGGATGCGTTGGGCAGCCTGCTGGGCACCATGATGGGCGGTTCATCATCGCAACAACCATCTGCCGGTGCTGGCTCGTCCGATGCCCTGTCATCACTGCTTGGTGGTTTGATGGGCGGGGGACAGGCTTCAAGCTCAGGTGGAAATGCCCAGGCTGATATGCTCTCATCTCTCCTGGGTGGTGCTCTTGGTGGTAGCCAGGGATCATCGCAAGCCGGATCAGGCAGCGGGATTAGCATGCAGCAAGTACTGGCAGCCGGACTCGAATTTATGCAATCACAGCAGCAGGGACAGGATACCATGTCCTCTCTTCTGGATGCTGTTGTTGCCGGATCGCAAGCCGGAGGCGGCTACCGATCTGAATCGGGCAAGCTAGTTGCCGGAACTCTGATGCAGGGACTTGGCGCCCTACTGGGTAGGAAGTAAGCTCGGATAAAAAAATGGAAAACGCCCGTTGTTTAATCGCAACGGGCGTTTCTATTATTGATTGTGAGGTTTGAGTTTCTCAGCATCAGGGAGCAAGCCGGTCAGTTTCTGCGGGGAATGGATCATGATCGGCAGGTGCTCCGGACAGACATGATACTCAATGTCTTTGTACTGGAACTGGATCAATGGGACCTCTGATTGGGGCTGATTACAAACAAAGCAGTTGGGGTTTATATTTTTCATGGATACCTGACAAATAAGATGAGATTTATATATTATACATGGATTCTTATCGATCACATAGATTTTCTTCTTTTTTTATTGAGATTGCCTTTATGTCTCAGGTATAATCACGCCTTAATTGCCCATGAAACCAACGTCCTGCTCTCAATTCTTTTCCGGCGTCCGTGATCTGCTGCCGATATTGCTGGGGGTAATGCCATTTGGACTGATCTACGGAATTGCGGCGGTAAATGCGGGAATGCCTCCATTACAGGCATTTCTCATGTCCTCCATTGTGTTTTCCGGCAGCGCGCAATTTGCTGCCACCCAGTTGATCGCCAACGGAGCGCTGGCATCCGTAGTCATCGTATCGATCATCGTTGTCAATCTGCGGCACATCATGTACTCGGCGACCATATCACCGCATTTCAGCCGGATTCCCTTCTGGCGCAAAATGATTCTGGCCTATCTGCTCACCGACGAAGCTTTCGCCATGACGATTACCCGCTACAACGCGGAACCGGATATGCCCCATAAGGGATGGTATTTTCTCGGGGCGGGTATGGCGCTGTGGACAACCTGGCAGGCCGCCACAGCCGTAGGAGTGTTCGCGGGGGGGCAGGTACCGGCTGCCTGGTCGCTCGATTTCACCATTGCGTTGACGTTCCTGGCCCTGTCCATTCCGTCCATTCGCGACAGGTCAACGGCAGTTGCAGCCGTGGTGGGCGGGGTTTCTGCCATCCTGTTGCGGGGAATGCCTTTCCAGCTGGGACTGGTTACAGCAGCCATTCTCGGTATTGCTGTCGGGTACGGAGTCGAACGATGGACTCGTTGAATATCTGGCTCATTCTTATTCTGGGGGGACTTGGGACATACCTGATCCGCCTCTCGTTCATCCTGATCTTTCAGCGTTTTCAGATGCCGGGTTTTATGACGCGCATCCTGCGGCTGGTACCGCCGGCCGTTTTCTCGGCCATTGTGCTGCCGGAATTGCTGGTGCGCGACGGGGGTATTCATCTATCGTTATCGAATTTACGGCTGGTGGCCGGGATGCTGGCAGTGGTGATTGCTCTGAAAACCCGCAACATCCTGATCACCATTGCCTCTGGCATGATCATTTTATGGCTGTTGCAATACGCGATGTCTTTCTTCCAATAATTACGTATTTCTACCTGAGGTATAAATTCCATCCGCTTTAAGGTGAAAAATCAAGGAATATTAAGAAAACCCGGAAAAATATCCAAATCGCCTTGACTCCTTGGATTTTTCCGGTAAAATAGCGCACGGCATGTACAAAAATCCTCCGCACACACGATATATGAAACCCGTGCAGCCTTCAACCGGCGGGGATGAAATATTTGTTTTTATCAGAGAGCCTGAATCGGGCTCTCTTTTTTTGTCAGTTGACGGAGGGCGGCTATGAGAATTCCTGGACTGATTGATCCACACGTACACATGCGCGAACCAGGCGGTGAACACAAAGAAGACTGGTCGACTGGAACCGCTTCCGCCCTGGCCGGCGGCGTGACGATGGTACTGGCGATGCCCAACACAAAACCTCCTGTCACTGACAGAAAGACCCTCGAAGCGACCCTGTCTCTGGCCGGATCCAAAGCCCGCTGTGACTTTGCCCAGTTTATTGGCGCGGGAGCGGGCAACCGGGAAACGGCTGCGAGCCTGGCGCCGCATACTGCCGGGCTGAAGATGTATCTTGACTCTACCTATGGTGACCTGAAACTGGACAATATGGAAGACTGGTTCATCCACTTCCAGAACTGGCCGGCTTCATCCCCGCTTTGTGTGCATGCCGAAGGGCCCTCCCTGGCCGCGGCAATTTTACTGGCTGAAGTGACCAACCGACCGGTACACCTGTGCCATATTTCCCTGCGAAGCGAGATCATGCTCATCAGGGCGGCCAAAGCCCGCGGCATCCCGGTGACATGCGAGGTTAGTCCGCACCATCTATTCCTTAACTGCGATGACATCCCCTCCATCAGCCCCGGCCGATCGGAAGTTCGGCCGCGCCTTGCTTCGCGGGATGATGTTCAGGCTTTATGGGACAATCTGGACTGCATCGATTGTTTTGCCACTGATCACGCTCCCCATACCCCGGGGGAAAAGGACAGCGACAATCCGCCGCCCGGTTTTCCAGGGTTGGAAAGCGCCCTGCCACTTTACCTGACAGCCATGTCGCAGGGACGGTTGACGCTGGATGATATCCTGGCACGCTGTGTCATTAATCCGCGCCACATCTTCCATCTTCCAGAGCAGCCGGATACGTTCGTGGAGATCGATCCCGCAGCCCGTTGGACATTCGATGCGGCAAAGTCTCATACCCGCAGCGGCTGGTCTCCTTTTGATGGCTTCACCCTGACCGGGCGTATTGAATCCGTCACCCTGCGGGGCAAGGTTGTATATAAGAACGGCGAAATTCTGGCCGAACCCGGCTCCGGTCACAATATCAGATCGGAATTGAAATGAGTATATCCATCTCTATCCATAAAAAGGAGATTTTATGACCCCACATCAACCACCCGCTTATCGACCGAATCCGGTGCTTCCATTCGGCGACCACAAAGAGACCCGTTTCTATGGAACGGATGTCATCTCGGTGAAACAGTTCGACCGCAACGACCTGGATTATATCTTCGCCGTAGCCAAAGAAATGCAGGGGATGGTACGCCGTGTCGGTACGTTTGACCTGTTGAAAGGCAAGATCCTCGCCAACCTGTTCTACGAACCCTCCACCCGTACGTCCGCTTCGTTCACATCGGCCATGGAACGGTTGGGCGGATCCGTTATTCCGATCAACGAAGTGAAGTATTCATCCGTCTCCAAAGGGGAATCGCTGCCGGATACCATCCGTTCCTTGGAATGTTACGTTGATGTGATCGTACTGCGCCATCCAGAAGTTGGGTCGGCGGCTATTGCTGCGAAATATGCCCACAAACCGGTCATCAATGCCGGTGATGGTGTGGGTGAACATCCCACGCAGGCACTACTTGACCTGTTCACGATTTATCAAGAAATGGGCCGGATCGATGGACTGACCGTGACCATGTTGGGTGATCTGAAGCACGGTCGCACCGTCCACTCGCTGGCCCGCCTGCTCACCCTGTACGACGTGAAGATCAATTACGTCGCGCCAGAGGTGTTGAGTATGCCGGATGAGGTATACAACGAAGTGAAGGAAAAGAATATCGCGCAGAAAGCCTTTACCGAACTGGATCCATGCCTGGGCGGCTCGGATGTGCTGTATGTGACCCGTGTTCAGAAGGAACGTTTCCCCGATGAGGCTTCCTATGAGGCGGTAAAAAACAGCTATATTATCGGACCGGACACGCTGAAAAAAGCAAAAGAGGAAATGATCGTCATGCACCCGCTTCCGCGTGTCAATGAGATTGCCATGGAAGTGGATGATGACCCGCGCGCGGCTTATTTCCGTCAAATGGAATATGGCCTGTATACCCGTATGGCTTTGCTCGCATTGGTGCTGGGCAAGGTATAATCAACGCAAAAAGAGGTGGGGATGAAGCCCTTTTTCACCCAATTGGAAGAACGAGTAAACAAAACTGGATCCCTTTTGTGCATTGGGATCGATCCGCGTCCGGAACAATTGGCAGAGCCGACTGCCAGCGCTGCCCGGGATTTCAGCCTGCGTATGATCGAAGCCACATCCGACATCGCGGCCGCCTATAAACCGAATTCCGCCTTCTTTGAAGCCTTTGGGCCGGAAGGCTGGCAGGCATTGAAAGAAGTTATCGCCGCGGTACCGGAGGGTATCCCGGTGATCCTTGACAGCAAGCGGGGAGATATCTCCTCCACGGCTGACGCCTATGCCCGCTCGGCCTTTGTCAATTTGAATGGCGGCGGTATCACGTTGAACCCGTACCTCGGATATGATTCAATTCAACCTTTCTTGAAGGACCCGAACAGGGGTGTTTTCCTGCTCTGCAAAACATCAAACCCAGGTGCAATGGACCTGCAGGACTTGCATCTGGCCGGTGAGCATATGCCGCTGCGGCTTTTTGAAAAAGTAGCTTTGCTGGCTCATGAATGGAATATGGATAAAAATATCGGACTGGTGGTTGGTGCCACCCAGGTTGAGGCGTTGCATTGTGTGCGCGAACTGGTGCCGGACATGTGGATACTGGCGCCGGGGGTCGGACCTCAGGGTGCCGACTTGGCTCTTGCCCTCCAGGAGGGATTGCGGGCGGATAAATCGGGTTTGTTAATCCCCGTTTCCCGCGCCATTTCGAAAGCACCGGATATGCGTCAGGCGGCGCTTGATCTGCACGCGAAGATCAAGCAACACGTATCTGACTGTTGCCCGACAGCAGCAACAAGCCGTTCAAACGGAAAGCGTCGGATATCAGATGCGCTGGTGGAAGGATTATTGAATGACGGCTGCATCGGGTTTGGCAAGTTCATCCTGAAATCAGGACTTGAATCACCCATCTACATCGACCTGCGGCAGTTGGTTTCTCATCCTGACTTGCTGGCACAGGCTGCTGCTGCCTACGTCCCGATTTTGAAAGAACTGAAATTTGACCGTCTGGCTGCTCTGCCATACGCCGCGCTTCCCCTGGCTACTGCCATCAGCCTGCAAACCGGCTGGCCGGTGATTTATCCGCGCAAGGAAGCGAAAATGTACGGTACCAAAGCTGACATAGAAGGTTTTTATAAACCCGGCGAAAGGGTCGTGGTCATCGATGATCTGGCTACCACTGGCGGCAGCAAGTTTGAAGCCATTGCAAAGCTGTCATCAGCTGACCTTTCTGTGGAGGATGTGGTTGTGCTGATCGACCGGCAATCCGGCGCCCGTGAGGCGCTGAATGCCGCGGGATTCAAGCTACATGCCGCCCTCACATTAACCGGCTTGCTGGACCACTGGGAAGCGAATGAACGAATTCCACTGGAACAGATAAACGCCGTCCGGGAGTTTCTGAAACAACCAGGAAAGTAAAAAAATGAACTATCAAACGTTTCGGCCTCTGATCTACAAGCTCACACCGGAACAGGCTCATCACACGACCATTTGGATGCTTCAACTGGCCGGGTGGTTTTCGCCTGCCACCGCGCTGGTCCGGGCAATGTACCGGGCAAAAAACAAAGGTCCAGAAGTGACCTGCATGGGAATCAAGTTCCCCAATCCGGTTGGAATGGCGGCCGGGTATGACAAAGATGGACTCGGTTGGCGTGGCCTTGCGGCACTGGGTTTTGGCCATATTGAAGTGGGTACTGTTACCCCAAAAGCCCAACCGGGCAACCCCAAGCCGCGCGTGTTCCGCCTTGTGGAAGATGAAGCGGTCATAAACCGGATGGGTTTTCCCAACAAAGGCTCGGATTTTTTGGCCAAAAAGATCCACCACGCGCGTGGGAATGGTTTTGTGGTTGGGGTGAACATTGGCAAGAACAAGGTGACCCCGAACGAATCGGCCATTGACGATTACCTGCACCTTGCGCGGCAGTTCTTCCCCCTGGCGGATTACCTGGCAGTCAATGTCAGTTCACCCAACACACCCGGATTGCGCGACCTTCAAACCCGAAAAGCTCTGCTTGAGTTGCTGGAGCCATTAAATGATGAGATTACCGCTGCCGGTCATGCCACCGGACGGGCTGTTCCCATAGTCGTTAAGTTGGCCCCTGATATGACAGACGACGAGCTGGAACAAGCACTGGATGCGATCATTACTACGGGCATGGACGGCGTGATCATCAGCAATACGACGGTGAAGCGGCCGCACTTGCATTCTTCGCTTGCCCAGGAAGTTGGCGGCCTGAGCGGGAAACCATTGCAGGCTATGAACAACGATCTGATCCGCAAGGTTGTCACCATGACCGGTGGAGAGATACCCGTCATTGCCAGTGGAGGAATCATAACCCCACAGGACGCGCAGGAAAAGATTGACGCGGGCGCGGCTCTTGTTCAGGTGTACACCGGCCTCATCTACACCGGGCCGGAGTTGGTGCGCGATATTCTGAATTTTGGTCTAAAATACAAATAATCTTTATGAGACGTCCATCCCGCCACCCCTCCGAAATACCCACCCTTTTGATCACACTGCTGGTCATCACCGCGATGGCATTGGTCTCTATTGCGGCCATTACCGGAATGACGGCTGGTACCGCGTTTTGCGTGTCACTTTGCGCGGTTCCGGCACTGGGAATGATCATGCTGGGAGCCAGCACCATGGCGAATGTGCAGCACCATCAGGCGCTATTGCGGCAGGCGTACCGCATACCTGTGGATGGCCGAACCGGTGAAAATCAGGTGCTGGATGAGCTTGGGGATATGGTACGTGAATGCCGGCAGGCGCTGAGTTGTGAACCTGTGGATGTGTTTATTGTTCCCGGTCGGCAGGTCAACGCGTATACCTTCGGGTTACATACACCCAAAGTGATCGTTCTGTATGAACCCATGCTAAAGATCATGAACCGTGATGAGCTAAAGTTCGTCATCGGACATGAGATGGGCCATATTGTGTATGGCCACACCCTGTTGAATACCTTGCTGGGTGGGATGGCGGGTATGCCGTCTTCGCTGGGCGCGGCGCTGCTCTTCGCGTTCACCTTCCGCTGGTGGGCCAGGGCTTGTGAATATTCCTGCGACCGGGCTGGTCTGGCTGCCTGCGGTGATCTGACCCGCGGGATTGCCGCACTGGCACAATTGGCTGTGGGAGATATTGACACGGCGGCTGAACTGCAGCAGGCTCTGGCTGTCATTGAACGGCAGGACGACTCGGTTGGTGAGAATATGGGTGAATTATTGAGTGATCATCCGATGATCGCCAAACGAATTAAAGCCTTGCAGGAATACAGCCGCTAGAAGCCGTATTTAGTTAAAATAACCGACTGATAGTAAAGCGGAGTGGACGTTCATAGTCCACCCCGCTTTTTTTGTTCTTATAAGGATATTAACTGCTTGCGGTAGGGGTTTCCGCTGTAGTTGTGGGCTCGCTGGTGGCCGTGGCTGTGGGTGGTATGGCAGTGGCAGTTGGTGTGGGGACGGCGACGACGATCTGTACCCAGAAGCTGCCTGTGCCGCCGGGGCCAAAGGTTTTTTCATTCGGGTTCTTGATCTTCCAGTAGCCCTTGTAAGTCCCTTCAGTATCCGGGGCTTTCATCTGTACCGACATATCGATGATCTTGCCGGGTTCCACCGGGACGGGAATATAGAATTCCTTGGTGGCTTCCATTTGATCACCATCGACAAAAATCAATTTATAGGAATTTGTCCAGGTGGAGGTGCCGGTGTTCATCATCCGCCAGGTTTTGGTGAAGGTTGCGCCGGGAGTGTACTTTGTCCCATCGGGGACGGTTTCACCTGCGAGCGCCGCGTTGTCCGTTCCCGGATCTGACGGAATGGGTTTTTGCGTGGCTCCCAGCGTGGGTATTACGACCGGGGCCGCGGTGGTGGCCGCGACGGGTGCCAGGGTTGGTTTTCCGCTGGCAGCGGCCTGCGTCATGGCGGCGCTGGCATTGGCCATGGCTGTCTGCAAGACAGACTGGGCTTCGTTGGCCTGGGCAGTTTTCGTGGCATCTGCCCTGTTGGCGGGAAGGTTACAGCCTGCCAGAGATACACAGGCAGCCAGACAGGCAAATCCGAGGAGTATTTTCCGACTATTCATTTTTCCATCCTTTGAGGCGGTCAAATTTCCTGACCGCGCGATAATTCTACGGGTTGTTGTAATGCCCGGCCAATCCATCAACCGGAATTCATAATTCTACTGTATCTTTTCATTCCTGTTGATGCTTGGTAACCAGGAAAGAAGATGGATACATTGCATCAATATTAAGAGATAAAGATGAAAAGAACCTTAATTCTGCGGAACGATCTCTGGCTGGTAGAACTCCACCGTCCAGTAGCCGGTGCCTTCACCGCGCGATCGTTTATGCTGCTGCCAGGCAGTGTGCGGGTCTGTTAATCCAGTCATCTCCCAGGGCTCTGTCTCGTAGACGGGCGCACCGAGGGGTGTCAAATGTACCCAGGTTTGACCGGGTTTGAAGGGGAACGGGTTGCCGTCCGCGTCCATAAAGCGGATGGGGCGCATCAACCCGGTGGTCTGTTCATATTCACCGCTGCGCGTGGTCCAGTACAGATCGTATTTCTGTCCGTCGCGGAACAACACTGCCTTGCCTTTTGTCACATATAAAAGGTCTATGTCCATCAGCGTATCGGCGTAGCGGTGATGCTCGGCAAACAGGATAACCACGTTCTCGTATGTCAACGTTTCGCCGTTTAATTTGTCATACTGTTGGATGAAGGTTACACCGTCACCGTTATCCTGCCAGCGGGTGTATGCTCCGGCTGCCGGATCGTACTGCCAGACAACCTGGTTCAGCACGGCAACGGGATACCATATCTGTGACGCGGGCAGCCCGCCCTCGGGATATTGCGGATCGAAATGCATACCGCCCAATCCCTCAACGGTCATCCTCAGCTTTTCACGGAAGCTTTCCGCCAGCACGCGCAGATCGGTAGATTTGACAGAGCTGCCGCCTGAAACGTCATCATCGGTGCCGAAGATGTTGGAAAAATCGCTCAATTTCTCGGCCACGGTGTGATACGCGGAGGCCATCACCAGGAAACCGTTGTACAGCTTGCGAATGCTCTCGTACGGCAGACGTCCGGAACGTATGGGGCCAATGGATGGATCATCTGCCGTGATCGTTTCATCTTCCGTCGTTCCGGCATCTTCCAGATCAGCCTGTGGGTAATTGCCGTAGATCAACGCCAGGTATCGCGACATACCCTCGCCGATAAACAATTCGAATACCCAGGGGCTGTACGAAAGGCCGGATTGTGGACGAACGGATGGCGGGAAGGTGGAGATGGAAACCAGCGCCGGCGGCAGGTCAAGATCTGCAGGATTGTCCACCGGGAGGCCCGTAAGCGGATTGATACCAGACGGATAATCAGCCGGTCCGGATGTGTCCATCTGTGCAGCCAAACCTGCGGGAACCGGAGTGGATGCAACTGCCGGGTTGGCCGTAATGGGCGCGAGTCCCAATACAATGATCAGAATAGCCCACAAAAGCACACGTGATCGGTGCATATACTGCCTGCCTTATTTTCGACTCAATCTATCCGGTTAACAGATTAATTGTACTGTGAGTCCGCGCTGCTGGAGTTTTCAAACCTGTAAGCAACTACGAAGTGGATTTTTGTTGTTTATACCAATCAATGGCAACCGGTTCAAGGTGGGTGATGAATTCCGTCTTGCCGTCCGTGTAGCGGTCGATATCAGCCGGGTATTTCGCGAACAGCGCGCGTTTGAGGGCTTCATATTCCCGGCGATCATCCTCGTGTACGCGCAGATAGGCGCAGAATGCCACGTGCCGTAGAATATCCGGGTTGCCATCGCCGTAGATGTGGATGTTGTGGGTACGGTATCCGTTGCGGTCTTTGGTGAAGAACCGCCGCCCAGACAGGCCGTATTCACCCCAGGCGCGGTAACCTTCCTTTTCCAACTGTGGGGTCAGTTTATCAGCCGCCTCGATGTTCTTGACCACGGGCAGTAGGTCGATGATCGCCTTGGCGGCCAGTCCGGGGATGGACGTGCTGCCCACGTGGTGGATATCAATGATCTCATCATGGAAATAACCGCGCAGACGGGCAGCTTCGCGGTCGAATTCACGCGGCCAGTCGGGTGAGTATTCGCAAAAGTTGTACAGGCTGGTCATCGGATACCTACTGGTTGGGCTGGATATTTTCCGGGTGGACAAAACGTACTACCCAGATGCCGGATCCCGGCTGCTTGTTGTTAACCAGCCGGTAGTAATCTTCAGTGTACTCGGTCTCGTAGACCGGAGTCTCCTGGGTGACGATCTCTACCCAGGTTTGTCCGGGTTTCAACGGGAACGGGTCACCGTTCTTATCCAGGAAGCGCAGGGGACGCAGCCTGCCGGTGGTCTTTTCGTATTCTTCCCCTTTTGTCGTCCAGTAGCCCTCGAACACCTGCCCGTCGCGGAAGAGCAGGGCGCGTTCACGGTTGGTGTACAGCAGGGTGAGGTCGATGAGCGTCTCACGGTAGGCGATATGGTCCACGAAGATGACCACGACGTTCTCGATCTCCAGCGGTTCGTCGGTGAGACTGTCGACCTGTTCCGTGTAATCCTTCCCGTTCTCCCTGTCCTGCCAGCGGTGATATGTGCCGCTGTCTTCATCATAATGCCACCAGATCTGGTCCACGTAGGCATACGGCAGCCAGACGGTTTGGCCGTCCTTGCCGCCGGCGGGTACGGTCGGGTCAAACACCAGGCCGATGGGATTCGGCTCGCCCAGTTCCTGCAGGTACGAACGCTTGAGGTCGATGAGGTCGAACACGCGCAGCCGTCCACCATTGATATCGTCGGGGTGTTCGGTCTGCAGGTTGTGGAAATAATTAAGGCTGGGGAAGACCCAGTCGGAGGCATAGGCCATCACGATGAAGCCGTTGAGCAGCTTACGGACGTGTTCGTACGCCAGACGGCCGGAACGGATCGGGCCGATCTCGGGATTGTCGGTATCGGGGGTCTTAGGCAGGTCGCCGTAAAAGATGGTGAGGAAGCGGCTGTTGCCCGCACCGATGAACATCTCATAGATCAGCGGCGCCCAGGAGAGGCCGGCCTGCGGCCGCGCGGTGACCGGCGAATTGCTGATGGACAACAGCGCCGGGGGCAGCTTCAGGCTCTCCGTGTCCTCCACCATCAGGCCATTGAGCGGATTGATACCGGGCGGGTAATTTTCGGGTCCCACCGGGTAGGCCACGGCCGGAACTTCGGGTACGGCGGTCGGCATGACGGATGGCTCTGCCGTGGCGGTGGGGGATGGCTTGGTAGTGGGTGTTCCGGTGGGTAGACTTTTCGGCGTGGCGGTCAGGGTCGGGGTGGATGAGGGCGTGGGTGCCGGTGCCGTGCTCGGCAGGTGTTGCAGCAGAAGGACCACTCCGCCGGTCAGCACGATCAGCGGAAGTAATATCTGGATGATCTTTTTTGTCTCGGGTTTCATAGCGGTGATTGTATCAAATTGGGGGGAAGAGAGGAGATAATTTCGAAAAACAGGAAGTGGTGTTCCACTATTCATTCATAATTGTTGAGACAAAAATTTCATTCTAGATCGCGATCACCTTCAAAATCATGATTGTAGGTGCAAAAAAACAAAACTTCTCGTATTTTGACTAGTATCAGGGGAATTTATGGGAAATTAACCACCATTCTTCACGGTATCCGAATATACTAAAAATTGGATAAAAAGACCACTGTTATCCAAATATTTATTAACGAAATGAAAAAAAACTACTGACCATGGAAAATTTTAAACCCCTTCTCTATGAAGCTGTGCTTGTGGCATTTGGCAAGATCCTTGCCAAGTACGATGCCTTCACGCAGGGCGTCATCATGCGGGATATCGGTAAGGAGATCATTGATTACCTCAACGGACATGGCTTTGATTTTTCCGAGTCCGGTTCACCCGAAGACCTTAATACGTTGATCGATCTCTTTGTGAAGAATGGGTTTGCCGAATCGTTGGATGTCACACCCGCGGACAAAGGGGATAACTATATCTGGAAAAATCTGTACGGCATTTCAGCGTACAAGGAGCTGTACGACCTGGCGCTCAACCCGTTTTTGGCCTGTCCGCTCAACCTGTGCATGTGTTATGTGGCCGGCAAGAACAAGAAGAAGCTGGTGATGCACCGCAAAGAATTTGTAAACGATTCAATCACCGAAGCGCAGTACGAACTGGTGGATGATAATACACCGGATGCCAACCTGGATGAGCTGGTGTTGAAGTCAGCCCGCTTGTTCGAGATCGCCGATGAAAAGCAAAAATTGTTTCATCACCAGGCGCTCACGGATACTCTGACCGGTTTGAGCAATATTCGCTGCCTGGAAGAAAAAGGGAAACGCTTTTTCAACCGGGCGAAGGAGGATAATACTCCGCTGGCTGTCTTGATGTGTGATATTGACTTTTTCAAGCAAGTCAATGACACGTACGGTCATTGCACCGGCGATGACGTCCTGCGTAAACTGGCGGATATCTTCCGGAATTCTGTACGCGAGACGGACATCATTTGCCGATACGGGGGCGAAGAGTTCGTCGTCCTCCTACCGAACACCCCGGAACACCGCGCGATCGAGATCGCCGAGCGGCTGCGGCAGGGCGTGGAAGAAGCGGTCTTTGATGACGGCCTGGGCGGCCACATCTACCTGACTATTAGTATTGGGCTCAACCCTAACGGAGAACAGGCAGAAACGTTGGAAACGGCTATTCAGCGGGCCGATAAGGCCCTGTTCCGCGCAAAACACGAAGGCCGTAACGCAGTGGTCGTTTGGCACAATTAACCGCGGGAAACATCATTCCAGGTTAATGGTCTGAGAACCGCCGCCGAAAACCGGGCCTCTCAGTCTCTGATAACCACTTCAGCATATCGTCCACACTGGCCTGTGCTACGGCGATACTGGTATCTGCTGCGCCATAATAGATATTCAGTGTATCGCCATCTGGTGCCAGGGTGAATCCACACGGGAATACCACGTTATCCACGTCTCCGCGTAGTTCGTAGGGTTCTTGCGGGGCGAAAACCCATTCGTCACCACGTTTCAGGCAATGTTCCGGCTCCTCGAGGTCAAAAAGCGCAAGA
>JAAYYW010000305.1 GCA_012515195.1 Leptolinea sp.
GGGCCAGTTTTCGTGTTGAACAGCAGACGTGCCGGGTCCGCTTTCCCACCAATGGATAACGGGAAAACCTGCAATGAAGGTTTGTCGCTGGCAATTGATGGGCACACCTCAAGCATGTGAGCGCCCAAGACGCAGGCAGTTCCCTTTTCCGGCATGTGGTAGGTGTAATCTTCCATAAAGGAAGTTCCACCACCCTCCAATCCGGTTCCCATGACTTTCATGGAACGTACAAGTGCTGCGGTTTTCCAATCGCCTTCGGCGCCAAATCCATACCCATCGTTCATCAAACGCTGACAGGCGAGGCCTGGCAACTGGTTGATGCCATGAAGATCTTCAAACGTTGTGGTAAATGCTTTGAAATTTCCGGCGCCCAGGAATGCCCGCATCCCGATCTCCAGACGTGCCGCTTCACGCAACGCTGTGAAAATCTTGGTTTGCATTACCTCGCGGGCAATTTCATATTCTTCACCATACCGGGTAACCAGTTTATCCACATCACTTTCAGTTACCTGGTCTATGTATTTCACCAGATCGCCGACCCCGTATCCATATACGGAATATCCCATCTTGATTTGTGCGCCGACTTTGTTTCCTTCCGTGACGGCAACATCACGCATATTGTCGCCCAGTCGGGCAACCTTTAGTTCCTGAGAATCGGCCCAGGCTGCGGCTGATCGGGCCCATGACCCGAGTTGAGCCTTGACGTCACCATCCTGCCAGTGCCCTACAATCACCTTGCGATTAAGACGCATTCGTGTACCGATAAAACCAAATTCGCGGTCGCCATGTGCCGATTGGTTAAGATTCATAAAGTCCATATCAATTTCAGACCAGGGAATTTCACGGCCGAATTGCGTATGGAGATGACAGAAGGGCTTATTGAGAATGGATAGACCTGCGATCCACATTTTCGCCGGTGAGAATGTATGCATCCAGCAAACAATACCAATACAAGCAGGATTATTGTTCGCTTCCTTGCAAATGGTCCTAATTTCATCTGGAGTTGTAACAACCGGTTTGAACACAACTTTCACCGGGATATCTTTGGCATCATTAAGGTGCGAGGCAATTTTTCTTGAATCATCCGCTACCTGTTCCAATGTTTTTGGCCCGTAAAGATGTTGGCTGCCTGTAACCAACCAGATTTCTAATTCTTTCAATGAATTCATTGAGAATCCTTTCGCGGAACAGTTGAAAATTCAGGGTTTTAATGTAGGTAGAGGATTGTTTTCGACAGGCAGATAAAAATTGCGCAAATAACGTTATCGATAACGTTATCGTTACCGGCTCATAATAGCGATTCTAGAACTCAATGTCAACTGCTTTTAAGTGAAATTGAGGAGAAAGTGACTTTTGTACATGAGAAATAGTGACTATCACCGATTTTGAGTGTATATATTCATATTCCTAGGAATTTTCTCTTTTTTTTTATGTATTACCCGATATTTTTAGTACAGATTTTGAATTTATAGCGTTCACTTCCTTTTTTGGAGATGGAAGACACATGTTATCGATAACGATTACATGTTATTCATGCTGATTTCAATCACTCAACTCCCTCCCTTAGTAACTTAAATGGCAATTTAGCGGAAATTAGCGCACTATTTTTCATATTGTTAGTAGAATAGGTTCATCGTATTTTGTTCATCTGGTGGAATGAAATTGTTGTGGTCATTTTTTTATCCACTTCCCCAACCTATACGAAATAAAAAGATGATACCGATCAGGGGCTATACATGTCTACTGTATTCAGGCAAAAAGTTACCATCAAGGACGTCGCACGTGCCTGTGGTGTTTCAACACAAACAATCTCCCGAGTCTTGAATAATAAGATCGATGTCTCCCGCGAGACCCGGGAAAAGGTGCTGGCGGTTATGCATGACATGGACTACCACCCCAGCGCCCTGGCCAGGTCCATGCGGCAGCAAGCCCGCACAATCGGTGTGATCATTGCCGGATTAGAGTTTTTTGGGATTTCTGCCACGTTAACCGGGATCACGCAGGCCGCGGAATCCCGCGGTTATACTCTGATGGTAAAAGAACTTCCCAGTTTTGATTCAACAGAAATGCAGCCATTGATCCAATCGCTTACAGCTCACCAGGTAAAAGGAATTATCTGCGCGGCCCCTGAAGTCAGTGATAATTGGAAATTAATTCAGAAACACATGACCTATCAAATCCCGCCAATGGTTTTCCTTAAAGGGAATCCGGCCTCCGCTCCTGTAACCATTTCATTAGATAACTATTCAGGCGCTTATGCTGTTACAACCCATCTCATAGAACAGGGTTATCAACACATTGCCCATATTTCAGGGCCATTGGAAGGATGGGAAGCCCAGGAACGCAAGCGCGGCTGGACACGCGCGCTCATAGATGCCGGACGTAAAGTTCCCGACTCTGCGGTTGTAAATGGGTCATGGACGTCTTCCAGCGGGTCAGCCTCGTTCACTATTCTATTGGAACAGTATCCGGAGATGGATGCTGTCTTTGTCGCCAACGACCAAATGGCTCTCGGTGTATTGAACCAGGCTTGGGAAAAAGGAATAAAGGTCCCCGCGAAACTTGGGGTCGCCGGATTTGATGATATTCCGGAATCAAGCCATTTTATCCCTCCACTGACTACTGTCCATCAAGATCTGGGGAAGTTGGGGGATATTTCCGTGCGCAAGTTACTCTCACTGGACAATCCAAAGATCAAAGATTCAGAAGTGGAAGGGACCGCTATCATTCTCCCCACTCAGTTACGATTACGGCAATCCACC
>JAAYYW010000029.1 GCA_012515195.1 Leptolinea sp.
AACAGCTCTGGCTGCCGGCTGGAAAAATGAGAATAATGAATGGAAACAAGAATCCAATAAAAAAGTCACTCCATCAGGGCAGAAAAATTTAATGCGAGGTCGAGGATTTGCCTGTGGGTTTAAGAATGTAGGGTATTCATTTGGGGCGCCAGAATTATGTGTCGCGACCATAGAATTGCATGGAAAAACTGAAATTGAAAAAGTAATTCTGCATCATGCAGGCGCGGAAGTAGGTCAAGGTGCCCACACAGCGTTTATTCAGATGACTGCTGACGCGTTAGGTTTGCCTTTTGAAAAAATTGAAATGCCCGGAACAGATACAGCCTTTTCTGGATGGGCCGGCAGTGTATCTGCTTCCAGAATGACTTTTATGGCTGGTAATTCCATTAGAGGGGCAGCAAATGAAGCTTTGCAAAAATGGAAGAATGAAGAGCGTCCAGCCATTGCCACATATACATATTATCCTCCCAAGACAACACCGTTTGATCCTGTGACCGGTAAATGCATTGCCAACTTTTCATACGGTTATGTGGCTGAAGTTGTTGATGTGGAGGTGAATACTGACACTGGAGAGGTCACATTAATAAATGTTATTTGTGGCAATGATGTGGGTAAAGCAGTGAATCCTCAACAGGTAATCGGCCAGGTTGAAGGAGCTGTGGTTCAGGCGACCGGCTATGGAATAATGGAAAATTTCATCCAGAAAGATGGGCAGGTACAAACCAAATACATGTCCACATATCTCATACCAACAATACTTGATATTCCCCACAATGTGTCAACGCTCATATTTGAATATCCGGACCCGATTGGCCCCTTTGGAGCCAGGGGTATGGGAGAAATGCCATTCATACCGCTTGTGCCAGCAATAACAGCTGCAGTGCATGACGCTACTGGTGTATGGTTTGATGATTTTCCTCTTACCCCCGAGCGGGTTCTGAGAGGATTAGGAAAAATTTAAAGAAGGTCTTATGTTATCTGTCATCGTCCGAGGTGGAGGGGATCTGGCTAGTGGGATTGCGGTCAGGTTGCATCGAGTTGGCGCAAGGGTTTTGATCACAGAAATTGCGAAACCTTTGGCTGTACGTCGCTATGTTTCATTCGCTGAAGCCGTTTATACAAAACAAGTGGAAATTGAAGACATCACAGGAGTGCTGGTAAACACCAGTACTGAAGTTTTGGAAAGTCAAAAGGTCGGTAAGATTCCCGTCGTTGTAGACGAGGATATGACTAGATTTCCGAAATTACCAGTCTCGGTTGTTGTAGATGCCAGAATGTTGAAGCAGAAGGTAAAAATCGGTAAGAACACCGGGGTACTTTATGTAGGGATTGGCCCTGGTTTCACACCCGGAGATAATTGCGATTGTGTTATTGAATCGAAACGCGGCCCATATCTGGGGAGGGTTTATTGGCATAATACAGCTGAAGATGATAGTGGATTACCGGAACGGGTTGGTAGTTTTGTTAATGAACGCGTATTGCGGGCTCCGCGGTCAGGCATATTTAAAACAGATGTGCGTATAGGCGATCCAGTTATACAAGGAGAGATTATTGCGACTGTTGATCGAGAACCCGTAATAGCGCCTTTCAATGGCATCATCCGCGGCCTTATCCACGAAGGACTGAATGTGATGGAGGGTCTCAAGGTAGGTGACATAGACCCCCGTAATGATCCAATGATTTGTTGTTTAGTGTCTGACAAGGCATTGGCTATTGGTGGTGCTGTATTGGAAGCCATCCTTGCCCGCGAAGAGTATCGTTCATTGCTTTCAACAGTGGAATAATTGGGGATGAACCTTGTTCAGGCATTAAGGATCAATTCGGAATCTAAAGTCTCTCTCGTTGGTGCTGGTGGTAAAACCAGCGCGTTGACAAGGCTCAGTTTGGAATGGGCTTCCGACTCTCTGGTGGCCACAACTACCCACTTGGGTTTGAATCAATTATCCCCGTTCCCTGTGCACAAAATCTGGCTTCCCGGAAAGCCGGTTGATGAAAAACTTTCTGTTACTACGGTAATAACAGGTGGAGATTCCGATGGGAGGTTGATCGGGGGTATAAGTCAAGATCTATGGCCTGATCTGGAAAAGGCGGCTGTAAATAGTAGTATGCCGCTATTCATTGAATCCGATGGATCAAAACAAAGGTCAATAAAAGCACCAGCATCACATGAACCGGCTATACCCCCTTGGGTTAACCAGGTGGTTGTTTGTGTAGGTTTGTCTGTTGTCGGGTCTCCTATGAATGAAGAGACAGTGCATAGGCCTGAAGTATTCTCAAAACTTACCGGTCTGGCTTTTGGTGAGCCTATAACACTAAATGCTATTGAGAGAATGCTGGTACATTCGATGGGAGGACTGAAAAATATTCCGGAAAACGCCCGACGCACTGTGCTGTTAAATCAGATAGATGTGCTAACGGATAGAACGGGAATTCATTCAATTGAAAAACAATTACTAAAAAAGTTTGACGCTGTTGTTACTGCTTCACTGAAAAATGCAGATGAAAAGGATTTTAATACCGAAGTTTTCCGGATGAATGAACGCATCGCGGGCATTATTCTGGCTGCCGGGCGTTCACATCGTATGGGAAGTCCCAAGGCTTTGTTGGATTGGCGGGGTGTTCCATTCGTACGAGCCTGTGTATTGACAGCGATCTCTTCTGGTTTAGACCCAGTGTACGTGATTGTTGGAGAAGACGGAGATCGGATTTCAGAGGTAATACGGGACTTGCCTGTTGAGGTGGTAGAAAATGATAAATGGTATGATGGACAATCTACTTCCATTAAGGTTGGTATTACACACTTACCACCCTGGATTGGTGGGGCTGTCTTTTTATTGGTAGATCAGCCTCAAATCCCTGTTCCCTTGATACGAAAGTTATTAGCTGAGCATTCATCAACACTTGGCTCAATAATTTATCCCATATCTGGTGGAAGACGCGCAAATCCCGTTCTATTCGACCGAACGACTTTCTCAGCTTTACTTAAGATTCAGGGAGATGTGGGCGGAAGAGCAATTTTTTCTAAATTCCCCCTATACTCAATACCATGGTTTGACGAGTCCATCCTCATTGATGTTGACACTCCAGAAGATTACCAGAGGTTGATAAAACATCCATGAGTCAGAATGATATCAAGAATTCATGTTGCGGCCTGATCCTTGCTGCAGGAAGATCAACAAGGATGGGAACATTCAAGTTGAATTTACCATGGGGAGACACCACCGTTCTTGGTAGTGTTGTTCGCAGTCTTTTCAAAGGAGGAATATCCCGGATATTTGTTGTACATAGCTCAAACCGTATGCCGGAGGTACCATCCAGTTTTTCTGGGTTGAATATAAATTGGATAGAAAATTTGGAAGCGGATACGGAAGAGATGCTTGTTTCAATACAAACTGGTATTATCGCATTACCGGCAGATGTGGATTATGTGTTTATTTGCCTTGGGGATCAGCCAACCATTAGACCTGAAGTTGTAACTACTTTAATAAATGAACTATCACCTGAGACGTTACTTGTTATTCCCAGTTACAGGATGAGAAGAGGACATCCGTGGGTGGTGAAACGTGACCTATGGCCTGAAATAACAAGGTTGGATAAGGACATGACAGTCAGATCATTCATTGACAAGTGGGCTGATAAAATCCATTATGTATCTTTTGATATGGAACGCCCTGAGGATCTGGATACCCCAGACGATTACAAAAGATTGCAGGAAGAAAAAGGAAAAACGTGAGAATATGTCTGTTAGTGTCTGGAAATTGACTTTCAACAATCAGAATTATGAACTTTTTTATGTTGGCAAATCAGTTAATCTCGACGAAGCAAGTGGAAAACTGGCGCAGGGTGTTTTCACCACCTTCCGAACATACCAACACTCAAAAGTACTGCGATTTGAGGATCATATTGAAAGGTTAGAATCATCAAGTTCACTTCAGGGAAGGTCTCTGGCACTGGATAGGGCACTTCTCAGTTCAGCGATCAAAGAGGTGCTGGAAGTGTTTTCCGGGTCAAATGCACGCATCAGGATCCATTGCGCCTTTGAAAAGGAGTGCATTGATATATTTCTCATGGGAGAGGCGTTCCTCCCGTATCCGGACGAGATATATGTTAAGGGAGTTTCAGTCAGGTCCGTAAATTTTCAGCGTGATAACCCAGCTTCAAAAGCCACATCTTTCATCACCCAAACCAGAGAATTGAGAGCAGGAAAACCCAGAGAGATCCATGAATACATAATGGTTGATAATGCTGGACAAATACTGGAAGGTCTCACCTGTAATGTTTTTATCTTACGCGAGGGTATTGTCTGGACGGCGAATGAGGGAGTATTACCAGGGATAACCAGACAGACAGTATTAGATACGGTTTCTCTTACCGGAATAGGAATTCATTATGGAGGTTATCCGGTAAATGAACTCAATCTGGCAGATGAGGTCTTTATTACGAGCGCCAGTAGAGGGGTTATGCCTGTTACTGAGTTTGATGGAACAATGATAGGTTCAGGTAAGCCGGGACAAGTAACACAACAGATCAAATCGCTTTTTGAGGA
>JAAYYW010000306.1 GCA_012515195.1 Leptolinea sp.
GCTCAAAGGTGGTGCGGAAGAGGTAGCCGGAACCAACGGCGATACCCAGAGCAAGGGTCCGCTCCAGGGCTCGTCCTGTGGCATCCTGTTCAACGGCGAAGCTGCTATTGATCCCGCTTCCATCAAGAAAGTTGGCTCGTACTGACGTGCCGGAACCTTTGGGGGCGACAAGAATAACATCGACATCGGCAGGAGGAATCACGCCGGTCTGGTCTCTGTAGACAATGGAAAAACCGTGTGAGAAGTAAATTGCCTTCCCCTTGGTTAGGTATTTTTTTACTATTAGCCAGAGGATCTTCTGCGCCGCGTCTGACATCAGGTACTGGATGATGGTGCCTTTCTCACAGGCTTCTTCAACCGAGAAGAGGGTTTTTCCAGGAACCCATCCATCTTTTTCAGCTTTGGCCCAATCGGGGAATTTGTTCTTATCACCCACACCAACGATTACATTGATCCCGTTATCCCGCATATTAAGAGCCTGGGCAGGACCCTGTACCCCATAGCCGATAACTGCAACCGTCTCATCCTTCAAGACCTGACGGGCTTTTTCCAGAGGGAACTCTTCCCGGGTTACTACTTCTTCTTCTACTCCGCTAAAAACCATCTTTGCCATGTTACTGTCTCCTTGATGTAATTTTGTATCGTCTAGCCGGCAATGGCTGCCAGCTCTCCGGTATCAATCAGATTTTCAGTGGCATACAGCGGGGCAGCCCCCCGGGCTAGAACCACACGCCCTGTGCGCACCATCTCGATAATTCCAATAGGGCGCAATACTTCGATGAAACCCTCAATCTTCTCTTCATCTCCAGTGATCTCAACAATGAAGGAACTGCTGGAGATGTCTACGATCCGGGCGCGGAACACATCCACGATCTGGGTGATCTGTGCGCGGTCCTCGGGATCAGCTTTGACCTTGATAAGTGCCAGATCACGGGTCACGCAGGGTTTGTTCGTTAAGTCCTCGATCTGAATGACATTGACCAGTTTGTACAGGTATGAAATCAACCGCAGGATGCTGGTATCGTCGCTTTCGACAACGATCGTCATACGAGAGACACCCGGATTTTCTGTATGGCCAACCGCCAGCGATTCAATATTGAAGGAACGTCGTCGAAAAAGTGAAGCTACCCGATTCAACACACCGGGAACATCATCGACAAGGGCAACAATCGTATGATTCATGAGATGTTCTACGCCTCAACCTTTACTGAATTCTCAACACTAACCGCAGCCTGCATAGGCCGGCGGATCATCTCTTTCAACTCAGCTCCGGCAGGAACCATCGGGTAAACGCTGTCTTCCTTCTCCACCCGGAAATCGATGACCACCGTGCCTTCGGTTTCACGCGCGGTTTGGATGGCATTTTCCACATCCGCCCTGGTGGTGACGCGCATACCGGTCAACCCATGGGCATCGGCGATCTTGAGGAAATCAGGTCCTTTCATGGTTGTGGCAGAATAACGCCGCTCGTAGAAGAATTCCTGCCACTGGCGGACCATACCAAGGTAGCCATTGTTCAATATGGCCACATTGATCTTGATGCCTTCCTGTGCCGCGGTAGACAGCTCAGCCTGTGTCATCTGGAATCCACCATCACCTGCGATCACCCAGATTTCTTTTTCGGGTTGGGCAAATTTTGCGCCAATAGCGGCCGGGAGAGCAAATCCCATCGGGGCCAAACCACCAGCTGATATAAACTGGAAAGGATTATCCTGCTTATAGTACTGGGCGCTCCACATTTGGTTCTGGCCTACATCAGTAACTACAACTGCTTCACCTCCGGTGATATTCCAGAGATCATTGATTACATGGGCAGCGTACAGGTGTCCATTGTCCGGTAAATTCTTTATATCTCGCACCGAACTATCACCCTTTATTTCATTTATGGTATTTAACCAATCCTGATGATTGCAAGGTTTGACTTGCATTAAGATCTTTTCCAGGGTCTGGCTCAGATCTCCAACAATACCCACATCAACTTTGACGATCTTATTGATCTCGGCCGGGTCGATATCAATGTGGATCTTACGGGCATGAGTAGCATATCGCCGCAAATCACCAGTCACTCTGTCATCGAAACGCATACCAAATGCCAGCAGCAAGTCAGCGTCCTGTATGGCATGGTTGACCCAGGCTTCACCATGCATACCCATCATTCCCAAATTGAGCGGATGGCTGGCCGGAAAACCACTTAACCCCATTAATGTCATGGCAACAGGCGTCTGAGTGCGTTCGGCGTATTCCAACACCTCTTTCATAGCCCCACTCTGAAGAATCCCGTGCCCTGCCAGGATAACCGGCCGTTTGGCCGCGTGGATCAATGCGACCGCTTTCTTGATGTCGCTTTCAACGGGTTGGGAATTCGGGCGGTAGCCGCGCAAATTGATATGCGCTTTTTCAGAATCATATTCCGTCGAGTTCTGCTGGGCATCTTTGGTGATATCCACCAATACCGGACCGGGTCGTCCGGAACGGGCGATATAAAATGCCTCATGTATCGTACGGGCAATATCTTTTACATCGGTTACCAGATAGTTATGCTTGGTTATGGGCAGTGTGATGCCGGTGACATCGGTCTCCTGGAATGCGTCGAAACCGATCAATTTACTGTTCACCTGCGCCGTGATAAATACCGTTGGGATTGAATCCATCATGGCATTGGCAATCCCGGTTACCAGATTGGTAGCACCGGGACCGGAAGTCGCCATAGCTACACCCACTTTACCGCAGGCACGGGCATAACCTTCCGCCATATGGGCAGCACCCTGCTCGTGGCGGACAAGAACATGGTGAATGTTGTATTCGGTCAAAGTATCATAGATCGGGATACTGGCTCCTCCGGGCATACCGAAGACCACTTCAACACCTTCCCGCTGCATACATTCCCAAAAAATTTGCGCACCTGTCAGTTTCATGAGTCTCTCTCCTTATTTCAAAAAACTAGAATTCCAGAACAGCGCCCTGGTCAGCGCTTTTTACAAAACGGGCGTACCGGCGCAGCCATTTGCTCTGAGTGCGCGGTTCGAATGGTGGAAGGGAGACCAACCGCTGCCGGATCTCATCATCAGATAATTGCACATTTAACGTTAGTGCTTCAAGGTCAATGTTGATCACGTCGCCTTCTCGCAGCGCGGCGATGGGTCCGCGAGCTGCTGCTTCGGGTGACACATGTCCGATACACGCGCCGCGGGTTCCACCAGAAAAACGTCCGTCAGTTACAAGCGCGACTTTCTCGCCCAAGCCCATACCCATGATGGCACTGGTGGGACTGAGCATCTCCTGCATACCGGGGCCACCCTGAGGACCCTCGTAACGGATAACTACAACCTCTCCGCCCTTTACCTCATTGGCCATAATACCGGCGAGAGCTTCTTCCTGTGATTCATAGATGCGGGCTGTTCCGCTGAACTTGCGCATGGAAGGCGCTACTCCACCCGCCTTGATCACTGAACCATTGGGAGCCAGGTTTCCGAACAGGATGGCCAGTCCGCCGCTGGCGGAATGCGCGTTTTCTGCCCGGCGGATGACATCGTCATCCTTGATCGAAGCCGCTTCCACCGCTTCACGCAGATTGCCACCGGTAACGGTGATCCGGTCAAGGTGCAGGACTCCGGTTGCTTGCTGTACTTCATTCAATATGGCGGGAATACCACCGGCCCGATGAACATCTTCCATATGCCATTTTCCAGCCGGACTGACCTTGCACAGATGGGGAACTTTCGTGGATATTTCATTAAGTCGGGTGAGGGGATAATCAAAACCAGCTTCATGGGCAACAGCCAGGCCGTGCAATACCGTATTTGTGGAGCCGCCCATGGCCATATCGAGAGCAAACGCGTCATCAAAGGCATCCATGGTGGCAATCTGCCGCGGTGTGATCTGCTTTTCCACCAACTCCAGGATAAGCTTCCCGGCACGCCTGGCCAGTTCTTCCCGTTCAGGTGTTTTTGCCAGCGCCGATCCGTTATATGGCAGGGCCATTCCGAGTGCTTCCATCAGGCAATTCATGCTATTGGCAGTGAACATTCCTGAGCATGATCCACAGGACGGGCAGGCGTTCTGTTCCAGCATTTTCAACCGTTCGGCATCAATCTTTCCACTCTGATAAGCCCCAAGACCTTCAAATACCGAGATAAGGTCAATGGCTTCACCATCTGGTGTTCGGCCGGCTGCCATTGGCCCACCAGAAACAAAAATGGCAGGAACGTCCAAACGCATCGCTGCCATTAGCATCCCCGGAACGATCTTGTCGCAATTCGGGATACACACCATACCGTCAAAACAGTGGGCTTCCATCATGGTTTCCACACAGTCGGCTATCAATTCGCGCGACGGTAGGGAAAATTTCATCCCGGCGTGGCCCATGGCGATCCCATCATCAACGGCAATAGTGTTGAATTCAAAAGGGACGCCGCCAGCGGCACGGATCGCATCTTTTACCAGTTTGCCAAACTCTTGCAGATGAACATGGCCGGGAACCACATCGACATAAGAGTTGACAACGGCGATGAAGGGTTTTGACATATCGGCATCTTTGACGCCGGCACCTCTTAGTAAGGCACGGTGTGGGGCATGTTCTATTCCTGTTTTTACATTGTCTGAGCGCATGGGATCTCCAGCGGATAAAGAAAACCGCCCGATTTTGTTCGGGCGGTTTTTATACTTCTTTATCTACTTAGGTTGGGATTTTGTCTTCTAATCCCTCGCTTCGTTCGCCCGAACTTGAAATTGGCTCTCAATAATAATGAGAGCCGAAATAAGAACGAGAATGAACAGAGCGGAAATTATTGACATTTTTTTGTTGGTTTTTCGGGGGGAACTTATTTCTAAGTAGTTTACAACAATGTTCGCATAGAGTCAATAAGCAATTTCAACTGGCATTTCTTAAGGCTGACTACCAATCCAGTTGGGTAAGGGTTAGATCAGCCCACCCACGTACCAGCTCGCAATATCTTTCCGGACTATCATAAGCCTCAGCCACAGCGTCAATCGTCATTGACCACACGGACCGGGATTTTGGTGAATCTTTGGGGGAACGCAGAATCCGCCGTTTTCCGCCATTATCGCATTCCAACCGGTTGAGATCGTCCCGCACTTCCTGAACCGTACGGGTTCCCTTCATGAAGGCGCGCATATTCTGACATATCCAAACAAGCGCGGCATCAGTATAACGGTAATGCTGGATCATATATGTCCCCACAGTCAGCATATGGACCTCTCCATATACCGGGTCAGAAAATTCCAACGCCAGAAAAGAATCAAAGATTTCCCGGCAGGTTCCATTCCCTGTATCCACTGCACCGCAATCCGGGCAAACAAAGGTCATTCTAATTTCCCAAATA
>JAAYYW010000307.1 GCA_012515195.1 Leptolinea sp.
CGATCCGACTGGAGTTGGTGATGCGTTCTGCGGTGGTTTTCTTGCAGGCCTTCGGATGAATTATGATCCTTTTGAAGCCGCGTTGATGGGTTCTGTATCCGCTTCATTTAAAATTCAGGGAAATGGCCCTTTTTTTACATTGGACGCGCTGCCAGAACTGGCAAAAGCACGGATTGACATCTTACGTGAAAAATCTTCCAAAGGGTGATTAGCCCTGGAAAGTTGATTGTATGTATTGTGATCGGTTAAAAAAACTTGAAGTATTGGTAACAAAAAATCGATTGGATGGAATAGTCCTCAACCCGGGAGCTTCACTCACATATCTGACTGGCCTGGAATTCCACATGATGGAAAGACCAGTGGTTTTTGTGTTTGTACCTGGTAAACTTCCTGCCCTTGTATTGCCTGAACTTGAAAAAGCCAAACTAAAGGAAACCCCTTTTGATTGTCACCCATTCTTTTTTGGGGATAATCCGGCAGATCGCGATCGGGCATTTCAAAATGCACTCAATAAAGTACCCCTGATAAATATGCGCATAGGAGTAGAACCCACCCGTTTTCGTTATCTGGAATTCCAATATCTCACAAACGCAACACCAACGACACATTTCTTGGATGGCAGTCAGGTATTCAATTACCTGAGAATTCAAAAAGATGATTCGGAAGTAACCGCGATGCGGAAGGCTGTGGATATCGCCCAGAAGGCGTTTTTGGCTTTACTGCCACAGATAAGGATAGGAGTAAGCGAAAAGGAAATGGCCAATGAATTGACCACTCTTTTGTTAAAATTCGGATCTGATCCGGAACTGCCATTTCAGGTCATCTTTTCCTCCGGTCCAAATAGTGCTAACCCCCACGCGACTCCATCAGATCGGAAAATTCAGGAGGGTGATCTTGTGGTTATAGACTGGGGCGCCAACTACAATGGATATGCCTCTGATTTGACACGAACTCTTGTGATGGGTTCTCCAACGGACGAACAAATCAAAATCGCTGAAAGTGTATTGCACGCGAACAAGGCTGGCAGAGAGGCGGGGCGGCCGGGTATTCACGCCGGGGCGGTTGATCACGCAGCCCGGGCCGAAATAGAAAAAGATGGTTTTGGGGATTATTTCACACACCGGACTGGACATGGCCTGGGAATGGAAGCGCATGAAACCCCCTATATGTTTGCGGAGAATGAAGAGCTTCTTTCCACCGGGATGGTTTATACCGTTGAGCCTGGTATATATCTGCCGGAAAAAGGCGGGGTCCGTATTGAGGATGATGTTCTTGTGACAGAAAATGGCTCTAGTTCGTTATCTGATCTGCCGAGGGAGTTATATATCATCAAATGACACTTCGTGCTGAATCCTTTATCCTGGGACCAATTGCCAATAATACATACCTCTTATGGGACGATCAATCCCGAAATTCGGTAATTATTGATCCGAGTTTTGATCCGGTTCCTGTGATCGATTTCGTTCAAGACGAAAAGTTGACCGTGGCTGAAATCTGGCTTACCCATGGCCATTTTGACCATTTCATCGGAATACCGGATCTTCACAAGGTCCTGGGGACTACTATTCCCATACATATTAACCAGAATGATTTGGTCATGTACCTGGCGGGCGGCTTGGGCAGAGAATTCGGATTCGGTATTCCTGATTTTCCCAAACCTGCAAGTTTTTTTACGGATGGACAGATAATCCAGGTTGGCAGGCATGATCTGCAGGTTTTTCACACACCCGGGCACAGCGCAGGACATGTGGTCTTCTATTCAGAGGAAATCCAGACAGTTTTTACCGGAGATCTGTTGTTCAAACAAAGTGTGGGCCGGACTGATCTGCCTGGCGCGGAGCCGGACGCCCTGTTAAAAAGCATTTACACCCGGATATTAACATTGCCTGTTGAAACTGTGATCCTCTCTGGGCATGGTGAAAGTACCACTATTGAAGAGGAAGTTGAATTTAATCCTTACTTGAACTAATCAAAAAGGCTGTTCCCAAATTTGGAACAGCCTTTGTTTTATCGGGTAATTTCTATTTCGCGAATTCTGTCGCTCT
The DNA here is from genome assembly GCA_012515195.1 of Leptolinea sp. Lineage (GTDB taxonomy): Bacteria > Chloroflexota > Anaerolineae > Anaerolineales > Anaerolineaceae > Leptolinea. The sequence goes on from JAAYYW010000307.1 coordinate 2,046, forward strand.
TGTCTCACGGATAACTGTGACTTTGATCTGCCCAGGGTATTGCATGGTTTCTTCGATCTGTTTGGCAATGTCTCTTGCCATTTTTGTACTGGCCAGGTCGTCGATCTCTTCAGGGCGTACGATGATGCGAACTTCGCGTCCGGCTTGAATAGCGTAACTCTGAGAAACGCCCTTGAATGAATTGGCAACCTCTTCCAGAGACCGCAGGCGTTTGATGTACTGTTCGAGGTCTTCACGGCGGGCGCCAGGACGGGCACCGCTGATGGCATCAGCCGCTTCGACAATCACGGCTTCAACGGAATCTTGTTCTGCTTCATGGTGATGAGAAGCAATTGAATTTACCACTTTCGCGTTCACACCATAGCGTTTGGCAAATTCAGCACCAATCATGGCGTGGGTGCCTTCTGTGTTGTGGTCCATGGCTTTACCCAGGTCATGCAGTAGACCACCGGCTTTGGACACTTCGACATTCGCCCGCAATTCCGCCGCGATGACAGCAGCGAGCTTGGATACTTCAACCGCGTGGGCAAGCTGATTTTGGCCATAGGAAGTGCGGTATTTCAGGCGGCCAAGCATGCGGGTTACTTCGGGATGCAATCCGGCGACACCGGCATCATAAGCTGCCTGTTCACCGGCTTCTTCTATGTCCTTATCAACCAGGCGTTGTTCGTCGTTTAAGACTTTTTCAATATGCGCCGGGTGGATGCGACCGTCAAGAATAAGCCGGGCTAACGCACGGCGCGCAATTTCACGCCGTACAGCGTCAAAACAGGAGACGGTTACCGCTTCGGGAGTATCATCCACAATGACATCAACACCGGCTGCCTGTTCAAATGCGCGGATATTGCGGCCATTACGGCCGACGATACGGCCTTTCATCTCCTCATTCGGGAGGGTAACCACTGACGATGTGACCTCTGCAACGTGGTCAGAAGCAACCCGCTGAATGGCATCGGCAATCAACTCACGGGCGCGCTTTTCGCCTTCCGCGCGGGCTTCCGCTTCGATTTGACGAATAATACGTGCCATATCATTGCGCGAATCTTTTTCGGTTTCCGCCAGCAATTGGTTTCGGGCTTCATCTTGAGTCATTTTTGCAATATTTTGAAGCTCTTCCACTTGCTGGGTGTACATCTTTTCCACTTCATTGGAACGCCGGTCCAGCACGCTCTGGCGTTTGCTCAAAGCCTGTTCGCGCTGTTCCAATCGCTCGACACGACTGTCAAGGTCTGCCCGACGGCGCTGAAGCCGATCTTCTTCCGCGGTGTGTTCTGACCGCAGACGAGCTGTTTCAGCTTCAGATTGCTGAAGGATCTTTAACGCTTTATCTCTGGCTTCAAGTTCGATGGTCTTTGATTTTTCATTAGCTGCGGCAACTACGCTATCCGCTTTGTACTGTTGTTCTTTTTTGAAATTACTGGCGACAATTTTCGCCACAATGAATGCAACAATCGCGACGACAACAATATCCGCGATGATTAAGATTGGAACAAAGTTCCCTGACAGGTTCATAATTTCCTCTTATTTTTCATTTTTAAATTAAGTTCTCCGCTTCCTCCTGGAGTGAATGCCAGGACGCCTGTATTACCTCAGACGCGGTTTCGTAAACAAAACCACGACGGGCGAGGTAGCCAAACATTTTTTTGCGGAATTCATCAAACGGCAAATCTTTGCATCTTGAAACATATTTCTCAGCGGTTTTTGCTGCGAGAGCGGTTTCGTCGAGATTGCTTATTGCCGACTGAATTTCATTTTCTGCTACACCTTTTTGGTGCAATTCCAGTACCAGAACCCGTTTTGACCGGGGCCGGAATGCGCATCGGTTTTCAACCCAGGCGTTGGCAAAATCTCTGTCACTAACCAACCCGGCTGCTTGAAGACGGTTGACAACAACGGGTAAGATCTCTTCTCCAAAGCCAGCCTGTTTAAGTCGGGTTTCAACTTCGTAGATGGATCGAGGCCGGACATTGATGAGTCTAAGCGCTCTTACATAGGCTTTCTCGATCTCGTCTTTGTGGAGCAGAGATTCAATTTTTTCGCGGTCTATCTCGTCACCGATGGACAACCAGGCGCCGACGATACGTTCAACCCCAAACGCGAATTCACCATCAAGGTAAACATTGAGACGGTTGGGGTTTCGTTTTTGAACTTTTAGATCGGTAATCCGTGGCATACGGTCGCACCAGTTATCAGGTTCAGCCGACCACCTTCACTGAATACTATTCCGGTATTTCAGATGTATACCAGAACAGGTTGGATTACCTGTCTTATGTGCCCCCGGTTTGTAGATGAGCAGGTTGGAAGTCTGTTTTGATACAGAAATCAGTCCGGTTTAATGTTGTAACCTTTCCAAATTATCTGCCTTTACAGGGTGATTGAGAGAGCTTTTCCAACAATAGAACCCTGTTCAAGTACTGTCATGCTGCCAACTTCTACTCCCATTCCGGGAGGGACGATTCTGAAAAACCTATTGTTTCAAGGTGAAAGGCAATCTGTAAATCTCTACAGAATAAATTTAAGGTCTGCCTATATAATATTATACATTACTTTTACGATGATGTTTGGCCGTGTAAAAGGATGATCGACTGATTTATCTACTATAATTCTATTGCTGATACACTCTGTTTCTGGAGGGTTGGTTTGAACTGGCTTATCACCGGCGGTGCCGGTTTTATTGGAACGAATTTTATACATCACATTCTCTCTTCGCGAACAGATGTGACGATTATTAATTATGACCTACTTACGTACGCGGGTAACCGGGATAATCTGAAGACGTATGAAGAAACCCCTGCGTATACATTTATTCAGGGAGATATTTGCGACCGCAATCAGGTGGATCGGGTGTTGCGCGATTATGAGATCACGACCATCGTTCATTTCGCCGCGGAATCGCATGTTGACCGTTCGATCGTGGGGCCGATGCAATTTGTGGTCACCAATGTCAATGGTACGGCAACGCTGCTGGACGCCACGCGGGAATACTGGTTGAACAACACCGCGGCTCCATCCGGAGAGAAACGGTTCCATCACATCTCAACAGACGAGGTTTTCGGCAGCCTGAAACCGGGTGAACCAGCCTGGACGGAAGAGATACCTTACGCACCAAACTCCCCGTATGCCGCTTCGAAAGCCGCCAGCGATCACCTGGTGCGGGCATACGGCCACACATATGGATTGCCGGTGACCATCTCTAATTGTTCGAATAATTACGGCCCGTATCAGTTCCCGGAAAAATTGATGCCTGTCGTCATTTTGAATGCGCTGAACAATCGCCCGATCCCCGTTTACGGAGACGGCCAGCAGATCCGCGATTGGCTCTACGTGGAGGATCACTGTGAAGCCATCGCGCGCATTCTGGCTGACGGCAAACCGGGTGAAACGTACAATATCGGTGGGATCAACCAGCCTACCAATCTTTTGATCGTACAAACCATCTGTCATCTGCTGGATGAACTGTCACCGTCGGCGGATGGCCGGTCGTATGAATCGCTGATCACGTATGTGAAAGACAGGCCGGGACATGACCGGCGGTATGCCATGGACAGCGGGAAGATTCGGCGCGAATTGGGCTGGGTTCCCCGGCATAACCTGGAAGATGGCCTGCGTATGACCGTTCAGTGGTATCTGGACAATCCTGACTGGGTGGAAAGCATCACATCGAGAGAGCAGTTCCGGGATTGGATGAATAAAAACTACGCACAACGCGGAGGCTCAGCAAAATGAAAGGCATCATTCTGGCCGGGGGATATGGAACCCGGCTTTACCCGTTGACACTTGCCTTGAGCAAGCAGCTTCTGCCAGTCTATGATAAGCCGATGGTGTATTACCCGCTTTCCACGTTGATGCTGGCGGGTATCCGGGAGGTGTTGATCATTACATCACCGGAAAGCATGGACGCGTTTCAACGCCTGCTGGGGGATGGATCGCAGTGGGGTATGCGCTTTGAATACGCCGAGCAGCCATCTCCGCGCGGGTTGGCGGATGCTTTTATTTTGGGCCGTGAATTCATTGGATGTGAGCAGGCGGCGTTGATCCTGGGAGACAATATTATCTACGGATCCGGGTTGGTGGAAAAGCTGAAGTCGGCGGCAACGAATAAGGAAGGCGCGGTCATCTTTGCCTACCCGGTGCGCGACCCGGAGCGCTACGGCGTGGTCGAATTTGACGATGCGACCGGACGGGTCATCAGCATTGAAGAGAAACCGGAGAATCCCAAATCCAACTTTGCCGTGCCGGGGATCTACTTTTTTGATAAGACCGTTTGCAAAGAGGTGGAGAACCAGAAGCCTTCAAAACGGGGTGAGCTGGAGATCACGGACCTGATCCAGAAATACCTCGACCGCGGCCAACTGCGGGTTGAAGTGCTGGGGCGGGGAATCGCCTGGCTGGATGCCGGCACACAGGAATCCCTGCTGCAGGCGGCCAACTTTGTGCAGGTGGTGGAGGAACGCCAGGGTTGGATGATCTCGTGCCCTGAAGAGATTGCCTACCGTATGGGGTACATTGACCGGGAAGGGCTGCGGAAGCAGGCGGAGAAGATCTCGGCAAACCAGTACGGGCAATACCTGTTAAGGCTGCTGGAAGATGAGTAGAATTTGAGATGTGCCAGTGATAGAAAAAGAATAGGTTCTTTTTTCAAATAGTAAACATTCTCGATGTTTTTGTACTAAAGGAAGTGGCGACCACAAAACGGTACTGAATGTGATTGGTGCGATGATTATTGTGAAACATTGACCGCAGGACTTGGTTGTTGGAATTGAAAACTACTGAGTATCAAATTTCCTTTTTCAAATTTCAATCGGCCTCCTTA
>JAAYYW010000308.1 GCA_012515195.1 Leptolinea sp.
AAGAGGCATTCCTTTCCAGTGCCTATGGAAAAAACTATCAGGATTACGTACAGAAAATAGGACGGTACTGGGGAAGGAATTAATCCTAAGGTCTATAAAAAGAAAAAAACTCTCACCATAAAGCGGCATGGAACTCCATAAACCATACCGCTTTATCTCATTCAAGAGAATGATCAACAACCCGTATGAGGATCACTCTTTTCCATGGTGATAATTCCACAGGCTAAAAACCATAAGCGCAAGTATGCACAATTGCAAAATTAAAATGGGAATATTGCGAGATGGGTCCACAAGACCATTTGCGAGATTGTAAATCCGGGAACCTGTCAACCACGTAAGAACGGGAAAGATCGTAATCGCAATTACACCATATCGATCCGATGGTCTACGACTGGCCCATACCAACAATACTGTCCAACCCCACATCAACGCCGCAGCAGTTGCAGTTGTGTTCTGAAATGTCACGTTGTCTACTGAAGCAGGTTCCCCGGTTATCCATGTGTTCAACACAGGGAACATCAACATTGACGCGGCTCCTGCGTCTACAACCGCTCCGATCCAACATGCCAAAATGATCCAAAACGCTTTTGATCTCATTTCTTATCTCCTCAAAAAACAGATTCGACTTGAACTTCTTTAATAAATTTCATCACAAAAATTACGCTATACCAATATAGTTTATAGTTTCCTTACCGTAAAAAAAAGCTGGTTTTCAGGCCAGCAATTTTAATACGGCCACAGTGGTTGGATGTTCCACCCGACTGTCAGGGTCGCAGCGCATTACCTGCAATCCCTGTTGAATGACCGCCTTAAGTAACAAGGGACTGAGAGCCTCATCTGGCAGGTGGAACTCCCCCGTTTGCGTACCGTCGATTACAACTTTCAATAATATTGATTCATAGGCGGTCTGGAAAATCATATTCGCCATATCATCCCGATCATGAAGATCAAGACCCTGACCGCTTTTTAAATACAGGCTCGCGTTGTCAAATATCAGATGGACCAACATCTGCATCCGCTCTGTGGCAGTCGTCATTCCTTCCAACCGCCGTGACATTGCTTTTGCGGCCTGCTCCGCCTCACCCTGTATGATGTATACAAAAACTGCTTCTTTACTATCAAAATATTCGTAAATGGTCTTTTTGCTAATATGCAATTCTGCGGCAACATCGTCGACAGATGTTTTCTTAAAACCATAGTGATGGAAGTATTTTTTGAATGCTTCTGCAATTTCCGCGCGTCGATCGATCATTTCACCATCCTGTAAACTGTTTTCGTATCTAGTTTACGGTATTTCCATGATAATGTCAAGTAGAAACTTGATAATTACTTCAAATCCCCGGAGCGGCAATTCTCCGGTCAATTTGAAGTAGCTCTATTGGGGCCCCGTTATCCTCAATAAATGCCACCATCACTCCTGCGGAGGGACTATTGGGTTCAATGATCACATGCCTGCCCTTGAGAGCTTCCTTCAGGTCTTCCACCTCAAAGCCAACATGCGCCACAGTTTTTACCAATTCGGGGTATGGCGCGTCATCATCAAAACGCATCCACTCCACCCCAAAATTATTCCGGCCATACCCGCTGATGTGCATTTTCAAATGTGGGATATATCTCTCATCCTGTAGTTTTTCTTTTGTGGGTATTCCGGTGTGATGATATTTCATTCCGTTTTTCCGGGACAAGATTCGCCAGCCGCTTCATTTGCCGCCCTGGCTCTTTCGATCATGGTTTGGAGGTCAATCTTGCCGGACATGTGTTCAATACGCACCTCAAAAAGTATTACCCGGTTCCAATTCCGTTCTATCTCTTTATCTCCCTCCATCTTAAGTCCGGGAGAATATTTCTCATTGATGGACTCCAGAGCCTTGCGCTTTGACAAATCATCATCAACAATCTTTGCCCTTCCAAAGATGATTACACTGCGGTATCGGGTTGAAAACTTTTCAGGCACAACTTCATCACGATCCGTCACGCTAAACGATACGCGGTCATCCTGCCGGATGGCATCCAATTTGTGACCGTCAACCGCACAATGAAAAATCAGACGGTTATCCAGGTATACATAGCTCATGGGAACGGCGTATGGATACCCGTTGTCTCCAATAACTGCCAGAACACCTGTATTGGAGGCTTTTAAAACCTCCACAATTTCTTCTTCGGATAACGCCTGTTTTAATCGTCTCATCTCACGGAACATGGTTTTCCCTCGTCATAATTGTGTTTTGCCTGATGATACCAGAATCAATGAATGTAGATACAGTCAGTCATCCAATAGCCTCCGCTCCCCTTCCAGCGCACGGATGGGTGCCGCGTCCTGGGAAACCTCAATCGTTCCGCGATACGCACCATATCTGTCACGCAGGGCAAAGTAGCGGA
>JAAYYW010000309.1 GCA_012515195.1 Leptolinea sp.
AAAACGAGCATGCCTAAAACCAATTCAGCGAATAAACCGGTCCGGTCTTTCAGATTAAGCTATGAAGGTGTTCACCAGTTAAGATCCATGGCGACAATCATGGGTCGCAGCGAAAGTGATGTGATTGAGGTGGCTTTAGATCGAATGTATCGAGAAGAAATTCGTTTTAACCGGATGTTACGAGAAGGGGATCGAATGGAAGATCAATACCATGTGGATCCTGAAAATGAGGATAATAATGAAAGTAATCGGAATGCTGCTTAATTTTATTGGGGTTGTAATCAAAGGAACGGTTATCCTGGCGATTTGTTCCAGTATCCTTTTTGTGGCCTATAAAGGTAATCAGCCCATGGATGTTCCGCAGGCTCCAAAAGGAATGACCTATTTTGAGTTTATGAGCGATCGGATCGATGCTGCCAAAACGGTCAAACCATCCCAGTGTGGATGGGGAATGATTCTATCTCTAGCTGCTCTTGGTCCCATCTATTCCGCGGTTTACACAGAGGTTGGAATTCATCCTGATGGGTTTATCGCTCGCGGAACTGCCTCAGACCCGGATATTCCCAAAGGGGTTGCCGGCGCGGAGTGGTATGAAGTCCCAGGTATCTGGTGGAACACGGTTGAAAGGCTTTCCTGGACAATGTTGGGGAAGCCGGCAACCTATGGATGTAAGTTTAGGCCGGTTCAGACATTTGACCTAATTGAAATACAGTGAGAAAGTCTGATGAATCCAGAAAGTTCATTCGGCTTTCTTTACCACTCTACTCCAGATTTTTTTATAATATCAATCCTCTATGGCACACCGAATACAAAATATTGTTTGTTGTATGCCATTGGATTGCCACCAGTATAACCATCTGGGGGTAATTACAAGCTAGTATGGAACTCAGCGTTGAATAACGCAATCCGATCCGTGTAATCCAAAACCAAAGTAGGCAGATATTGAGCAAGGATCTCCTGCATTTGTCGACCTGTTTTACTCGTTAATCATAGTCATAAATCAAAACTTGTTGTTTTCCCAGTTCATTAAAAGCAGGGTTGGAGGACCAACGGGCAGGTAAGCACTGCTTTATCCAGAGCCAGGTTCTCATTAAAATCATTCCCACCGAAAATGCGTTAACTTCTGCCGATGGGAATGATTATTAATCAAAAATGTACAATTTGTTGCAAAAACTTATTTTAATTCCAATTCCCCAAACCCACCATAAGTTTCAACCATATTTACGTACAGCGCCTGGCCCAGCAACGCCATATAGATTTCATCCGCCTTTGCTGCGGGATCAACATCTGCAAATGCTTCCGGATAAAGAACTTTCCCTAGATAATAGGCATCAGCAATGGCTGTATCAATATTGGTTGAATAGTAATTATACGGAAGTTGAGAATAAAGCTGCCCATTTTTCACTGCCGACAGAGCATTGTAGAAATCCGGCGTCTTTTGATAATCTTCCAAAACAGAAGCAAATCCACCTTGGTCAATAAAGATATAGTCAGGGTCCCATTCCAATAACTTTTCCTTATCAATCATCACCGAACCAGATTCTCCCGTTTCATCAACAACATTGTTGGCATGGATCACATCCAGTAGGGCATAAGTACCTTGCGTGCTTTCAATACCATGGGTCCCTCTGGAACCCAAACCACCAACATACACGCTTGGTTTATCCGCATCGGCTATACCTTGGGTGCGACCTTCCAGGTCTTCACGCGCTTGTTGGATAAAGGCAAAAGAATTCTCTGCTTTCGAGGTGTCACCAATTGTTTGCCCTATTACCAGTAAAGATTTTTGAATGTTTTCACCAAAAATTGAGGTCACACCAAATCCGCCGTAGTTTATGACAACAACAGGAATTCCAGTCTGA
>JAAYYW010000310.1 GCA_012515195.1 Leptolinea sp.
CATGCGCGACGAGCTGATCGACAGCCTGAACATACCCGTTTATACCTACTTCCCGGATGTGCAATTGGACAATGAAACCCGGAAGGCCATCACGATATACCATCTGCTGACCATGTCATCGGGGTTAGAGTGGAGTGAACCACTTCGATCCGGGTTGAATGACAACTGGTATATCTTTGATTCTGACAACCCGGCGGAATACTTTCTAAGCCGTCCTACGGTGACCGTGCCGGGGCGATTGTTCAACTACAACACGGGTGGATCCCATCTACTGTCTATGATCGTACAGGAAGAGGCGGGGGAAAGTATGGCGGACCTTGTGGAGCGCGAACTCTTCACCCCGCTGGGCATAACACGCTATGAATGGATCGAAGATACCAGCGGGCACACAATGGGCGGCACCGGATTGGCGTTAGCTCCGGCTGATATGCTGCGTTTCGGGCAGTTATACCTGCAATACGGGTTATGGGGTACAGACGTTGTGCTTACAACCGACTGGGTGAGGGAATCCACCCGGTCTCACATGGAACTTGCGGGAGGAGTAAACTACGGCTATCAATGGTGGGTGCGCCCGAATGGTGTTTATAACGCACTGGGATGGGGCGGCCAGCAGATCATCGTGATCCCCAAACAGGATATGGTGGTGGTGTTCACAGCCGGAATCCGTGATGCTTCCTGGAATACATACGATGACTTATTGGAAACATACATCATTCCCTCGGCTGTATCCAATTCAACCCTGCCGCCCGATCCGTCCGGAACAGCCCAATTGAAAGAGCAATTACTGGCAGTTGCCGATGAAGAGCCGGTTACACCGTCAATTCTTCCCTCAACCGCGCATAAGGTCAGCGGTAAAACCTACGTTGACTTGAACGGCACCCATGGCTGGTCAACCTTCACCTTTGACTTTTCCCGCTCAGACGAAGCGGATTTGGAATTTGTGTACGGCGAAAAAAGCGAAGAAATTGCCGCCCGTATCGGGCTGGATGGCATTTACCGGGTTTCACCCACTGAACAGTACGGCCCGGTTGCTTTCAAAGGCCATTGGAAAAATGAGAACACCTTCGAATTGACACAACAATTCCTGATGGAAGCGGAACGTATCGAAATGGAGTTAACTTTTTCTGACGATGGCATAAAACGCGTCAGCCGGTTCATTGTGGGAAACCACACCGAAGAATCTGATGCGGTTTTGTTATTCGAACAATAGGCATTATGCGCTAAAACAGTGATGCCAGAGACTCAAGTAATGCACGCCTGTCGATCAGACCCACGGGAACATCATTCTCATCTGCAACCACAAGCCATTTGCGGCCTTCGCTCAGCATTAACCGCGCGGCTTCAGCAATCAACGTATCTGGCCGGACTTTGGTCACAACGGGCGACATGATCTCGGCGGCTGTTTCCGTTCCTGAGGGAGGTTTTCCCAGATTCCTTAGCGCGTCAAGTATCCACCCTCGTTTCTCCGCTTGAACCCGGGCGACTATGTCAGAGTCAGCGATCAAGCCAATAGCCATTCCATTTTCATCCACAACTATCAACCGGTGACTACCAAATCGGACAAATTTCTGGATTATGGTTGCCAGTCTTTCATCTTTTCGGACGGCGGGAATATCCGGCCGCATAATATCTTTTACTGTACGTATCGTCCCGGCAGGCGCATGGGCAAGGTTTACATGAGGCGACATTTCAACGACCTGCCCAAGGATATCCAATCGCGAAAGCATACCAACCAGCTGACCGGTGCCATTTGTAACCGGCGCGCGTTTCAAACCCTTTTTAACCATTTTTGAAACTGCTGTACCCAGGGTTTCGGTATTAAGGATCGTGATGGCCGGATGGGTCATCACATCCTTAACTTTTTTATTTGTTTCACCCAGTTCGCGCAGATCCTCCTGAAGCGTTGATTCGCCCAGGCGCAGAGCCACCGATAGGCGCTGGTGAATCCCTGCCTTATTCAACAGATCTTCATCTGTGAGAATACCGGTCACCACGCCGTTCTTGTCAACCACGGGTAGAGCTTTCAGCCCATTCTGGACCATCTTTTCCCAGGCTTCCCGAATGGACATTGCTTCAAGCAAAGAGAACACGTCTCCTGTCATCACCTCGGTCACTGGTTTATCAGCGGGCAGAAGATTCATATAACGGTGTAAGTATTTCATTATTGTCACATCTTCGAGTGTGATCAAACCTTCTCCAACCATAGGCGATATAGCGTCATACGCCCGTTGGATGCGCTCGGGCGAATCCACAGCTTCGATCAATACCGGTAGGTCAACCGACAACACTTCAATGGCGGCAGACCGGATATGAGAGTGCGCACCAAAACCTGAGACACCCCGAAAAACCGTAGCTCCTGCCAATCCATTTGATTTCAATACTTCCAGAATGGCCGTGTCGAGTGGCTTCCCCCGCCAGCGGTCACTCTCTCCAATATAAATACATAATCGTTTACCGGGTTTTTGACCGGCCAGGTCCAAAATCGGGTATTCAGATTGATTTGCCAAGGAACACTCCTAATCCAACTCCAAGAAGACCGAGGATGGAACTGCCCAACAGGTTGAAAAGTCCGGCAGCCCATTGTCCCTTGGCCATAAGGCTGTAGCTTTCATAGGTGTAGGTGGAAAAGGTTGTATAAGCACCCAGGAAGCCGATGGCGATCAGGAATCACCAGCGGGGATCTAAAAGGAACCGTTCTGTAGCCAGGGTCATAAAAAATCCCAGGATGAGGCTGCCGGTAAGGTTTATCAATAATGTCCCGTAGGGGAACGCAGTTCCCCATTTTTCCGCACACCAGATACCAAGCCAGTATCGGGCATTTGCCCCCAGCATGGCTCCTGCGGAAATAAGCAAAAATCTTTCCATATTTTTCTATAATAACCTTTTTGCAAAAAATGGAGGAGATTCAAAATTTGAACCTCCTCCGTATGCACGTTTAGAAAAAACTACCGAACAAACGCATTTCTTCCCGCATAAACGGCCTCAGCACCCAGTTCTTCTTCAATACGCATTAACTGGTTATATTTCTCTACCCGCTCTCCCCGGCAAGGAGCTCCTGTTTTCAAGTGTCCGGTACTCATGGCAACCGTGAAATCGGCAATAAAGCTATCGACTGTCTCGCCGGATCGATGCGAAACCATGGAGCCCCAGCCTGCCTTGCGGGCCATTTCGATCGTGTTGATTGTTTCCGTTAATGTTCCAATTTGATTCAGTTTGATCAATACAGCATTAGCTGCGTTTTCTTTAATGCCCCGCGCGACCCGTTCCACATTGGTAACAAATAGATCATCTCCCACTAGTTCGATCCTGTCGCCGATGGTCTTGTTCAACAATTTCCATCCATCCCAATCATCTTCGGACAGGCCATCTTCAATGACCACAATAGGATATTTCTTTACCCAATCTGCGTACATGTCAACCATTTCACCGGAGGATATTTTTTTCCCTTCCGTCCGAAGGTTGTAGAAACCGTCTTCGTAGAATCCGCTTGATGCAGGATCCAGCGCGATGCAGATCTGGTCACCGGGTTTATAGCCTGCGCTTTCAATCGCTTTCAAAATCACTTCAACAGCTTCGGCGTTCGTTTTCAACGCGGGGGCAAAACCACCTTCATCGCCCACTCCGGTTGAATAACCGGCACTCTTCAGTACACTTTTTAGTGAGTGGTAAACTTCGCTTCCCCAGCGTAAAGCTTCGCGAAAATTCGGTGCGCCAACTGGAGCAATCATAAATTCCTGCAGATCTGTCCCCTGCCAGTTGGCATGTACACCACCGTTGAGAATATTAAACATTGGGACAGGAAGAGTTTTGGCAGCAACCCCACCCAGATAGCGGTAGAGAGGGAGCCCTACTTCGTCGGCACCGGCGCGGGCAACCGCCAGACTAACTCCCAAAATGGCATTCGCGCCGAATTTATTCTTATTGGGTGTTCCATCCGCGTCCAACATGGCTTTATCAACAGCCCCCTGGTCCAGTGCATCCATGCCCGCGATTTTTTTGGCGATCTCCTTATTTACATGACCGACTGCTTTCAATACACCCTTGCCACCATAACGGGCTTTATCTCCGTCACGCAATTCGAGCGCTTCGTGAATACCGGTAGATGCTCCAGAAGGAACAGCCGCCCGACCAAAAGCGCCGCTATCCAATGTAACCCCCACCTCAACGGTTGGATTTCCGCGCGAATCAAGAATTTCTCGAGCGTGAACAACTTCAATGATTGACATAATGAATTCCTCCTGAACTTATGTTGGATGAAAATTAAAAGCTTCTGCCCGGGTAACCCATGACAGAAGCTATCAGCCGTTAACGGCAGTTTGATCATTTCCCAGCGAGCTTCATCGCTTTTCCTATTATACATAATTATCAACACGCGCTTATCACACTGATTAAAGATACAGTCAGTATTGCCGGAAGACCCGCCTATTCGTTACAATGAGTTATGTTACGTAAATCCATTCTACTAATTCTCTCCGGGCTTTTCCTCGCTGGATGTACCAATCTGGCTGGTTCTCCAACAGAGACTCTGCCACGGTTGACTCCATATGCCACCCGCACAGCCGCGGTTCCCACCCTTCTCCCGGACGTACCAACCCTTGAACCGCCCCCGCAGTCCGC
>JAAYYW010000311.1 GCA_012515195.1 Leptolinea sp.
TGGTAAGAAGCCTTTCAATCTTTCCGTTTTTGCAACACTGATCAATATCCTCCTATCGCTGTTTCTATTTGGGGAGGCTTATTTGTCACTACAGTGGAGAATGGTCCACGACAGCCCAATTCTTTACTACATGGGCTTCCTGATTGATAACTTTCACGCTGTACCATACCGTGACTTTTTTGATATGAATATGCCGGGTGCCCATTGGTTGAACGCATTGATCGGTTCAATTTTTGGTTTTACCGATTCCGGATTCCAGAAAGCCAATATTCTCATTCTAGTTACCACACTAGCACTTGCTTTTATCTGGCTTCGTTCCTTTGGCCTGAATCCGGCATGGGCGTCAGCGAATATATTCGGTTTAAGTTTTTTGCAATATGGACCAGCGATGAGTATGCAACGCGAGTTTCTTACGATACCCTTTATGCTTCTCGCTTTGGTCTTCTATTCAATGTCCCCGGCTTCTTCATACCGGATCAGATATTTCCTCATCGGCTTTTTTATTTGTTGTGCGGTGTTTATTAAACCGCAATCTGGCCTGATTTTGATAATTTTCCTTTTCCTTGACGGGTGGTATTTATTACAAAAGGACCAATCCCGACAGATTCGCAACTTTCTTTTTTCTTACGTCTGCATGTTTGCCGGTTTTTTCCTCCCAATCTTCGCTGCCTTGTTGTATTTCTCATTAAACAATGCTATTCCGGCGTTCCTGGAAGTGGCCACCGGGTACTGGCCTTTATACACTGACATCAATGCTCGTCTTGAAATCACAAGTGGCCACGAAGATGTGGCTGCTGCACTGGCTGGAATACCCTCTATCGGACTACAGGCGTTGTGGCTAATACCCGGAGGGATAAACGCATTCTCCATACTTAAATCGAGAAGCGTGCACCACATTAATAAAAATAAAACGGTTTTGATGATAGGAGGCATACTTGTTTGTCTCATAGAAGTCATTATTGCCAATAAATATTGGGAATATCACTGGCTTCCAATGATATTCTTCATGATCATTCTTGCCGGTTCCGGTTTTTGCTTTATGGATTTAAAAAGATCATGGGCCGGTGCTTTAGGTTTGTTACTGGTATGTGTGATTGTCCTGCGACCGTCATCTTATATTGAGATGCAAATATCAGGGGAAACCCTCCCTTCGCCCCAGGGTGGTCGGGTAGATGATATCGCGGAATACCTCGAAAAGAATCTTGATCCCGGAGATACAGTTCAACCGCTTGATTGGTCCAATGGCGCGGTTCAGTCCATGCTCATGGTTCGGGCCACACCCGCCACGCGTTATCTATATGATTTTCACTTCTACCACCACATATCTACTCCAGAGATACAACATCTTCGCGCCGATTTCCTCAGCAAATTACAAAATTCCCGCCCCAAAGTGGTCATCGAATTCTACGATGGGCGCCCCTGGGTTAATGGACCGGATACGACAAGGGACTTTCTTGGACTATCAAATTTCCTAGTCGAAAATTATTATGTTGATGTTGACCGAGGCGGATACAGATTATGGATGAGGGATCATTAACAATATTTTTGTATAAGCTTTGAATAATCATTTTCCAATTCTGTATAATTAACTTAGCTCTAATTTATACAGGATGGCATATGAAACATTTATCTGGTATATCACTCATTTTAATATCTGGTTTTGCTGTTTTGGCACTAAGTGCCTGTCAAACTGGCACAGCACAGACACCACCTTCTCAGGGTGCGATTTCGAACGTAGAAGTACCCACAACCAGGAACAGCCTGATAATAGAAGGGGAGGCAGTACCGGTTAACCATGTCACATTGTCGTTTCCGGTTACAGGAGTGGTGGAAGAGGTAACAAGAATTGAAGGTGAGAACGTTGAAAAAGGTGACGTGATTGCCCTCCTTAAAGGAACCGAAAAACAAAAAGCCGCTGTTTCTGCCGCACAGGCTGAACTTACTTCTGCTCGGCATGCTCTGGACGATTTGGTAAATAATGCCAACGTAGCCAGAGCAGAAGTTCAATTGCGTATGGCAAAGGCAAAGAAAGACCTTGATAAGGCGATCGAGAACAGAAATTACAAAAACTATAAGCGGGCAGACCAATGGCTGATCGATCAGGCTCAGGCAGATTACATTTTAGCCTTAAGTGAATTCAACAATGCGGAAACTGTCTGGAGTAATTGGCGTGACAAGGATGACACTGATAAGAATCGCGCGTTTGCCCTGCAAAATTTCGCTGCTGCCCGTAAAAAAGTTGAACAGGCAGAAGCCAGTTATAACTATCTAATGGGATCACCTGAAGAAGTGGATGTCCTGATTGCGGAAGGCGAGCTTGTGGTCGCCAAAGCAAATTATGAAAAAGCCGAGGAAGAATGGGAACTGGTTAAAAATGGTCCAAATCAGAACGACCTCCTGCTGGCACAAGAACGATTGGATAACGCAACTGCCCAGCTGGATGCTGCTCAAGCTGCTCTGAAAGACCTTGATCTCGAAGCCCCTTTTTCTGGAACAATCGTCACTTCAAACCTTAAGGTTGGGCAGATATCGTCTGTGGGTTCATCATCGGTTGTTCTGGCTGATCTAAGCACGTTTCAGGTGGAGAGCAGCGATCTGACGGAATTAAATATCAATCGTATTGAAGAAGAGGATTCGGTCAATGTGACATTTGATGGCATACCTGGATTATCAATCCCCGGAACAGTACAGCGCATCAACCCGTTAGGGCAGGATAACCAGGGTGATATTACCTACTCGATGGTTATAAAACTAAAAGAACAGGATCCGCGAATCAAGTGGCGCTTAACCGCATCACTGGAGTTTCCAGAAAAATAGCTCAAATTAAGAATGCGTTCCGGGATTGCTTAAAAAAGCAATCCCGGTTTTTTATTGCTTGCCGGGATTGCCATTTCAATAATGTGATGGTTTTATCCACAGGCGATCAACGCATCAATAGCTTCACGGTCTTCAATGATCGAAGCGATTTTCCCATCAGATATTTGAATGATCTTGTCAACAAATACACACATCCGCAAATCGTGTGTGACCATAATACCAGCTTTCTTTTCTTCATGGATCAGGTCAGCATACAAACGGGTCACCTGAAAGGCCCGTTCTGTATCCAGACTTGCTGTTGGTTCATCAGCCAGTACTACGCTGGGACTATGAATCAGAGACCGGGCAATTGCCACCCGTTGTCTCTGTCCTCCGGACAGCTGTCTGGGGAGAGTATCCGCGCGTTCGGATAATCCAAGACGGTCTAACATCTCATCCACACGTTTGCTGGAATTCCCATTTGTTTGACCATTCAATTTGAGCATTAGGTCAACATTTTCTCGGACGGTCAGGAACGGGACCAGATTATTCGATTGGAATGTGAATCCTATCCGTTCTCTGCGGAACCGAACTCGATCCGCTTCGGACATGGAACCCAGGCTAACATTGTCTATCAAGACTTCGCCTTCTGTGGGTATCAAAAGAGCAGCGAGCATAGCTAGCATTGTGGTTTTCCCAGACCCACTGGGCCCTACCAGGCCGACAAATTCGCCAGCGTTGATTTGGAAATTTGCTGAATCAACAGCCCTTATATCCATCGAACCATTTTTATATATTTTGCTTACATTTTTTGTTTCAATCACGGCTGTCATTTTCGGCTCCTATGAAGAAAGGCCAAGGGCAATCAGCGGTTCTACCTGGATAGCTACCCGGACAGAAATCAATCCACCAATTGGGCCAATTGCCAGTAACGATACGACAGCAATGATTACCGAGCTGCCATTAAAAACAATGGGGATCCCAGCCGGCAGCGCCACAGACAATAATAAAGTGATCGCACTTCCAAGCAATACTCCAAATGTTGTAACAACAATGATCTGGGATATCACAGACACCGCGATGATCCAATTCGAGGCACCTATGGCTTTCAACACACCAATAAGAGGAACTTTTTGTAATAGTTGAATTTGAAAAAAACCGCCGATCACTAGCACACCAATCAAAAGCGTGAATATCTGCTGTGTATTGAGCGTGTTCTGTTGAACCCGATAGCCTGGAACGGCTTCAATGGTTGCCGCTTTATCAATTACTTCAATACCTTCAACCTGATTCTTTATCCGGTCAGCCATAAGTTCCATTTCTTCCGGATTAATCAGTTTAACCGCAATGACATTTGATGTGAGTTCTCCATCAGATCCGGTTCTAACTGCCTGTGGCTTAATCTGATCCCATGTCTTGAATGGGATAAACATAGTTGGGGCGTATTGATATTGCTGGCTGTCTGATTGCCCGACAACCTGCAAATCAAAATATTTTTCTTTTGTTCCCTGGATCGTTTTGATCTTGATCATGTCTCCAATTTGAATTCCATACCGCGATAAGAACCGAGTTTCAACTACCGCTTCATTTCCCTTCAAGGTGTTAATCGTTCTTCCCGCAAGAACCGGTGGCATGCCGGGGCTGTCAGGTTCAATTCCTATCAATGAGACATTTACTGATTCACGTCCATCGGGAAAAATCAGGGCGCCTGTGGCAGCACCAATGGCACCGACTTCTTTTACACCATCAACCCGGCGAATATCGTTGATCTTTGAA
Source organism: Leptolinea sp. (assembly GCA_012515195.1). Classification (GTDB taxonomy): domain Bacteria; phylum Chloroflexota; class Anaerolineae; order Anaerolineales; family Anaerolineaceae; genus Leptolinea. Next base: position 4,573 of record JAAYYW010000311.1, read on the forward strand.
CGGCCTATCCGACTTGTTGCGATTAAGTTATCAACATCCTTTTGAAACACGATCAGGTCGGCATCCAGCTTACTTAAATATTCACGGTTTGATAGAGCCAGGCCTTCTGCCAGAGCAGCAATAAAAAGAACAAGGGTAGTAATCAAAGCGATAACAAGACTGATAAGAAGAAATCGACCCTTGTTTCTCCAAACTTCCTTTATAGCTAAATACAATCCCATAAACCCTCTCAAATCGGTTCGGTAGTTTTTTGATATACAAAAATTATACAGGTTTCGCGGATTCAAAGACAAAAGATTGTACAGGCCGGATATTCACTTATTCGGAATGACCTGTAAAATAAAGCCATGAACGGAGAAAAAACAGATATCTTAAGTAACGCTAGAATACTTTGGGATTATTTGAGACTGGGAATACCGATAAGGAATGCTGATGGTATTTTGATCTTCTGCAGCAATGATCTGCGCGTGGCTGAGTATGCGGCTGAACTCTATCACCGTGGTCTGGCACCCTGGATCTGTCCTTCTGGCGGGGTCGGACGGCTGACATTTGACCTGTATCACAAGCCTGAGGCAGAAGCTTTCGCAGAGGTACTTATCAGAGAAGGTGTTCCCGAACACGTCATTTATATCGAGAAAAACGCTACGAATACCGCCGAGAACATTTTTTTTACGCGCAAATTATTGTCAAAAAACGGTCTTGAGCCAGAGAAATTGATCATCTTACAAAAGCCCTACATGGAACGCCGCACTTACGCGGGCATTACCAGGTACTGGCCGGAAATAACTGCGTTTGTCTCTTCACCCGGAGTCTCGTTTGAAAATTATCCATTTGACCATTTTTCAACGGACGATCTCATCCATGTGATGGTGGGTGATTTTCAACGTATATTGCTTTACGCTGAACGCGGATGGCAGACACCCCAATTTGTGCCAGATAATGTTATGAATGCGTATCGCGCACTTGTGTCATCGGGTTACACAAGAGAATTAGCTGACCCGAAAGCGCCTCCTTCCATACCCTAAAACAGCGTAGAAATCTCTGGCCTTGTTCTTGCAACCGAATCTGATAACCTATTTTCAGATGGCGGTTGGACTATGGCCGATATAAATTCAGAGATAACCGAATTACTGGCGCAGGCTATGAGGGCAATCCAATATGGACACAAGCCAGCAGCCGCGGCGTACCTGAACCGGATCCTTGAACTGGATCCCGATAATATGGATGCATGGCGCTGGTTGGCTGAATGTATGCCCAATCAGTCAAAACGGAATTACTGTCTCGACCGCGCAGGCCTTTCTGCTTCAAATGTTCAGCCCCTTACATCAACATCAAACCGGGTGTCTGCCACTATCAGTCCCAGTTCGTTGTTGGAAACCA
>JAAYYW010000312.1 GCA_012515195.1 Leptolinea sp.
CAGCGACATCGATTCCCCTGGTTGGCTCATCCATCACCAGAATCGAACAATTCCGGAAAAGCCACTTGGCAATAACAATTTTCTGCTGGTTGCCGCCAGACAGATTGCCCACCAGGGTCTCTACATTTGAAGTGGAAACCCGTAGTTTTTTTGCGAGGTCGACAGCGTACGATTCTTCTTCCAGGTTGTTGATTACACCATTTTTTGCGATTTTTTGGAGGTCCGTCATACAGATATTGGCCTTGATAGAAAAATCTGCAGTTATTCCCTGTTGTTTTCTGTCCTCAGGAACAAGCCCAAAGCCATTTTCAATTGCCGAGCAGAAATTTTGATGCTGGATTGTTTCTCCGTTAAGTATCAACTCCCCATGATCCATCTTGTCGATTCCAAGGATTGCCCTGATTAATTCTGTTCTGCCCGAACCGACCAGACCAGCAATCCCAAGTATCTCTCCTTCTCGCAACTGAAAGCTGATGTCTTTCAGAATGCGCCCCCTGGTGATATTTTTGGCTTCAAAGATGACCTTTCCCGGCATAATGCCGGTGCGCGGATAGTCCTCACTAACATTTCTGCCGACCATTAGCCTGACCAGTTCACTCTTGTTGATATCACTGGTGTTCTCCGTAGCAACGTGCACGCCGTCACGTAATACACTGACGCGGTCAGCCAAGCGAAACACTTCATCTAGGCGGTGTGAGATAAATAAAATCGTAGTCCCTTGGCTATTCAGTTTCTCAATAATGCCGAAAAGGACGTCCAACTCCCTGTGGGTCAAAGTCGCGGAAGGCTCATCCATAATAAGGATTTTACAATTATGCATGATACTTTTGCATATTTCAACGATTTGTTTCTTTGCGATTGTCAGATTTGATACAGTCTCTTTTATATTGATTTCAACGCCTAGGCTGTTAATCAGTTCCTGAGCCTCAACCTCCATCCGCTTCCAATCAACCAAGCCGTTCTTTGTTCTCTTCAGATTACCCATGTAAATATTTTCCACCACGTTCAGCGGCTCAGCCAACTTTAGTTCCTGATGCACAACACTTATGCCCTTGGCTTTCGCCTCCGAGGGGTGGGAGAACCTGATTTCCTCTCCCTCCAGAAGGACAGTTCCTTCATACTTGACATAGATGCCGGTCAATATCTTAATCAAAGTTGATTTACCGGCGCCATTCTCACCGACCAGCGCATGTACTGAACCCCGTTTAATGGAGAGCGAAACATCATCCAATGCTTTGACGCCTGGAAAGGTCTTTGAAATGCCTTTTAATTCAAGTATTGGCGTTTCTATCATACCGATTGTATAGCCCCTTTCAAACGCGTTCCTCAGACGGCTGTCCTGTTACGAAGGCTGTCTATAGCAATAGCGAAGACCAACACAATGCCTTTGATTACATCCTGGAAAAATGGGTTGACATTCAACTGGGTCATCCCATTGAAAAAGACGGTCAGGAACAGCACACCAAACAAGGCTTGAAAAATGCGGCCTTTTCCGCCGGCCATACTGATACCGCCTAATACACAGCCAATGACAGCATCAAACTCATATGCTTTCCCGCTTGAGATTGTTGCCGCATCCAAGCGGGAAA
>JAAYYW010000313.1 GCA_012515195.1 Leptolinea sp.
TGAAGAAGAAGTCAGCTTTGATGAACTCTTCGCGCTAAAATCAGAAACCTTAAAAGATATCGAGCCATCCACCTTTGAAGAAGAAGATCTGGAAGATGTTTCTAAAAAAACCGGCAAGAAAAAGAAGCCGAAACATGTTGAGGTTACATACGATCCCGATCGTGACATGACCACTGTTGTCAAAAAACACAAACGTGGCGGTGGTTGGACTTGGGAAGAATAGTAAATAGTAATATCGAAAAAGGAAAGGTGGCAAAAAAAACAGCAAGTCGTGTAAGGCATATACCCCAGCGAACGTGTGTTGGTTGCCGTCAGGTGATTGAAAAGAAAGCTCTTATTCGCCTGGTCCGCACTGATGAGGGTATTATTATCGACCGGGGAGGAAGACTTTCTGGTCGAGGAGCATATCTGCATGAGCACAAAGATTGCTGGGAAAAAGGGCTTAAAGGCTCACTTGCCAAAGCGTTAAAAATTGAGTTGACCGAGAATGATCGAAAATTGCTTCGTGCTTATATGGCAAACCTGCCAGACGAACCGGAGAAACCTATTGTTATTGGAAACGAAGCGGATGTTTAAAATGTAAGGTTCCCGCTGACACCCATTTTCGCGTCATTTCATTATTTGAAAAAGTTCGGGACCTGGTTTCCACTTAATGGGGGAAGGAAAAACAGGCTCGCGTAAAACTGGAGGTGCAGTATGAGCGAGAATGGGCATAAAACAATTGAATTGACTGGCAATGTTACCGTAAGAGATTTGGCATTAGCTACCTCAACCAGCCCAATACAGGTAATTAAAATCCTTATGGCCAATGGCGTAATGGCAAATATCAACCAGATGGTTGATTTTGACACAGCAGCTATTGTAGCTTCAGAACTTGGTTTTGAGGCTACACTTGAAGCCGAAGAAGAGATAAAGGAAGTCGAAACAGGAGAGATTCCTGCATGGCGGCAGATCATTGCTGACGAAGATCCTTCAAAACTTGTTACGCGTCCCCCTGTTGTTACAATTTTAGGTCATGTTGATCACGGGAAGACCACTCTGCTTGACGCAATCCGCCATAGCGAAGTGGCTGCTGGTGAAGCAGGTGGAATTACTCAACATATCGGTGCGTATCAGGTTGAGCATAAAAATAAATTAATCACATTCCTCGACACCCCCGGTCACGCCGCATTTACCGCCATGCGTGCCCGTGGCGCCCAGGGAGCAGATATTGTTATTCTCGTTGTGGCTGCTAACGACGGTATTATGCCCCAAACGCGGGAGGCTATAGCCCACGCGAAAGCGGCACGTGTCCCGATTATTGTCGCGTTGAACAAAATCGACCGGCAAGATGCAAATACTGATTTCGTAAAAAAACAATTGGCTGATGCCGGTCTTGTGCCAGATGAATGGGATGGGGACACTATGGTCGTTCCCGTTTCGGCTAAACAAAAAATGGGTGTTGACGACCTATTGGAGGCCATTCTTCTTGTTTCAGAATCAATGGATATCAAGGCGAACCCTGCCAGTGATAGAGTTATTGGGACAATCATTGAAGCTGAACTAGATCATGGTAAAGGTGTAATGGCAACTTTACTGATCCAAAATGGAAGCCTCGAAGTAGGAGATGTAGTTCTTGCCGGGAAAGCACTTGGTAAGATTAGGGCAATGTTTGATTTTCGCGGCAAGAAAATTCGTAAAGCCGGTCCTTCCTCCCCCGTTCAGGTAATGGGCCTTTCGGATGTACCAGAAGCCGGTGAATTGTTCCAGGTTTATTCCAGTGAAAAAGAAGCTCGGGTAATTGTTAATGAAAGAAAAGCTTTGCAACAGCAAAATTCTACCAGTGCGCCTAAAGCATCATTGGAATCTCTCTTCAATCGCATTCAGGCAGGGGAAACAAAAGAACTCCGGCTAATTGTTAAGGCTGATGTACAGGGTTCTCTGGAACCTATAACCACTGCGTTAAATGAAATTGAAAAAGGTGATGTCAACATCAATGTTCTCTATTCAGAAACTGGGGATATTGGCGAAAATGATGTTAACCTGGCAGTCGCTTCCAAGGCGATCATACTGGGTTTCAATGTACAGGCGGACACTGCTGCAAAACGCCTCGCTGATACGGAAGGAGTTTCCATCCGTCTTTATCAGATCATTTATAGACTAATAGAAGACATAGAAAAAGCTTTAAAGGGAATGCTTGAACCCGAATTTAAAGAGATTCAAATTGGAAAAGCTGAAGTGCTGGCTGTTTTCAAAATAACTAAATTGGGTAACATAGCAGGTTGCCGGGTGACCTCAAATGAAATCAAGAGAAACGGTAAGATACGTGTTCTTCGTAACGGAGAAAAGGTTTTTGAAGGTGATATCTCTTCATTGAAACATGAGAAAGATGATGTCAAGGAAGTCCGTCAAGGATTTGACTGTGGAATTTCTTTGAGGAATTTTGAGGGCTTTGCTAAAGGCGATATTCTGGAATGCTACACCCTTGAAAAGTCAGGCTAAATAGTACAAGAAAGAAAGAGCGTACACTATGCCATCAAGTATGCGTCTCCAACGGATCGCTGATCGAATCCGGCAGGAGTTATCAGAAATGGTCATAAAGGAAATTGCAGATCCACGTTTGGATGGTATCTCAATCACTGACGTGAAAGTGGATCGTGAATTGGCGTATGCCGATATTTTTGTTTCAGCCATTGAAGGATCTAGCCGAGCGAAAGAGGTCATTAGTGGTTTGGAACATGCCTCCGGTTTCATTCGAAAGTCTCTTTCAGACCGAATTGAACTACGTGTTTTTCCACGTTTACGATTTCACTGGGATCCCACACCAGAACGTGCTGATCATATTGAGGCACTTCTTGCATCGTTGCGTACGGAAAAAAAGAACTCAATAAAAGATGATTAGCAGCCATATCGACGAGCAAATTTTTGAATCCATTTCTCAATCTGACCGGATTGTTATTACATCGCATATTCGCCCGGATCATGATGCTGTTGGATCGTTACTTGGTCTTGGCGCAGCTCTGGAAGCGGTTGGCAAGAACGTTCAAATGGTTCTTGCGGACTCGGTCGCTGTAAGTATGCGTTTTTTGGAAGGTGCTTCCAGAGTAAAGAAAAAAGTTGAAGAACCTTTCGACCTTTTCATTTCGCTTGACTGTTCTGATACAAAGAGACTTGGAGATATCCTTCCTGATGGTGTTATTGTTGATATCAATATTGACCACCATTTGTCAAACTTGAATTTCGGGCGGATAAATCTTGTTGAACCTGACACTGTTGCCACTTCTGCCGTTATTGCCACCCATTTAGCACACTGGGGTTTATCTATAGATAAGAATGTAGCAGCTCCCCTTCTGATGGGAATACTTGGTGATTCTCTCGGATTCCGCACAAGTAATACATCGTCTTCGACGCTTAGACTTACTGCTGACCTTATGGATTACGGGATCAATCTACCAGAAATCTATAATAAAACGTTGGTCGGCCGATCATTTCCCGCGGCAAAGTACTGGGGAATCGGACTGGATAAATTGACAAAAAAAGATGGTATCATCTACACCAGTCTCACGCAACAAGATCGAAAGTCTGTATCTTATACTGGTAACGACGATGCAGACTTAATTAACATGTTGAGCTCAATAGAAGGATCCTCTGTTGCCATTATGTTTGTGGAACAGAGTTATGATAAAGTAAAGGTAAGTTGGCGGGCAATTCCAGGAATTGATATTTCGCCATTGGCTTTATCATTTGGTGGTGGGGGGCATCCTGCCGCTTCTGGCGCTGAAATTCAAGGCTCCCTGGTGGATGTTAAGGATAAAGTCATACCTGCCACTATCCAATTCATAAAAAATATCGATAATAATACTAGGAATGAAAAGGTGAGGAATTTGAAAAGCAAAATTGGAGAACTCAAGTAAATATGTATGAGGAATCCTTCAATGTTAATAACGCTATCTCAGGTGTTCTGGTAGTCGACAAACCTGTTGGTCTAACCTCGCATGATGTCGTTCAGATTATTCGTAAAGGTACCAATATTCGGCGTGCTGGACATACAGGAACATTAGATCCACGTGCTTCTGGTGTACTGGTTGTTTTACTGGGTCCTGCAGTCCGCTTGAGCGAATACGTATCTGCATCTGATAAAAGGTATCAGGCTGTGATCCGTCTGGGTCAATCGACAGATACCTATGATGCTGAAGGCCGCATCACGGGTGGTTCTTCTCCTGTAAATATTACCGAAGAACAATTTGAGAGTGAATTAAAATCTTTCATTGGAGAGATAGAACAAGTACCACCGCCTTATTCGGCCATAAAAGTAAAAGGTAGAAAAGCATACGACATGGCTCGTGATGGTGAGAGTTTTGATCTCTCCCCGCGAACAATTCATGTTTATAACCTTGACCTTTTAGAATGGGCGCCCCCGGAAGCAGTTGTAGATGTCTATTGTTCTTCTGGTACATATGTCCGGTCGCTTGCACATGATCTGGGAACTAAATTAGGTTGTGGTGCTCATCTCGTTGGTTTACGTCGTACAAAAAGCGGGCGTTTCACCTTACGTGATGCTGTTCCTCTTAGAAAACTTAGAGAATCATTTGATTCAGGCAACTGGTACCAGTATCTCATCCCAGCCGCCGAAGCTCTTTCTGATTGGCCTGCATTGGAACTTAACAACGACCAGGTTGAAGCAGTTCGTCATGGAATTCGGATCCAATCTCCAGCACTCCCGTCCACCTGGGCACGTGGAATAAACGAACAAGGTGAATTGGTCGCCTTAATGGAGTTCGATACAGAAAAAGGCGAGTGGCAACCGAAAAAAGTATTTTTTTCCTAAACGATCATGATCCAGGCCAGCTCCATCGAAGAATTAAACCTTGAAAAGGCCTGCCTTACTATTGGGTCTTTTGATGGTGTCCATCGGGGACATCAGTCATTAATATCGATTCTTAAACAAACCGCTCTTGAAAATAAATGTCCCGCGGTTGTGTTGACATTTCATCCCCATCCAGTCGTTGTTCTAAAAGGATTAACTACTCCTTTCTACATCTCTACTCCTGAACAAAAAGCTGAATTATTTTCGCAATTAGGTGTCGATTATCTGATAACTCTTCCGTTTAATCACTCTATCTCCATGATGTCAGCAGATGAATTCATGTCCAAACTTGTTCAGCATATTGGTCTACACAAACTTGTCGTTGGCTGTGGATTTGTTCTTGGAAAGGATAGAACTGGAACAATTGACGTGCTTTCAGATATAGGCAAATCTGCCGGATATTCAGTTCTTTGTATAGATTCGGTTTCAAATGAAAAAGAAATCATTTCTTCAAGTCTTATCCGACGTCAGATTGAAGATGGCAATATAGGTTCTGTCACAACAAGCCTTGGACGGTTTTTCAGCATAAAGGGAAAAGTCATTAGGGGAGATGGAAGAGGTCGAAGAATTGGATTTCCAACTGCGAATCTTGCTATCTGGCCGCAGCAATTACTCCCCGCTCCAGGCGTATACCGTTGTCTTGCAACAGTGAACGAAAAAACCTATCTTTCTGTTGGAAATTTGGGGTACAGACCAACCTTCACGGAAAATACGCGTGAAATATTCACAGAAATTCATCTCCTTAATTTTTCTGGCGACATCTATGGGGAAGAAGTTAAAGTACAATTTACACACCGGCTGCGTGGGGAAACGAAATATGCTTCGTTTCAAGATCTGGTTATCCAGATCAACCGCGACATTTTAGCTGCCAGGGAGTTATGAACCATGCCACGTTCCAGAGAAGTATATCTGCTTGACCCACAAGTTCATTCTCCTGAAACAATTGCAGTTGCTTTTGCCAAAACATCCCGTTCTCCCGAATCCTTTCAAAAGATCGCGTCTGAGTTGACGGGCGAATCCAGTGCGCAATTCAACGAGAAATGGGTTGTCGGTTATGGTCACTCATCCATTGCAGAGCATGCTGTTTTACACATTGCCGTTGAAAATGTTTCGCGTCTCGCTGTGGAATGTCTTGAGTCTAATCGATTGGCTTCTTACACGGAAAAATCTACCCGTTACCAGAAGTGGAACTCTGATGATTACCTTATTCCTCATGAGTTTTGTGAGCCATCCAGTCGCAAGTTATATATAGACACTTGCCGGATGTTATTTGATCTGTATGATGAATTTCTCCCAGTCGTAATACAATCGGTGACCCGTGAGTATGAAGGGGTTCCAGGCGAAACACCTGCCCGTAAAGAAAGAGTTATCCTTACTGCTGCAGGTGATATTTGCCGTTTTCTACTTCCGGTTTCTGCTTATGCTAATGTTGGCGTTACAATTAATGCCCGTGCGCTGGAACATGCTATAACAAAAATGTTATCGCATCCACTGAATGAAGTTCGTGATCTCGGTCAAGAAATTAAACAAATAGCACAGCAAAGCCTGCCAACGCTTTTGAAATATGCGAACGAACAACCATCTCTTATCAAAACAGAAGATTTCTTTAGGGAGTATTTCCAATCAGTGGAATTTGATAGAGAAGCATACATACAACCCGGCACACGTCTTATTAGTGCAGATCCCGATCTTGAAGAAAAAATTATTCTATCAACCATTGTCCGCTATTCCGGCTTAACCTATGCGCAAGCAGAAGATTTTCTTCTTAAACAAAGCCCAAACACGAGAGATGAATGTATAAAAAATATTCTTGGCAACTTGGATGAACACGATATTCCCATTCGAGAATTGGAATACGGTGACCTTACTTTTGAAATTCTTCTGGATGAAGGTGCTTACCTTGAATTAAAGCGTCATAGGATGATGACGCAGACCCCTGCTCCATTTTCAACGCGATATGGTTATAGTATCCCGCTTCAAATAAAACAAGCCGGATTGCTCGAAAAATATGAAAAAGGAATGGACAAAGTCAATGAAGTGTACGATACACTTCATTCAATTTCTCCTGATGCTGCGTCCTACATTCTACCCAACGCGTTTAATCGCCTGGTTATTGTTCAAACAAATTTCCGCAGCTTTTTGCATTTTGTTTCACTTCGATCTGCTCCAAACGCTCATTTCTCCATGCGCCGTATCGCCCACCAGATGGCTGACCATTTTATCAAAACATACCCGACCCTAGGACGGTATCTCAAAGTAAACCGGATGGAAACAGCATCTGAAATTGAGTCCCGCTTTTTCTATCGTGTCTAGATATGTGAAGTTGAAAAAAAACTGACTCTAATTCATCTTTCCCGTTTATTGGTGGGAATAGTACGCCTTATAAACATCTTTTGTTCCCTTCAATTTTTTCTTTATCCAGCATCATACATGTCCGGATTTGAATTAACAGGACTGGTCGGGGTTTTTACCTCGCAAGGTATTGGTATCTAGTTCTTAATGTGGAATGTCCCCTATGTTATTGCTTTTAAAAATCCAATAAAATTTATGACGTCTTATTTAGAAGCTGTGATTTTGCAATTATTTGGATTGGTTAGTGAATCAATTGATGTTCTCAATTCCTGCGGACCTGTCTCTCTTCAGTCAAGTGTCACCAGGTTCATTTTGTTTGATTATATTGGGCTTATACTCCTTCTCACAGGCTTTCTGGTTTTGAAAAAAATGCAAAAAAAAACGCCGATTTTCAATTGGCGTTTTTCTCGTATTGTTTTGCTTCATATTGCTACTCAATTGTTATACCCAGTGGCACATCAGGTATAGTCTCTGTTGGTACTTCTTCAGTCGGAATAACTTCAGTCGGGATAACTTCAGTCGGGATAACTATAGTCGCCGTTGGTGTTAACGTTTCTGTTGGGATAGGCGTAACCGTTGGAGTTGCTGTCGGAATAGGTGTAGGAGCCGGAACATCTAAAATAACGTGAATGCGCTTCTCTGAGTAATTTTCATTATGCCCATTCATTATAATTCTCAACGTGATTAGATTCCCCGTCAACTCTGACATATTCCAGGTGGCTAAAAGATCAGGGACTGGACGAGTTGAATCAAATGGACCAGCAAGTAATGTCCATTTACCAGGTTCCTCTCCAATACCGTACTCGAGTCGAAAATCCCTAA
>JAAYYW010000030.1 GCA_012515195.1 Leptolinea sp.
GGGTGATCTTTGTCACGGAGATGGACGGGGTAAAGTTTGACAAAGCGTATCCACACCGGATTGAACGCCTGGAAGGCAATAACCCTGTGTACTTCATTGATATAGAAAGCCTCATATTTAGCAAACGTCTAACCGGGCGTTCGCAGGACATGGAAGACGCGGAATACCTGTCTCATATGCTGGAAGAAGATTAAATTTGGGAGAGTCTTTTTAATCCTGGGGAACCGATTCCTTGACGTTTCCTCTTACGCTTGGTATATTTAGGCTGCGCGTTGAACGAACGCGCGATTGATGCCCTCGTAGCGCAATTGGACAGAGCGTTTGCTTGCGGAGCAAAAGGTTGCAGATTCGAATTCTGCCGAGGGCACACGAAATCGCCGGAAAGGCGATTTATTGGATAAGAAGGTCTTGATCCCCATTGAGGGGACGATGTCCGAGAATACCCTCTATTTCTTTTTTTGGAAGTTTGTTTCATATCTAATCCTATCTATGTCTATTAAAAGATTTGAAACAGGTCAGTCGAAAAATCGAAAGAAGACTAGCGGTTCCCAATTTGTCTACTTTGACGTAGAATACCGATACATCGATTGCATTCCTGTTTTTGGGGTGTACATCGATAGAACTTTTTCTGATCTGGGGTATATGGATGGCGAAATACATTGGCGGTGATCTTGGGGGAACAAACGTAAGGGCTGGTATTGTTGACACTGAAACAGGAGAAGTCTCAAACCTGATCTCCGTTCCGACAATCGGTCGCGAAGGTCATGATGCGGTTTTGCACCGCATGGCTGACTTATTCCTGAATGTCATAAAGACCAGCGGCCTTCAGGTCACCGACATCGGGGGCATTGGAATTGGCGCTCCTGGAAAGATAGATAGCGAAAAAGGACATACGGTTTTTCTGCCCAATCTTTATGGTAACTGGGAGAATGTACCGGTCACTGAAATGATCAAAGATTACACCGGATTGCCCACGTACCTGCTAAATGATGTGAGGGCTATTACATTCGGTGAGTGGAAGTTTGGCGCCGGCCGTGGAGTCCGTTCGATGGCTGTGGTAGCCATTGGTACCGGAATTGGCGGTGGTATGGTCATCAATAACCAGCTTCATCTCGGGCTGGATGGAATGGCTGGTGAGCTCGGTCACACTATGATCGATTTCAACGGCCCGCTTTGTGGATGTGGTAATCATGGCTGTCTGGAAGCATATGCCTCATCACCGGCAATAGCTGCGGCAGGGTTAAAAGCCGTTGTTCAGGGTTGGACGACCAAGATCGGCGAATTGGCCGGTTATGACTTGAACAAGATCACAGCCAAGACCGTCAGCACTGCTGCCAGCATGGGCGACCAGGTTGCCATTGAGATATACGAACAGGTTGGTTTTTACCTGGGAATCGCCATTTCCAATACTATTCTTACCATCGCGCCGGAAAGGATCGTGATCGGTGGTGGTGGTGTTCAGGCGGGTGATATATTGTTAAACCCGATCAGGCGGACGATTAAAGAGCGTGTCCGAATGGTGGACGTGGAAAAGATAACCATCGTTCCCGCGGAACTGGGTGATAACGGGGGTGTCATCGGTAACGCGCTGTGGGCTTACCAGCGAAACGAACTCTAAATATTCGTTGGTCGAAATTTACAACCAACTGATGAAAAAGAATTCTAAGGGGGACCAAGATGTTCTTTAATCCAGATTTTATACCAGCGAGTGAAGCCGGGGAATTCCGACAGTTTATTCGGGAATTCAAGAAGAATGATTTTATATACAAAGAGGGGGAAGCCTTTGATGGCAGCTTTTACCTGATCCGTTCAGGTTCCGTCGGGGTTTACCGCACAGTAAGCGGGGAAGAATGCCTGATTGATTTTGTTAGAGCTGTCAACTTTGTGGGAGAAATAGAGATATTGGTTCCTGGTCCCCGGATTGGATCGGTAAAAATTCTTTCAGATTCAATGACATCCTATCGTTTTGAGAGATCAGACCTTCGAATGATATTAATAGACCCGGTTTTGAGTGATTTACTGTTGACCAGGCTCACGGGATATCTTAAAAATTTTTCAGACCGCTATGTAAATAATGAGAATTCGATCAATCGCTTATTGTTCGAAAAAGAAAATACAAACAACAATCTGGTAAATCTATTCTCTGTTCTAACTCTTGCCTTGAATCACATTCCGGATGAAAACTTGCTCCCCGAGAGATGTTCGGTTTATCTAAAGGGTATCAGGCAGATGATCCAAAAAACTCTCGCATTAAAACTTCCAGAACTAAGTTTTCTTCTTGAAAATGATAACAGTCAGGGCTTCCGCAATATGTATGAAGAGAATCTGATTCCTGAGGAACTAGCTGGCATTTTAATTCAGGCTTTACAAAACAGATAATCTTTATACAAACTCCGGGATGTCTCTATACCATTCGATGGTAGACCGCAGGGCAGATTCGGTAAGGGTAGCTGAGAGTCCAAACGTTCGGGAAAAAAGCGTGCCATCCACAACAAAAGGATGGTCAAAATGTCCCGCTCTTTCGATAATCTTGTTTATGTCTGGAATGAACAGGCTATTGATCCTTGTTATCCACACATCCATTGGTTTGATCTTTACTGGCATTCCTGCCAGTGCAAAAACCATTTCCAATACTGTACGGGTTGATTGTGTTTCACTGTTGGGAACATGATATAGATGTCCGGAAGTTTCAGGATGTTCACCCAGAATAACAAGTGCTTTGCCAAAATCATTTATGTACGTAAAGGTATGCGGATGATCAATAATACCAATCGGGTGAGTGGTCTTGCCTTTTAATAGGGGAAGAAAAATCCGTTCACCAAGATATGAATTCTTAACGTTTGGTCCGAAAAAATCAGAACCCCTCCCAATGGTTACATCCAGGTCGCCGGCAGCGTGTGCAGATATCAATTCCCCGGCAATTCTGGCTCGTATCCGGCTTTTTCGTGTTAACGGGTTTATCGGTGTGTCTTCGAAAATTGTCCCATTGACTTTTCCATGCAGATTTGCATTATCTGCGAAAACGAGCCGGGCGTTGGCGTACTGAACTCCGGTAATTACGGAACGAACCAGTGGAGGGTATTTCTCTTCCCACCCGGAATATGAGGGAGAAGCGCACATATAAACGGTGTCTGATCCTTTAATTACATCAAAGGCGCGTCCAGAATCATATAGATCGGCACTTACAACTTCCACGGAGTCAGGGACGGGTGCGTATCCTGACCGGTTTACGAGGCAGACAGACTCATTTCTCTCATATAGATCTTTGACAACGGCTAATCCCAGAGGGCCGCTTCCCAACACCACATTCTTGTGTGATTTCATTATTCTTCCGTTCAAAAGGGAAAAATGATTCCAACCTATTCGTAAATCTATTTATAAATATATACGAAGAAAATCAAATTTCGTTACATCAACTCGTAAGGTATATAGAGACGGATTTTTTCGGGATTTTTGAAGTCTACAACACTGAGCGTATAATTTGATTATGAAAACGATTGGATTACTCGGCGGGATGTCATGGCAATCAACGGCGCACTATTACCGGATCATTAACGAAGAAGTTGCCAGGCGTTTGGGTGGACTGCATTCGGCGCAAATCGTAATGTCCTCCCTTGATTTTGATGTAATGGAAAAGCTTCAGCAAACCGGCCGCTGGCAGGAAGCTGGAGAATGGCTGGCGGAAGAAGCCGTAAGACTCGGGAGAGCCGGTGCTGATTTCGTTTTGATCTGCGCCAATACCATGCACAAGGTGGCTGACCAGGTTCAACAAACATCAGGAATCCCGGTTTTGCACATAGCAGATGCTGTGGCAGAGGTTATCAAAAAACAGGGGATTGGCCGGGTTGGCCTGCTGGGTACCCGTTACACAATGGAAGAGGATTTCTATCGGGCCAGGCTAGTGGATATGCACGGGCTTGAAGTTATTATCCCGGGAGATGAAGACCGGGAAATGATTAATCGGGTTATTTATGAGGAATTATGCCGGGGGATTGTGCGGAATGAATCCCGAGGGGATTATCTGGATACAATGCGAAAATTGGAGAAGGCCGGAGCGGGCGGTATTATTCTGGGTTGTACAGAGATTGAAATAATAGTCTCCCCGGCTGATTTTCACCTACCCATGTTTCCCACAACCTTTATACACTCTGTTGCTGCTGTTGATAAAGCTCTTTCAGAGGTTTAATCGATTTTTATATCCGGGGAGGTCCAGCTTTTAATCTGTCTAACAATGCCTGGTTGCTTTCCTGGGTCCATTGGGCTTCGATCCACCAGGTGATCCCCATTCGGGAAAAAGATTTTACTGTGTTCATGGATTCCGGCTGGTCAGGGTCTGTTTCTCCCTCCATGATGATTTCATAAGGATGATCGGTTGCCTGGTTTTGCTTTACAAAATCCACCATTTCTTCAAGAACAGACAAATCTGGATGGCCCATTAGTAGCTTGCCAGTTTCATCCATAAAGTTAGGAAGTATCCCATCGTATTGAAGAGCGCGTTTCATTGATTTCATTTTAGGCCAGGCACCTACTACCCATATAGGGATACGTGGATGCTGGGCGGGTGGAAGTGGAAAGTTCATTTCGGTCGGTTTTATATGGAAATGCTTACCTTCAAATTGGAATGGCTGTCCCTTCCAGAGGCCGGTAACGATTTCCAATCCTTCGTCCAGGCGTTCTGCCCGGATTTTCCGGTCAGTGGGTAGACCAAAATTCATAAAACCTGTATCGATAGCTCCCAAACCTACTGATAAGATGACCCGTCCACCGGATAGATTGTCCAGTGTAGCGGCTTCTCCGGCCAGTTTCCAAGGGGATAATACCGGAAGGGGGGAAAGCATGGTCCCCAACCGTATTCGTTTCGTTTTCATAGCTGCTGCCGTCAGGCAAACCCATGGATCAGTCCCCCAGACCGGTTCCCATGCAAAAAAACCATCCCACCCGGAAATTTCTGCCTGGTGAGCGCACTGCGCAGCGAACCGGGCATCACCAAAGGGCAAAACAAAACCAAATTTCATCTCCGCCCTCCAGAGAAAAAACTGTGTGTCCGGTTCCTATTGTATCAATTGACCAGCTGACCTGCAATAACCCGGTTCCTGCCAGACGCTTTTGCCTGATAAAGTGATTTATCAGCTTCAGAAATTACCAAATCCACCGTTTCCCCGTCCGAAGGATAAACCGCGACTCCCGCGGAAATGGTGATATTTATCTGTTTCTTGCTAATTGACATGGTTTTTTCTTCGAGAGCTTTTCTAAAATCTTCGGTTCTTTGAAAAGCAATTCTGGCACTGGCTCCCGGCATCACCACGATAAATTCCTCGCCTCCATACCGGCAGACAATATCTTCTGTGCGAAAACTGGCAACAAGCAGATTGGATAATTCTTGCAACACTCTATCGCCCACGGTGTGCCCATGGGTGTCATTTACCCGTTTAAAATGGTCAATATCAATCATGATGATACTGACAGGAAATTTTTCCCGGTGTGCATGGGCAAATTCACGCCGCAAGGAATCTTCCAGATAGCGGCGGTTGTAGAGGTTTGTCAATGGATCGCGGATGCTTTCCTCCCGCAGTTTTGCCTGTAGATTTTGGATCTCTTCGAGCCTAATTTCAAGTTCCCGGTTGGCCTGGTTTAATGAATCCTCAATGTTTTTCCGCTTGGTAATGTCTCGAAGAATTAGAAGACTGCAATTGATCGAATTCTTTTCCCTCTGGATAAGGGTAAACCGGACATCGACAAAGCGATTGTTCGTAGTAGTTTCTTTGAAGGATAAAATCTGGGTACTAGAGCGGCCATCGCCCCTGGTTAGTGATGCGTAGAAATCAGGCATGGTGTCTGATAGTGTATCGCCAATCTTTATTTTTTCCCCGTTCCTGATCATATTTCGCGCACTCGGATTGATGTCAATAATTCGGTGTTGGTCGTCCAGCAATATCATCCCATCCAGCATCTGATCAACTAGAACATCCCGTGCAACCGGGACCAAGTCCAATAAGTGATGATGATACAGGCTCCAGGTAAAAAGAAAACCGGTAAAAAAAGTAAAAATAGGCATCCAATCCAACCCGGGGATGGGTGAAATGTTTAGACTGTAAAGTACTCCTGCTACAGCCGGCATCAAGGTGGCGATTATTATGGTTAATGTCTGTTCTCTATAGGGTGATTTCTGAACACGTAGATCTTTCAAGAGGATGGTCAAACTGATTACATACAGGACTAGCTGAAAGAGTTCAAACACCCAGAACCAGACTCCGTGTTCATAGATAAGGATATTCAGTTGCCTGTCTCCTGGAATGAACGCGCTCCAAATCAACCCATGATATTCATTCGTCCAGGCAAGCAACAATGTGATTAAAGACATCAGGGCAATAACGATAAGATATGGTGTCTTTATCCATTTCCAATTATTGGTGTAAGAAAAGATAAATAAAAAACAAAGGGGAGCGGCAAAAACGAATCCAAAGTAGGTGATTTTGGACCACAAAATTTTAGTTGTAAATGCGGTAACACCTACTTCCACTCCCGACCCCAGCGCCCACACGGCGATGGAAAGCATAAACAATGTCAGCATTTTTCCGGAATGGCGATACTGGCGCTGCCATGCAACAACGCTGACTATTGAACTGAGCGCCGCTGTGATAAACAAAATAAGGCCATGTGGCGTGATAAGATAATTCAAATGAGGTTCCCACTGGTAACGAGGTTGATTTAACTATAACCCGCTATCTATAAACAATCCATAACGCGGAGATTAAAACTTGTACAAAATCAAACAAACAGATAATGCACATAATATGCTAACAAAAAAAGTGCAAAAAATACAAATTCTTTACTTACTTTTTACTTGACAATCGATATAAGTCGAAAATTGATTGATACAATTTTATTATACGTATGACCTTTACTGATTTGCCAGATTTTGCACTGCCTACCCACTATTCAGGCGACCTCCGTCGCGCTCTGAATAGGGTGGCCTGGGAACTTACCATATCTTTGGATGCCGATGCCAGCCTGATCTACTGGGTAACGGATGATGGCTTGTGTGTCCCCCTGGTAGCTAGCGGGGTTATAAACGATGAGGAACGTAAAGCGGTCTTTTC
Organism: Leptolinea sp.; assembly: GCA_012515195.1. Taxonomy (GTDB): domain Bacteria; phylum Chloroflexota; class Anaerolineae; order Anaerolineales; family Anaerolineaceae; genus Leptolinea. Next base: position 7,101 of record JAAYYW010000030.1, read on the forward strand.
CACAAGTCTGGATTCGTCAACCGACCTATTGGTTGATTTTATATTGACGAATTTGCGATCTGTTTCTTCCGGCAGTGTAAGTAGCGATCATCGCATATCTCCTTCAATTCTCACGCAATTAAAGGCTGATGCCGCATTGGCGGTCCCTGTGATGGGCAACAACCGGATCACTGGTTTGGTGATTGCCATTCGAAAAGGCCGGTATGATCCGTTCTCCATGAACCAGCTATCTCTGGCAGAAGCGGTATCCGGTTCAATTGCCCTGGCATTGGAGAATGCCCAGTTGTATCAGGCTACCCGAGACCGGCTTATTGAAACCCAATCCATCCATCAGGTTACGCTGGCTTTATTGCAAAAATTGGAATTGGACGAAGTATTGGAGATTGTCTGCACGGAAGCAAGGCGGTTGACCAGCGCGCGTGGTAGTTCGATCGGGCTCGTGGAGGGTGAAGAATGGCTGCGAATCATGCATTCCACCGGAGAGACTCTGGAAAAAC
>JAAYYW010000314.1 GCA_012515195.1 Leptolinea sp.
TGTGGTGATCACCGACACGAGGCACTCTTCCATCTTCTTGTCACCGTCGACCAGGAGCTTGTACATCTGATTCGTCTTATGCTTGTGGTACTCGTCAACGGATCCAAAGTACGGTCGGAAGCCATCAATGCTTTCGGTGTCGCGGCCGAGCGCCCGGATCTCACCATGCGTCAGGTTACATTCGATCTTGGAGGCGTACTCCTTGATCGTAAATAGCCCCTGCCTTGTTTTTGTTCCGGAGAGCTCTTTGTCCGCGTTGATGAACTTGATGCATTCTTTCAGGACTATGCGGGCCTGCAGCTCCTTCGTAGCGGTCGTGTAGATCTGAGGGTACTGATACCCGGCGAAGTTCCCATAGTAGAGTGCCGGGACAGCGTTGCCGATGCTCTTGCCGTTCTGACGGGCTACCCTCATGTATGAGGTGCGAAACCGCCGGCGCCCGGTATCCTTATGCACCCAACTGTTCCAGGAGCCAAAAATATAGTCTTGGAATCCGTACAAAAGCAACGGCCGGGGGTCATCACCCTCGGCCAGTGTCAGCGTCTCCGCAAATTCAATTATATATATGATTGACCTTTTTCTCATCGAGGATATATGGGAACTCGGGGGTGCCGGCGCATTCAAGATCCCTGAGGTGGCGTCTGCAGCAAAGGATTTCTGTTTTGCCGACAATGCGATCTACTGTTCCGTTTACAACACTTTCGGCAAATTTGGTTACCCTGTCCACTCAATCACCCGCACTTAAATCTGTCCCACTTTGAAGCGGGCGGTTCCTCCTTCTTCGGAATTACAAGTTTGCACCGGCTCGAGATTGTCAGCCCCAATTCCCGTGCAGCCGACTGGCACTGCTTGAACGCTTTATCCTGCATCGTGGACAACTTTTCAACTTGACCCCCGCTCCCAGTTGACAGCGCCTTCATGTACCTGTTCGTTAAAGCCAGGTAAGCCTGCTTTGAAAGGAGATACCGGGCAAGAAGGTCGACATCCAACTCGGTCATGATGTTTATTTTTACAAGCTTCTCTGCCAGCTCTTCAAACTCTGCTTTGAGTTTGTCCGGGAGATAGTCCGGCGATGAGACGTCTCCAACCGGGGCACTGAACTCCGATGAACGCCTGTTTTCAATTTCGTCCCGTGTAAGGTGTTTATTACCCTTCGCAAGAAGAAGGTCTATTGGTTCGCGCGGCCTGGGCATTTCTCAGACCTCCCTTCAAAACGTAATAGCACTGTTGTTTTAGCACCGAATATTAGTGGGAGAAATTAATAAACATGAGGTAACCATAAGAATTCGTTGTCATATAGTAAGATTAAATCCAAAAATACGGACTACTGTTCAAAATTCAGATAAAATATCCCGTATATTAATATAATATGGAATATTATCGGAAATGTGTTGACATTATGTGGGATTATGGTAAACTATGGCTAGAATTACTAAATAATAATATACTAAGGGGCAGACAATATAGAATAATCTTGAGTTAAACAGCTCATCTTGGAATTGAAAACTGAATATTTTAGTTATGAATAAAGCACGCTTATAGCAAACCAGCTGAAAAGTTGGGACGCAAAGCCAAGGGTCTACGTTAAGCTTCATTGACTTAATTTGACAGCCGGTTGCCATGTATGATAATATCTGACTAAGTAAATTTATTATGAGTACACATCCGGCCATCACCGGAATGTGTACTTTTCTGTTTATTCGGTTCGTATATCAAATCGGACCTTGGAGGAAAAACGAGTTGATTATATGACTTTATAACGAAAACCTCTATAACTTTCATAGACTTACTGGGGATATATAGTTCAAGAATTTAAGAAAAAGCTCCTGATTCGGAGACTAACAATCTCGTCGCATCTGTTTCCGAAACGCCTCAATTGCAGATACTTTCCCCCGAGGCATTTTACATAGCACTCGATGCACATGCAAGCAATAGTATTTGTACGACCAATATCACGGTGAAATTGAGATAAACATGTAGACAAGCGGGTTTCAAATGAACAATACCCTCAGCATCGACAGCACCATTGACCTGGGTATCTGTCCTTTCTGAATGGAGGTATAA
>JAAYYW010000315.1 GCA_012515195.1 Leptolinea sp.
CAAACGATCAGGGTGTTTAATACCCATTCCCAATTCTTCTATTAATATCTTGATAATCGAAGGGGTAAGCGAATCATGACTCATCACGGCATCCGGTTCAATAACAACAAATTCACCGGCATGGACTGTATGACCTGCTTTTTGCGATAAGATTTGCTCTGATAATGTCTGTCCCATAATTATTTCCTTCATTTCATTAATTTCTTTTCAGACAACAGCGGGTTCTGAGCTTGCTTCTTCCGGTTCGGATTCCACATTTTCAGTTTTATCTGGCTTATTGCGCATAGCGTGCAACATGCTGTCAACTTCATCCAGAGTTAATGGATGCAGGTCAGCCAGGGCTTTAACCTCTTCAGTAATGGCGCGTACTTCAGAATCTGTTAATTCCAATCCGAGCTGATCAGCTCTGTAGCGAATCGCATTCCATCCAGTCAGACGATGGGCAATATGAATATAGCGGGTGAGACCAAAATCTTCCGGTTTAAGGACTTCGTATGTCGAAGGGTTGTTCAAAACGGCTTTTGTGTGAATTCCAGCTTTGTGGGTAAAAGCAGAAAACCCGGTGATGTAGTTATTAAAGGGGATATCAACATTTACAAGGCTGGCAACAACTTGATCCAGATGCATAAGAAGGGGCAATTGGTATTTTTTAACGAACTCAGGATTGATGGAATAGATTCGAGCAACCAGTCCACCCAACGATGTAATTCCATTCCGTTCACCTATTCCCAGAACAGTGGTATCAATATGTGTCGCGCCAGCTTCCAAAGCAGCAAAACCATTTGCAATTGCACATCCGGTATCGTTATGACCATGAAATTCAATGTCAGCTTTTACCCGTTTGCGTAGCTCGGAGACCAGATCATATATCTGACGTGGATTACCAATACCGACTGTGTCTGCAATACCAACACGGTGAACCCCAATTTTGTCTACTGCCTCATAAACCTGGAAAAGATCTTCTGGATTACTTCGAAGTGTGTCTTCCGTACTGAACCGCATTTCAACATTTTGTTTTTTCAAATAGTCGAATACGGTTTGCGCCAGGTCGATGATCTCGTTGATGCTTTTTCCATGTGAAAAGTCGCGCAATTTGGATGATGTACCGATTACTACATCAACACCATTCACTCCAGTATCAACAGCAAGTTTTACATCTTCCAGGTTGCATCGCGTATGCGTCAGTGTTTTAGTTTTCAACCCCAATTTGGCTATTGCAGCACAATCACGCTGACTTTGTGGTGATGCACACGGGGTGGTAAGTTCTATATATTCCACACCGAAGGCATCCAACAGTGAAGCAATCCTGATTTTCTGCTCTGTGGTAAAAAACGCATTTACAAATTGTTCTCCTTCCCGCAAAGTTGAATCTATGATGGAAAATTTTTCTAGGCTCATCTCTTTCTCCTTATTCTTAGTTTTATTTTCAAAAAAAAGGGCGGATTTTCCATTGTCTGGAAAATCCGCTTCTGTCTAACCCTCACTGGGAAAATCGCGAATTACCAGACTTTGTCCGGCTTCTTATCCTTAGCGAGCTTCTTGGAATTATCTAAATCGCTATCTTTTGCTATTTGTGTCATTACCTCCCGATCTATTGGTGAATCCTGAATCTTTTGTAATGTGGCTTTCAAAACATCAATGCCTTTCAAGAATTCGACGATCTGAATGTGTTCGTTCGCTGTATGGTCCAGATTGGAATCACCAGGACCGTATGCCACAATCGGACAATTCCATGCAGGTCCGACGAGATTCATATCGGCAGTACCTGATTTCAGTTTAAAACCTGGAGTCCCACCCATTTGGCGAATGCCAAACAGAAATGAACGAACAAGAAAATTGTTTTTTCCGGATAAATAGGCAGGCAAGTAATCGACATCGGTAATTTCAGGTATGAAACCGGTTTGTGTAGATGTCTGATCCAACAGATTTTTCAAATAAGACAAATCTATCTGTTGTGGTAAGCGGATATTTATTCGCAAAACAGCCTGATCTTCGAATCCATTAGATGTAGATTCAAATCGTCTAATTGACGGAGATAATTGATCAAAAACCTTTTCGTTCTTTTGAAAAGTCCTATTAACAACGTCCAAAAAATGTGCCCAAAATTGAACAGCCTGATCACAGGCGCTGAATTTTCCGGAGGCGGTATGTGAG
>JAAYYW010000316.1 GCA_012515195.1 Leptolinea sp.
GGGCCAGTCAGAAATATGGTGTAGATGCTGACCTGGTAAAAGCGGTTATCCAGAATGAGTCTGCTTATGATGCGCAGGCTATTTCCTCCGCCGGCGCGATGGGTTTGATGCAGCTCATGCCTGCCACAGCCGCTAATTTAGGCGTTGAGGATCCAATGGATCCGGCCCAGAACATTGAAGGCGGAGTGAAATTACTACGTGAACTGTTGAACCAATTTAGTGGAAATTTGACAAATACCCTGGCGGCTTACAACGCTGGCCCGGGAGCAGTTCAACAATATGGTGGTGTTCCCCCGTACCAGGAAACCCAGACGTATGTGAAGCGGGTTTTGTCCACCTATGGTAAGGGATAGAAAGGAAGTGTCCTTATGACTGATCCAATTTTCGGTGATTCTGCCATGAACATAGCCAGCAAGGCTATGGATGGTCTGTCGTCCCGGCGTAATGTGATCAGCCAGAACGTGGCTAACGTGGATACGCCGGGTTATCACGCGCTTGAATTGAATTTCGAAGCTGCATTACAAAAATCGTTGAGCTCAACACCGAATATGTCGATGGCATTGACACATGAGAACCATCAGCTTTCGAAAAACGACGCGTCCGGCCCATTTCAGGCCAAGCTCCGCTCTGGGGGTACAGAACGGGCGGATGGAAATAATGTCGATATCGACCAGGAGTTAGTGGAAATGACCGAGACCGGCATCCGGTACAGCGCACTCTCCACGGCCGTTTCGAAAAAACTCAATTTACTTAAGAATTTAGTGAGGTGAGCCTATGATATGTGCAGATGTGCAATCGTTGGCGCGTGCAGCGCCAGAACCAGCCGCCATCCCCAGGATTTCTACGGGGAATGCGGAGAATTCGTTTGACCAGTTCCTGGATGCGGTAAAAACATCCGACCGCCCGACAAGGTCGGACTACAATACGCGGACCAAGTCATCTGTGAGTGAGAAATCATCAGATGAACGCGCGATCGACCAGGAAAGAACGGTAGATCAATCATCGCGTGAAACGAAAACCGCGGCTGAGAACAAGGTCAACGAAAAACCAACGGAAGCGGCAAAGCCTGACAAGTCGCCAACTGAACAGAACCAGCAGACCGAATCTGTGGATGAGACCATGCAGGAAGTCATTGCTTCCGCCGTGGCAGCCCAGATTGCGGCTGTTGCGGCACCTGTTCAACAGGTAAACGCGACTGTTGTGTCAGGTGAGACGGTTGAAGCACCCGTTCAGGGTGTGGCAGTCCCTGTCTTGCAGGAACAACAATCGGCCGTCATTCAGCTTCCTGATACAGAACCCCAGCCGTTGCCGGACGAGCTGAAGCAGGCTATTCAACAACCAAAAGTGGAAACGAAAGATTTTCAATCGCTTGTGGACACAGCTTCGCAAAACCTAGAAAAACAGGCTGCAACACCTGAAGCCCGTCCTGGGGCAACAGTCCAAACAACACCGGTTGTTGAAGCACCTGGAGCAAAAGTACTGGATACGCAGGAACCCGCTATAAAAGTGGTGGATCTTACGGCTCAACCGGAAGACCTGGTTGAACTGGAGCCATCACGGGTGAACACTGGATTGTATGCCACGGCTTCGACCCGCGCTGAGAACCTTGTCCAGCAGCAGCCGCTGCCGATCATACAGAAAGTCAGCGCAGAGATGACCCAACTCGTAAGAGAACAGGGCCAAACCATGCGCATCCAGATCCACCCTGAAAACCTGGGAAAGATCGATCTGAAGTTGGTCTCAAATAGCGATGGTTTGAAAGTCGTAATGACTGCTGAGGTACCCGCCACAGCGAAATTACTGGAAAACCATCTGGATCAGCTGCAGCGTCAACTGGCAAATGCCGGTGTGTCGATCAGTGGTATGTCGGTCAATAGCCAGGGAGCACAGGGACAGTTTTCAAACCCGTTGCAGCCCCAATCGAATGATGTGCCGCGGGTATCCATCCCGGATTTTCAGCAGGACGTTGAAACAACCGCTGTTCAAGCAGTGACTGTTTCCTCTTCCAGTCTGGATTATCGGGTGTAGGAGAACAAAATGATATCAACAGAAAATTACAGAACGTATGTAGACTCTTCCAGTGGAACAGGATCAACAACCAGCTCGACGTCTAAATCTTCATCGAATGATATGAACGAACAGTTCATGGGACTCCTGCTGGCTCAGTTGACTAACCAGAATCCATTGGAGCCAATGAATGATACTGAAATGGTCAATCAAATGGTTCAGATGAACAGTCTGACTGAATTGCAGAAGATCAGCAAAGCGTTGACTGCCATGACACAGACCAATCAGTTTGTCTCCGCAACCTCATTGATCGATAAAAATGTCACCTACCTGAACAAAGATAGTGAAGCAATAAGCGGCACTGTCTCGGGCGTATATATGAGCAATTCATCGGTTTATGTGAAAGTTGGTGATGATAACGTTGCTCTTGAAAGCCTGATCAGCGTGGGAGTTGAGGAAGAGTAGGAGGATTGGATGACGGATCCGATTAGGGTTAATGCAGTTCAACCACAGACTACCCAATCTGGAAGCCAGGTTGCCAATCGCGCGTCATCGGGCAGCAGTTTTGCCGATACATTGGCGCAGGTGGAAGGCCTCAAGTTTTCCAACCATGCCCAAAAGAGATTGGACGATCGGGCGATCAGTCTTCCTGAAGACGGCATTCAACGATTGAACGAAGCGGTAGAAAAAGCCAAAGCTCGCGGCGGTAAGGAATCTCTTATCCTGATGGATGATCTTGCGTTTATCGTGAATGTCAAGGATCGGGTGGTTGTGACCACCATGGATGCAAAACAACGCGGTCAGGGTGTTTTCACCCAGATTGACAGTGTTGTGTTTGCCGACAAGACCGAAGGTTCAGCGAAATCGGTCGACAATCAATAAACAAAGGTTTTCACAGGCCGGCCCTCTTGGAGGAAGCCTGTGCAAGAATTCTCGGAGGGTAAAATGATACGTTCTATGTTCACAGCAATCAATTCCATGTACTTAAACCAACAGTACCTGGATGTCGTGGCAGATAATCTGTCCAATGTAAA
>JAAYYW010000317.1 GCA_012515195.1 Leptolinea sp.
TGCGATGTTGTGATTAATTCTCATAATAAAACCTCCTTGTTATTGGGCCCGGCGTCCATGCCGAGCAATCGTTGATTCGATAGTTTAAGACAATCAAGAAACCTGGTCGACCAGAGGTTCTTTTCTTGTCTCACTATTTATATCGTAATAAAAATGAAAACCTTAATACTTTTCTCAAAAAAATTTCCGAAATTTTTATGTGTCCGGAAAAAGCGGTTCTTTCCCCCTTAAGATTCATCTTCCTTTTTCTCAATCCTCATAGTCCTGATAATATCAGGGCTGATGGCTGTGGAGGCTGCCTGCTTGTTTTCCTGAATGATCTCTTCAAACACTTCCTTGCGGTGAATGGTGACAGACCTTGGCGCATTGATTCCCAGACGGATTTGCTCCCCCTGGACGTCAATGATGGATATTTCTATATCGTGGCCAATCATAATGGATTGGCCCTTTTTTCTGGACAAAACCAGCATATTGGTATCCTCCTGCGGATAGGTTACAAATCACACTTACCCGTTCATTATATAATATTTCACTGGAAATGTCTCATTTTTCATGATAATTTGTTTGCCCTTGTTATTCTGCAGGTTGATTAAAACAGGAGCCTTCAGGTTCGCGGTTGCATTCTTAACATTTTCAGGCACGGTCACGATGGCCAGCGTCAACACATCTTCAGCATCCTTGGTTTGAAGTTCTTCCGTTTCCGCATCATCCACATCCTCAAAATACTCCGGATTGATGGAAAACGGATCGGTCACGACAAAAGCAAGATTGGGGTCATCAATGCTTTGGAGCCAGAAAAACAGCGCATCCGTCTCCTGCCTTCCAAGCAGGGTGTATTTCTTCACATTCTCAAAACCGGGCAATCCGGCTGGAAAATGCAGGATATCATTTTCATTCACAATGATCTCTCCAAAGTGTCTTGTTTGAAGTTGCATAGAATTACCCTCCAATTTCTCTGTTGTTTCAATCCTTTAAGATCTATACTGATACATCAATATTGACTTCCGGATATTGACGCATATAGACTTCCACTTTTGCAGCAGTATATTGAATGTTTAATTCACCTGGTACATAATCTGCTTCATAACCGATATGAACCGGGTTTTCTACCTGAGGCGTTGTTACCATAACATCACCCGGTGTTGCGTGAAACTCCGGGCCGACAATGGGTGTATACCCGCCCTGCCTCTGCTTTTCAGGCCAGGCTTTATCAATCGCAATCTCCCGAATGGCATTACCGCCTTTTTCAATAGCCTTCAGCCGATTGCCTTCTTCAACTTTGTTTGCGATATATTCCATCGCTTTTTGCTTTCCCAGCTGCGACAGTTCCAGGACTACATCCCCTGTGCTCTTATAACCCAGTTGAGCTCTGGCCTGATATTGGCTGATTTCAAGCACAGGCTTTTGAGTTTCAATGATAACCGCCGCATGTTCCTGGTGCACTTCCAGCCTGGCCGGCCTGCTTTCCATATTCCATTGTCCCGGTGTGGTTTGAATACCAATCAACCCGGGCTTTGTTGAAATTGAAAGCTGCATGGTTCACCCCACACTTATCTGAGGAAATCTATCAGGCTTGGCTGAATAACCTTGGCACCGGCGGACAGGGACGCGCGGTATACGTTTTCCTCGTTTATCAGGTTCATAATGGCTTCGGCAATATCCACGTCCTCATTCTGGCTCATTAATTTCGTAAAGTTGATGTTGTCATCATCCAGCCTGTTGGACGTAAGCTCCAGACGGTTCATCCTGGCACCGACGCCCGAGCGGACTCGAAGAATATTATCATACTCTGCATCAATCTGTGTAAGCATATTCCCGACGGCAGTGTTATCCCCCGAATCCAGAGCGGATATCAGTGCGTCAAAGGTACTGATAAGGCTGCTGGTGTCGTTCGCTGCGGCATCGGTACCATTATTAAACAGATCAGCACCCGTGACATTAATATTGATATCGTCTCCGATTCCAATCTCATAATGGATTTGCTCGTTGTCTGCAATGTCGATCTGGAAAACACCGTTTTCATCCATTAGTGGCTTATCTGTCTTATAGCCCGAAAAAATGTAGCGGCCTGAATAGGTTGTATTGGCCAGATGGGTCATCTGGGTTTTTAACTGTTTAACCTCCTGATTGATTTTATCCAGTTCCTCCGGGGTTTGGGTGCCGTTGCTTCCCTCCACCGCCAATTCCTTAACCCTTTTCATCACCTCACCCATCTGCGCCAGAGTTGTTTCGGTGATTTCCATCCAGGACGTGGCATCATTCACATTCCGCTTGTACTGCTCGATCTCGGCAACGTCGGTACGAAGCTTCAACGCACGGGAGGCAACAATAGGATCATCTGACGGAAGGCTGATCTTTTTGCCTGTAGCCAGTTGATTCTGGTATAAATTCATTCGCGTCAAATTTGTATTCAGGTTTGAAAGCATATTGTTGATCAGCATATTGTTTGTAATTCGCATATTTATCACTCCATTCATACAGGTCGCTGGTTTCAGTCTATTGACATGGATAAACTATTACCATTTATATACCCAGCCTGTTCACAAGCACATCCAGCAGCTCCGCATAGGTTTGAATCATTTTTGCCGCGGCGTTGTAAGCGTGCTGATAACGCACCAGGTTTCCCATCTCTTCATCGATGGACACCCCCGAAATAGACTTCCTTCTGTTATCGATCTGTTTGGTCATGATGCTTTGGTTGTCCAGGTGGGCTTTGGCCTGCTGCCCGTCAACCCCTAACGTGGAGACAATTGTCTTCACAAAATCCTCCGGGCTTCCCTCCATAAACATATAGGTATTATGGCGCAGGCTGATGATTGAACGCAGGTTCTCAATATTTCCAACTTCTCCCGGGCTGTCTGATGTTGCGATATTATTACTGGGGTCGTCATCAATCTCACTGCTGATGGAGAAGTTCTTCGCTGTGATTTGGCTGTATATAGCGTCAAGGTACTCATTTATGCCGGTTGTCAGCGGATCATCGGTTACGGTTCCCGCAGCTGCTGCAAAAGCAGCACTGCTGATGGGTTTCCCATACTCATCCATTCTGGTGAAAAACCGAATACCCGCGGCAGGGTCACCTGCCTGTGAATCCAGGGTATATCCGTCCACATGGCCGTTTACCTTGTCCAAAGCACCGTCTCCGTCGGTATCAACAACCCCTTCATTGAGGGTTCGTGCAAGAACACGGACAAATTCGTTCATCTTCCTCTGGTAATAGGGAATACCCCTGTAATCGGCGCTTCCATTCAGCCCGTCGTTCCCGTCCCGAACATCCAGGTATCCCTTCAGTTCTCCGGCTTTAATGGTCAGTTGGTTTCCGTCTGCCCATTTCAAATCATACAGGTTTTCAATATCTTCAGCGTTTTGCTTGCTGTTGCGCTGCTCCGCTACAATATGCGTTGCCTGCGTGTGATCCACAAGAGCCTTGCCGCTGATCGTCACACTGAAACGAATATCATCCTTGCCGTTCGGGAGCTTCCCGGTTACGGTTTCATAAGCTTGAACATTAACAAGCTGAGACAGCTTGTCTACAAGATGGCCCCTTTGATCCCGCAGATCATTTGCGGTATTTCCCGTAACCTCGTAATTATATATTTGCTGGTTCAGCTTGGCGATCTGATCCGCCAGGGAATTCACTTCATTTACTTTGGCATTTATGATGTTGTTCACGTCGTTTTGCAGGTATTCAAAATGGGTGGCTACGCTGTTGAAATATTTTGTAACGGCGATAGCCTTTTCCTTTACAGCTGCCCTGACCGACAGGTTTGACGGATCGGAGGCCAGATTCTGCAGATTATTATAGAACTCATTCAAAACGGTATTAAAGCCGCTTTTCGAAGGCTCGTTATACAGGGACTGCATCTCCTCCAGAAGAGTATTTTTAACATCCCATTCTCCCAAATACTGGGCTTCACTGCGGTATTTCGTATCCAGGTAATCATCCCTCACCCGTTCTACACCCGTAACATCGGAACCCATTCCCAGCATGCCGCTGCCATCCGCGGCCATCAGCGGCCTTGACGCCTGCTGATGCAA
>JAAYYW010000318.1 GCA_012515195.1 Leptolinea sp.
AAGACCGAAGAATATCTTACAGGGCGTTTTGGCTGAACCGGGAAGTCGCAGTATGACAGTGCATTTTATCAGTGAACTGGAGAATCTGAACATGCTATTGCTGGAGGTTACCAGCAAAGCCGAGCAGGCGGTCAATCAGGCCATACAAGCTACCTTGTCACATGATGTACCCAGCGCACAAAAGGTCATCGATTCGGATGACGAAATAGATGCCGCAGAAATTCGCATCGAGGAGGAATGCCTGAAGATTCTGGCGCTTTATCAGCCGGTAGCCGGGGATTTGCGCAAAGTAATCACCATCCTCAAGGTCAATAACGAAATAGAACGGGTCGGTGATTTGGCGGTTAATATCGCCGAACGGGTCTTTGATATGGTATCTTATGGCGAAAACATGGTCGAGAAGCTCGATTTTGAAGAGATGACGGGCAAGGCTTGCGGGATGTTGAAGAAATCGATTGATTCGCTGACCTATCGCGACACCGCCATCGCCGCCGAAGTGATTTCTCTTGATGATGAGGTTGACAAGTTGCACCATGATGCTTATCTTTTTGTCCGTGAGAAGATGCTGCAACATCCAAACCAGTCGGGATATTATCTCGATTGTCTGACCATTTCGCGGTGTCTCGAACGCATAGCCGATATTGCCACCAATATCAGCGAGGATGTCATCTACATGGAACAGGGTATAATCGTTCGGCACCTGCATGAAGGGGAGCAAAATAATGGCTGCGGAAAAAATTCTGGTAATTGAGGATGAGGAACCGATCCGGGAATTGCTCAAACTGACCTTGGAATCCGCGGGCTATTCCAGTATTGACATGGCCGCCAACGGGGAAGATGGCCTGCGCCTGGTGCAATCGCGTCTGCCGGATCTGATTCTGCTGGATTTGATGCTGCCGGGCATGGATGGGCTCAGCGTCTGCCGGCAGCTGAAGAGCCAGGAGGAAACCCGGGCAATTCCGGTCATCATGCTGACTGCACGCAGCGAGGAAACCGACATCATCATCGGGCTGGAACTCGGTGCGGTTGACTACATCACCAAGCCCTTCAGCCGGAAAATTCTGATCGCCCGCATCCGGGCGCAATTGCGGCAGTTTACCGATGTCGAGGACAGCAATGAAATCCGGCGGGACGGGCTGCTGATCCGCGATGACCAGCATGAGGTCAGGCTGCATGGCAAAGTGATGGATTTGACGTTCAGCGAATTTGCCATTCTACAGCTGCTGGTATCGCATCCAGGGAGGGTCTATACCCGCAATCAGATTATCAGTAAAGTCAAAGGAGATGGATATCCGGTCACCGAACGGGCCATTGATGTGCAAATCCTCAACTTGCGCCGCAAACTCGGCGACTGGGCAGCCAACATCGATACCGTGCGAGGCATCGGATACCGCTATAAGTCCGACGCGCAGTGATCTGCATTTTTTACAACGAAAAAACACGAAAAGATACGAAAAAAATTTAAAGGTTATTGCTCTGACGGATGAGCCTGCACGAGAACCTTTAATCTGGGCAGACGATTCTCCGGTTGATCGGACCGATCCGGCCGATCCGACCGATAAAAGAATAATGCCATTGCGTAAGAGTGAACAGGAATCTACCGTATGAAAAACCGCGACAAAATTTTGTTTGGTCTGCCGCTGGCGGCGGGTGGGCTGGTAATCCTGTTTGCCGTACTTTTTCTATGGCAGCGCCGTTCCTTCGAACAGGCTTATATGCGCGATGCACATAATAATATCGCCCAGGAGGCATATCTGGTTGCACTGATCTTACAGCCACTGCTGGATCATGGGCACATTGAAGAAGCCCGGAAATTCTGCAGTGATTTTCAGAAAGACCCGTTGCGCCTGAGCCTGATCCGGGCCGATGGCCTCGTCGAAGCGGACTCATCGGAGAATCCAGGCTTTCTCGGCAACCATCTCGATCGCCATGAAGTCCAGGGCGCGCTGGCCGGCAAACCGACAACGGTGAAACGATACAGTGAAAGTCTGAACCAGTGGATGATCTATCATGCGCTGAAACTGCCGACCGTACAGGGAGATTATGTGATCCGTGCGGCGGTAACTGCCGATCAGGCCACACGGATTCTGCGCCTGGCCGGAAATCACATGCTGCTGGCAATGTTGCTGGGCGGCGGAATGGTCTTTCTGCTGATCTATTATATTCACCGGCGGGTACGGCGCCCGTTGCAGAGCCTGCAGAATACGGTGGCGGAAATTGCTTCGGGCAATCTGGAGACACGCATTGACATACCCGCTTCCGGAGTCGTCCGCGAGTTGGCTGGTGGAGTCTCGCATATGGCCGAGCAGCTGAAAATTCAGCTTGCGGAAGTTACCTCCGGGCGCAATGCCATCGAGGCAATCCTCAATGCCATGAGCGAAGCGGTGCTGCTTTTTACCGATAACGGGGAGGTTGTCAAGTACAATCAGACTGGAGCCAGGCTCTTCAAATTGAAGGAATCTGGCGCGAAATTCAATCTGGCGCGCTCCGACATTCCGGAATTGTTGCCGCTGGCGCATCGGGCATTTCAAAGTGGGGAAGCCTTTGAAAAGGAATTCACCCTGCAGCGATCCCGTTCAGCGCAGACCCTGTTTATCAAGGGGCGGATCATCGTCCAGGAGGGCAAACCCTTTTTGCTGCTGACCATCACCGATTTGACCAACCAGCGCAAACTAGAATCCTTCCGCAGCGATTTTATCGCCAATGTCTCGCACGAACTGAAAACCCCGCTGACCTGCATTATCGGTGCAACCGAGACGATTCGCGAAGAAAACAGCCTGAATGCTGAACAGAAAAACAAATTGCTCGAAATGCTTTTTGAACAGTCCCATCGTCTGAATCTGCTGGTGCAGGATATTCTCAGCCTGGCCGCCATAGAAAAAAAACAACTTGTTCCTGAGCGCGATTTTGCAACGCTGTCCTTGCCGGCGATGCTGGCCGGGGCAGTCCAGCTCTGTGCAGAGAAAGCCGCCGCACGCGGAATTTCCCTGCACCTCACCGAACTGGTTCCGCTGCAGCTTGCTGGTGATTGCCAGTTGCTCGAACAGGCCGTTAGCAACCTGATCAACAACGCCATCCTTTACAGCAACAGCCAGGTAGTCGACGTCTCCCTGACCCGGGAACAGGATTCAGCTGTGATCACCGTACGCGATTATGGCATTGGCATTGCCCCGGAACATCAGGAACGCATCTTTGAGCGATTCTACCGGGTACACAAGGAACGCAGCCGGCAGCTCGGCGGCACTGGCCTTGGGCTGGCCATCGTCAAACACGTCGCGCAACTTCATCATGGCCATGCAGAACTGCAAAGCACCCCAGGAAAAGGCTGCGCTTTCCGGATTATTTTGCCGTTGGCATAATCAATGTATTGGGGGTATCAACTTGACGCAACTGACTGCACATATAGTGTATATGCATGGACATATAGCCAGTCAAGCCGGGGAAACGCATGGGACGTATGGGACGTATGGGACGAGGTGACGTATGAATAGAACAAGATGTCAATGACAACTCAAATTGGCGCCAAATTTGGCATGCAGTGGCACCACCTGCACCGTTGATTATTTTGGGTCTGAATCAGGATTTCATAGAGAAAA
>JAAYYW010000031.1 GCA_012515195.1 Leptolinea sp.
CCGTGGGCAATCTCAGCCTGTTAAGACAATATCCGGTGGAACACCAGTCGCAGAATCGCCTAAAAAACAGAGGACACATCCAACTCCTGTTGGCAGTCAGAAGAAAACAGGCAAAGGAAAAAGCAACAATCAGACTGGCTGTTTTATAAAGGCATTAATTGCACTGTTATTAATGGGTCTGGCTGGAGTGTTCGTTGTGGGCGCAGCAGCCATAATTCAGTACTTTTCACTGGCTGGAGGTTTACCCGGTATTGATAATCTGGCAGAAAAGACATCTCAATTTGAGACAACAAGAATTATGGACCGGAATGGCGACCTTTTATACGAAATGATCAGCCCAACAGCCGGCAGGCGTACGTATATTCCCCTCGAGAAAATTTCACCGTATTTGATCGCGGCGACAATTGCCACCGAAGATAAAGAGTATTACGAACACCCAGGATTTGATCCTTTTGCCATATTTCGTGCATTAGTCCAGAACTATACTGGCGATGATACATTTAGTGGCGCATCGACCATTACGCAACAACTTGCTAGGACACTCCTTTTTTCGCAAGACGAACGAACGGAAGTCTCAATTCGAAGAAAAGCAAGAGAGATCGTTTTGGCTGCCGAAATTACCCGTAAGTATTCCAAAGAACAGATACTTGAATTGTATCTGAATGAAATTTATTACAGTAACATGGCATATGGGATTGAGGCAGCGGCAGAAACGTATTTCAATACCACTGCAGATAAGTTAACCCTCAGCCAGGCTTCGTTTCTGGCTGGTTTGCCCCAGGCACCAGGGGTATATGATATTTTCACCAACCGGGAAGATACTCTGAATCGTCATGTGCAAGTTCTTGATCTTATGGTGCAACTCTCCGACGAAAAGAATTGCATATACGTCAGTACCAATGTTCAACCTGTGTGTATTGATGCAAATAGCGCTGCCAGAGCTGCCGTGGAAATAGCTGATTATCAATTTGAGATTCGAGAAAACAATATGCGTTTCCCTCATTGGGTTACGTATATTCGCTATCAACTGGAGCAATTATACGATCCACAGATGATTTATAGAACAGGTTTCACTGTTTACACGACAATTGATCCGAATTTGCAGGAACTAGCCGAAAGGGTTGTAAAAGAACAAATTTCCACCCTCGCTGATTTTAGCGTTTCCAATGGTGCTCTTGTAGCAATACAACCTTCGACCGGCCAAATCCTCTCAATGGTCGGTTCTGCAGATTTTTCAAATGAAGAAATTGATGGTCAGGTAAATATGACTATTAATCCGCGCCAACCGGGATCATCCATCAAGCCATTGACTTATGCTGCCGCGTTTGAAAAGGGTTGGACACCATCTACACTCATATGGGATGTTCCGAGTGAATTTCCTCCGAGTGGGGACCCGAATGACCCAAGAGAACCATATAAACCCATTAATTATGATGAAAAATTCCACGGGCCTGTCACAGTTCGATCGGCTCTTGCAAATTCATACAATATCCCAGCTGTAAAAACCCTGGATTTTGTGGGTATTTATGACAATAAGAATACTCGGGAAGAAGAAGGGTTTATAGCTTTTGCGAAGCGAATGGGGATAAATTCGTTTACGCGAGAGGATTATGGTCTTGCACTAACTCTTGGTGGTGGTGAAGTTACATTATTAGATTTAACAACGGCTTTTTCAATATTTGCCAATCAGGGAATTAAGGTAAATCCGGTTTCTATCCTAAAGATTGAGGATTACTCTGGAAATGTTCTTTTCCAATACAAACCGGAAGATCCAAAGCCGGTTATTCGTCAGGAACACGCATACCTTATATCGTCCATTCTCTCAGACAATAGAGCCAGAACACCGATGTTTGGAGAAAATAGCTTACTCCGAATGCCGTTCGACGCTGCCGCAAAAACTGGTACAACAAATGATTTTAGAGACAATTGGACAATGGGATACACACCTGATCTCGCTGCCGGAGTATGGGTTGGTAACGCTGATTATTCACCCATGCTCAACACAACTGGTTTGACAGGAGCAGCACCGATCTGGTCGACTTTTATGCGCGAGGCAGTGCCTTATATTACGAATGATAATCCGACGCCTTTTCGAAGGCCGGGTGGGATCGTGGATAAAGTTATTTGTTCCATCTCTGGTACTGAGCCATCTGAAGGGTGTCCAGATGTTAGAACGGAGATATTTGCTTCAGACCAACCACCGCTACCCAGCAGTATGGATTTCTTTTCAAAAGTAACCATTGATACATGGACTGGAAAACTCGCTTCTGGTGTTTGCCAGGATTCTCAACGATCTGTCAATGCCATTATCGTGAAAGATGACTGGGGCCGTCGTTGGCTTAGAGAAACAGGCGAAGGCCATAACTGGCTGGCTAATGTTGGATTAAGTGAAAATATTCGATTCGCGCCGGAGGAATCTTGCACAGCAGATGATGTAAGGCCAACGGTATTTTTTGCCGGTGTAGAAGATGGGCAGGTTATCACTGAGAGCCCGTATGACATTTATGCTGTTGCTGATGTGGCATCAGGTTTTAGG
>JAAYYW010000319.1 GCA_012515195.1 Leptolinea sp.
AACGATCTTCGCTTTTTCAGCCGCCATAGCCTGACCCAAATCCCCGGCTGCAGGGGTGGCTGGACCAATTGCGGCCGGAGAAGAATTGTTTTCCGTTACAACAGTGCCCGGATTTCCCTCAACGACCTGGACAACATTCCCCGAATTTACGTTACTTCTTTCATCGAAGATCAGATCGCGTTTTTGCATGATCCTGTCGGTATATGGAAGCAATATGGATTGGCCATCATAAGATACAGTAAGCTCGGTGTCATCAGTACCAATTACCACCTGGTGAATATTCTCCATGGGGACTTTGGTCGCTGCCAGGGCGATCTTTACGACCTGAGAAAGGGTCATGTTGGTCCTCAACCCCGAAGCCAGGTCTGAATAGATCTGCGGCGATTTTGCGATCAGGCCTGGGAGCATATCCAGGGTTAGAACTTGCTTACGGATAGCCATTAGTACTTCCTGCTGGCGTTGTGAACGGTCAATGTCACCATTACCTGTGCTTCGTTGACGGGCGTAGGCGAGCGTTTCAGCACCTGTCAGGGTTTGCGTTCCAACTTCCAGCGTTTTCGTATTTCCAGGTCCAAGCGGATCGATGGTTATTTCTTCGCGAATTTTGATATCCAGACCGCCGAGCTGGTCGATGAATTTTTCGAAGGCATGAAAATCGATCTGAGCGTAGAAATCGATGTGAATATCAAAGAATTGTTCAACCGTCTGAACAGCCAAACCGGGACCACCGCCGGGCCAGTTGTACGATTCGCCCAGGAAATAGGCGGTATTGATCTTGGCTTCCCCATTTCCCGGTATGGCGACCCAGAGGTCACGGGGAATGGAGATCATCCCGGCTGAATTGGTTTTCGGGTCATATGTGACGAGCATCATACTGTCTGTGCGGGATGCACCGTTTCCGGCTTCCCAATCCCGATAATCCAGACCCATCAATAAGGCGGTCACACGGCTGGAGCCGTTCCAATCAGATGGCAAGAGGCCGTCTGAACCCTGTAATGGTTGATTGGCTTTATCCCCTGAAGGGATCTGGACATTGTCAGATCCGGCAGCCGGATTACTAATTGCCGTAGTCTCGCTGCCAGGAAATAGATCTGCGAATATCTCCCGTCCAATGTTGACAACTACGATGGCTGTCACCGTTATTAGAGCAAAAAAGGCGAGAAGCAGCAGATAGATGAGGTTGTTTTTCTTTTTCCGTCGTCTGGGGCGGGTGTATCGATTCTGAGAATTTTGCATATTGGAAGGTACCCTCATATATGATATGTCATGGTTGCAAGAATGATACCTATGAAATTTGTTTGGAAGTATCCCGTAAAGGGAAGGAATTACCCGCTACTGATCTCTCTCATAGAAAGAGAGATGAATCTGTTGTGGTGATTTGATTCCATCATATGGGTCATACACGCGGGCCAGGGTGAGTGCGGCTGACGAATCTGTTATCTGGAGCATGGGGCACAGGGCATCCGGCAGGAAGTAGCCGGTCTGCGTTTCGGCGACCTGGGCGATGCGGCCTGTGCCGTAAAAATCGGTTTGATTGCCATCATACAGCACCTGCGTCAGGCCGGCGTTGAACTCCAGTGTGTAGTCCATGGTCACACCGTCCGCGGTCTAGCGCAGGCGATCGCCAAGACAGGAGTAGGTGTGCACGATGCTGAATATAACCTGCCGGGGTGATATTGTTGGAGGGAAAAAACAGTGGTAGCCTTCCGGTATAATCTATTTGATGACCCAGACAACCTCTGGTTGTAAAGATTTACGACGTGGGGCATAATGTCGAACAAGCGCAAGTGTTTTGAATTTCAAAAAATGTATAAAAGGTAGAGCAATTGTGGATATTCAGATTGATGAGTTAAAAGATATGAAAGTTGTTCCAATGGATCTCTTAATGCTGGCGGATCCGTCCGAAGAAATGATTCAGGAATATCTGCCCCGCAGTATGGGTTTCGCTGCCCGCGAGGCAGATAAATTAGTAGGTGTTTTACTCATGATGCGCACCCGCCCCAAAACCATGGAGATCATGAATATCTCAGTGCTTGAAACGCACCAGAACAAAGGCATTGGACGTCAGTTAATTGGCCGGGCAGTGGAAAAAGCCCGCCAGGAAAAAGCCAGGGTGCTTGAAATTTACACCGGAAACCCGGGGACGATCCAGATGTTACTTTATCAGAAATGCGGTTTCCGCATCGTGGGGGTCGATCTGGATTATTGTAGGATCCATTACAACGAAAAATTGATGGATAACGGGATCGAATGTCGGGATATGATCCGCATGAAAATGGATTTATGAGTTAATCCGGGTTACATACCGGGTCTGTTCGATTTGGAGTTCGATGGCAATCACACCATACGGCCGGGATAACAAATAGCTATGACATAATGCCGAATGACCCGACCTAATGAACCCATAACTGACCGTGGTTGTGCTACTACTGGAATGTTCGCATGGGGTAGCTTCCATTGGGTTGGGACCGAAAGGCAGATACACCCATTTTGCATTGGATAGAGAAGAGTTGGG
>JAAYYW010000320.1 GCA_012515195.1 Leptolinea sp.
GCAAAACAACGGGACTGTGCATCATCGGGAACAACGTGAATGTCAGAACCGGCGCAACGATTTCCAAGTCGGTGATCGTTGAAGACAAGGCCTTCATCGGCCCCGGAATCATGACGAATCATACCCGGAACGTTGGGCACCAGAGGAGCATCGCAAAGGTCTTTCTGCTTACACGCATTGGATACGCCTCGATTATAGGCAGTACGGTATCCATAAGAGCCGGCATGACAATCTGCGCGAATGCGATTGTCGGCGCCGGTGCCGTTGTCGTGAAGGATCTGATGGAGCCGGGGGTGTACATGGGCTATCCAGCCGTAAAAACAGCTGAATTACCGGAAGGTTATTTTGTCCCGGGCGAGTCGGCGCCCTATATGTTTTCCCCTGACGACATCAACAAGTATCTGCAGTACCTGAAAGTTTAGGGGGGAGCGTCATTCTGGAACAATGAAGCTGAAGACGCGGGAGTATCAGCGCGGCGACGAACACAACATCAATAAATTGTATAAACTCGTCGCGAATATAGACCGGAATCAATCCGAATATGACTGGGAGTGGATCCATACGTGGGATGGTCCGGGTTTTGTCAGGCTCATGTTTGACGAGGACCGAGCGGAGGGGGATCAACTGGTGGCCCAGTACAGCCTGATCCCCACGCCCTTCAGCGTCTGGGGAAAACCCTTCCTTGCCGGAAAAACTGAAAATTGCATGTGCCATCCCGATTACCGGGGGAAGGGGATTTATTTCCCCCATGAAAAAAAATCCTTCGAAGAGGCCCGGCAGAGATTTCAGCTCTTTTTCACGACTTCTGGAAATATGACGAAAGGTGCACCTGGTGCTGTCCGCCGTAAACTTGGCTACATCGCCTTTGATTCCTGGATCCATTTTGTTTATATAACAGACAACGCTTATATCCGTAAGGCATTACAGACCCAACTGAATAAGTATGTCCGTGGTGATTCTCGTTTTGTAAAATTTCTTACTTTGCTGATTTCCCGTTTGGTTTATTTCTTTTTTGCACTCAAACCAGGGGAAAAAATCCTCCATGACATTAGATTACGTAAAAAAGACGAGGTTTCGCTTGCAGATATTGAACGTCTTTGGATCTGCAACAAAAGAGAATACGGTGTCAGCATTGACCGTACCAGTTCTTATCTTGATTGGAGGATCAACAGCAATCCCTATCAGAATCACTCTTATCTGTGCGCTTACGATAGAGGAAGTCTCATAGGCTATATTATCTTTTACGAAGCCAAGGATACGATGATTCATGTTATGGACATTCTGGTGGACAGAAAGGACGAGGTGATATTTTCTGAACTGATACAAGCCCTTATCCTCTACGCAAAAAAGAAAGGGGCTGGTGCGGTCAGGTGTACGACGTTGAGTCATAATATGCTGCTGAAGAAGATGTTTCGCAAAAATGGTTTTGTGTCTTTTAATCCAACGCATTCCATTGGGATGTTTACGTCAAAAAACAAAAGACAGAATCCGTTTAACGTCTTTGTATCAGAGACGGTTGATACCTCTGGAGACATACTGGATCCCTGCAACTGGTATATTACGGACCTGATCAAGGAAGGTAGATCGAGTTGAACATTATTCAGCCTTTCCTGGCGCAAATTGCACAAGATAGATAATTTGGACTCGATACCTGGGAGGCCTTATCCGGCATTGAAATGAGAGACGTCGGTGTTCAACATAATTCCTCTCATTGCTGTTTCAGCTTTTGAAAATTCAAATAAATTTTTAACTATACAGACATTTCGAATTGTACAATACAAATAAATCATTCCAATGCTCACGGGCAGTTCAGCCTTTCGAAATTGCAGCCAGATAAATTCATGGACTTACGTTGTTCCAACGGTTGAAATATGCCTACAACTGCCGAACACCGGTTTATTAAAAATATCTTATTTCGCTTACTCCTCAATCTGCCCGTCACCATCAGGGGATTTATTGTTCTCCCCCTTCTGACCCGGACCTATTCCCCAGAAATATACGGTTTATGGCTGCAAATTCTTCTCATTAAAGAAATATTAATTCCCTTGCTCAGCTTACGGCTGGAAACAGCCCTGCTCCGATATCTTGCTTCCGAAGATAACAAGCTAGACGTCATCAAATCTGTTTTCACGATTACCGCATGCTGCTGTCTGATTTTTGTTTCCTCCATCTTTTTATTTCCCCATCTTCTTTCAAATTTGATTTTCGGCACGGCGGGATTTTATGTTCTTTTATTATTCGCTGCCGTCTGGATATCCATTCATGCCTGCATGCATATCGGATTTGTTGTGCTCAGGTCACAGGAGCGGATCAAGACCCTTTCCCTGCGAGAATTGCTGTCAACACTCTGGCTCATCAGTGCCGTTACCGTTGCCTATTTACTGCGCATTGACGTAAATTATCTGCTGGTCATCTGCATCATTGGTGACAGCGTGTTGCTTATTTGGATATTGATCCAGATCGGCGTACCGTTCCCTTTGAGGCGTCCTGATCTTGCCTTTCACCTGGTCAAGAAATATGTTCCCTATTCTGCACCTCTCATCGTAAATTCCCTTTTTCTCTGGTTCACAAAATCCGTTGATCGGCTGCTGATCATCCATCTGCTGGGGTTGAGTTATATGGGTGTTTACGGGGTAAGTCTTCAGATTTCAAATCTTCTTGCAGTGGTTTTGAGTCCGATCAATTATGTTTTATTTCCCCGGGCGGCGGCTTCATGGCGTCCGGACAACACAGAGGAAGCAAGCCGGTATTTTTCTCAGGCCGCAACCCTGACTCTTGTTTTCGG
This sequence comes from Leptolinea sp., assembly GCA_012515195.1. Lineage (GTDB taxonomy): Bacteria > Chloroflexota > Anaerolineae > Anaerolineales > Anaerolineaceae > Leptolinea. The sequence continues at coordinate 2,786 of JAAYYW010000320.1, forward strand.
TGCACCTGTGATCGTCGGGCTGTATGTCATTTCCAAGGGATTGATCCCGCTGCTGGCAGGCCAAGATTACAGTGTGTCCCCCGATCTCGTGGGCTATCTGATGTTTTCCGGATTGGCTTTGATGATTTATCAGAATCATCTGTATGTAATCCATCTGATGGAAAAAACCTATCTTCTCCCGGCGCTTTTCATCTTCACTGCAGTTGTGAACTACATACTCGGATATGTTCTTATCAGCCACATTGGACTTCTTGGGGCAGGCATAGCGCGGTTTGTCACGTTTTTTGTCATGGCGCTCATCATCTCCCTATGGGCACGCAGATATATTACCTTTTCCCTGCCTTGGAGATTGATCCTGAAAATCATAGCGATCTCCATTCTCATGGGGATCTGTATTTCTTGGATGCCAGTTCAATCATGGCTTAATCTAATTCTGACCACTCTTGTCGGCGTTTCTCTCTATTTGGTGCTATTGATCGTAACACGAGTGGTGACCCGTCAACACGTGACACAAATTAAAAAGTTATGGAAATAACTGGAAAAATATCTTATTCTTCACGTCGTGCCGATACGGCAAAGGTATCCTGGTTTTGTGATATCCTCTCGGACAGAATCATAAGGTCTCGTTTGAATTCTCTTCATCTATCCTACGGAACCGGGGAAAAAACAAAATTCTCAGACAGGAAGCTGAATATTTATATACCTCGGAAACAGAGATCATTTGATGAGATGTCCTTGGTGTTTGACAAGATAAGTCAAGGAACACCTTGGATAAAGGCAGATGATTCGATCATTGAAGCTGACATTGACTTGATTTCTTTTGCGTTGTGGATACTGAATCGTGAAGAGGAAACGTTACAGTGTGATAACAGTGATTGCTGGGACAGGGAAGGGAGATTCCTTCTCTGCAAGTCCTTGGCATACAGGAAAGGTCAATGGAAACGGCCTGTCCTTGATCTCCTGCTTGTTCAACTTATCAAAGTCATGGAAGAAAAAATTGGTTTTCCTCTGCTCAGGCGAAAACCCTGGGGTGAAAGAGGAGAAATGGCCGTTTGGGCAACACATGATGTCGACAGGTTGATGATCAAGTATGGGTTGTTGTTGAAACTCCCTGTCTGGTTATTTTTCGCGGCAAAACAACTGGTACAGGGAAATAAAGAAAACGGACGTTATTGGTTGAGGAAATGTTTCAGAAATTTGAAAAGTAGAGAAGATTCAATCTATGAAAGCATTCAGAAACTGGCAGAACTGGAAAAAGAACATCGTTTAAAAAGCACCTACTTTTTCATGGGGCTTCGAAGAGGCATATCGTGGGGTGAACGGCTTCGATATCCTATATCCCACCCCAAGGCGAAAAATCTATTACGTCATCTTGTGGGGGATGGCAACGAAATCGGTTTGCATCCCGGTAGATACAAGCCATTTGATAAAGGCCACCTGATAAACCAGCAGAGAAATCTTGAGCATGCACTGGGTAAAACAGTCAATGTGTTGAGAAATCACCATTTGCTTGTTCATTATCCTGACTCATGGAAAATGGCAGAAGCGTGCGGTGTTTCTGTCTGTTCGAACGTGGGTTGGCGTTCTGGCAATGGATTCCGTGCGGGTACCTGCTGGCCCTATCACCCCTTTGATATCCATGCGGACAGGCAATTGAATATATTAGAAAATCCAATGATTTATATGGATAACGCCAATGATGCGGAATCTGAAATCGTCAGAGAAGTCCTTTCGCTTGCCAATGAAGTTTCGCTCGTTCATGGTGTGCTGACTATCAATTTTCACACACACATCTTTGAAACTTTCGATCTGTCATCCAAGGGGGCTGCATATAAAGATCTATTGGAAGGATTAAAGAAATACAACTTTTTAAACACGGAAGATATTGTCGGCAACCTTTGGAACGTTAATAATGCTTGTTAAGAAAAATCAAATTATAAACATCATCCTGCTGCTCCTATTTAAAGCATTTCTGGAAGTGCTGTATGTTAAATTTGTTTATGAATTTTTTTCGTATGCAGGTTATGGGCTGAATATAAATATCACGAAATTATTTGAATCTTATTTTTTAATCATTCTTCTATATTTAATGCTGCCCGAGGATGACGACGTTCCATCAAAAATTGTATTAAAGCTTCTATTCCTCTTCATGGTTGTTCCCTTCTGCTCTTTTTATGCATTGACCGATAAGGAACGGTCTTATTTTTATTTCTTCGTCATCAGTTTTGTCCTTACAATGGTTGTAAGAACGATCATTCCTGCCGCTAGAATAAAAAAACTACAGTATGGCAGCATCGCCATGTACGCCTTTGTAACATTTGTTTCTTTGATTGTGCTTTCCGTGCTGATCAAAGAAAATGGCTTACCCACATTCAAGGCTTTCAATCTTGCCGCTGTTTATGAAGTCAGGGGTGAGGCAGAACGTGGTTCACAGCTGATAAACTATATGATCGGATGGCTCGCCTGTGCGATCAATACATTTCTCATCGGACTGGCATGCTATCAGAAGCGATATTTTCGGTTGCTGATTCCGTTAGGTGTCCAGTTGATCCTTTATGCCTATCTGGCACAGAAAAGCTTTCTCTTTACCCCGCTGGCCATTGTTTGTCTTTTTATTGCCGTTAGAAGTAAAAATCTTTCAAGGTCCATACTGATTGTACTTGTCTTGAGTTTATCCATTCTCTACGCATTCCGCGGTGAAGACATCGTGAAATTTCCCGCATCCCTGTTGGTGAGACGTGTCTTTTTCGTTCCCGCTAATGTAACCTATAATTATTATGATTATTTTTCAAAAAACGAGTTTGTTTACATGTCGAATTCCAGGATAACGCTGGGGCTGATTGATACGCCTTACAAAGAGTCCGGTGTGGCCATCGCGAATTTAATGGGGTTGACTTACGCGGAAAATATAAATACCTACATGAATACCGGGTATTTGGGTAACGCATATATGCAATTCGGTTTCGCAGGAATGCTGTCTTTCTCATTTATTTTAGGGCTTGTATTGGTTTTCGTTGATTCCTGTGCGAAGAATATAGATGTCGGCTTGGCTTTATCGGCTGTCATTATTCCCCTTCAGAAATTGAGCAACACGGCTCTTTTTTCTTCTTTTTTGTCCAACGGCCTGTTGATTGGAATGATGATGTTATGGCTGTATGAAGAACGTTCATCCATTTTGGCATTTAAGTATTGGCTGTCCCGGCATATTCTCTATAATCCTCACCCAGAAAAGTCTGATACTTATTCGGAACAAGCTCATAGATTTTCAGGGATCGCTTAGGGCTGCAGATAAGCCAGAACTTTTTGATATCCAGCCTGCAAATCAAGAAGGAATTAATCAACTATGTGCAAAGTGTGCCATCTGTCGACGGTTCACGGTTGTTTCAGTAACCGGATTTTTCATAAACAATGCAAAACGCTCAGCCAGGCGGGATATTCCGTGACGTACATTGTTCAGCATGAGTGCGATGAAGAGATTGATGGTATTAAGATCCGCATGCTTTCAAAGCCGAACAATCGAATGGATCGGATGATCAGGTTAAACCTGTCAACACTAAAATTAGCACTTGAAGAAAATGCGGAAACATACCATTTTCATGATCCTGAGCTGATTTCGATTGGCATCTTACTAAAATTAATGGGGAAAAAAGTTATCTATGATGTACACGAAGATTATAAGGCATCCATCGCAAAAAAACGTTGGATTCATTCATCCCTGCGCAATCTCGTTGCCAACGCTTTTTCATTCATAGAATCATTTAGTGCGAATACATTCGATGGCATTGTTGCCGCGACTCCCCAAATTGCCAGACAGTTTGCTTCTCCGAAGACTGTGGTTGTGCAAAATTTTCCACAGATAGAAAATTTCAATCCTTCTGTTGAGATGCCATATGAGAAGAGAGGCGCAGTGATAACATACATCGGTGGAATGTCTGTCTTGAGAGGAGCCAGAGAAATGCTAGAAGCCGTTTCCCTTCTACCCCATGCTCTTCAGTGGCAACTTCACATTGCCGGGAGTGTGCAGGACAAAGAACTGGAACAGTATCTCAACAAGCTGCCGGGGTGGAAAAATACGCTTTTTTATGGTTGGCAATCCCGACAGTTTGTCGATGATCTGTTGTCAAAATCCAAAGTGGGGTTAGTTCTTTTCCATCCGGCGCCTAATCATACGATGTCCCAGCCGAACAAACTTTTTGAATATATGATGGCGGGCATTCCTGTGGTTGCGTCCAACTTTCCGTTATGGAGAGAAATCGTGGATGGCGCAAAATGCGGCATAACTGTGGACCCTTTGAATGTTGAGGAAATATCCGAGGCTGTAAAGTGGCTTCTGGTGAATCCCGCAGAAGCTAAAGCAATGGGTGAAAGAGGTAAAAGAGCCATTTATGATCGATATAACTGGCATAATGAAGGAGAAAAATTGATTAATTTGTATAAACGAATTGCCGGATGAAAATCATAGTATCTCATGATGTTGATCATCTTACCGTCTGGGAGCATTCCTACGATCTGGTCCTTCCAAAATTTCTTGTAAGGGCGATTCTTGAGTATGGTTTTAACAAGATATCCCTGCATGAACTGATAGAAAGGCTGAAATGCTTTAGGGCGAATAAATGGGAAAACATCGCAGAACTAATGGCTTTTAATAAGGCCCACCACATTCCAGCTACGTTTTTTCTTGGTGTGGCCCATGGGAAAGGGATGTGTTATTCTTTGAAAAATGTTGAGCCCTGGATCAATCGGATACGGTCGGAAGGTTTTCATGCAGGTCTTCATGGTGTTGCTTATAACAGCGAATCCGCCATCCAGAAAGAGCATCGTCTGTTCAAGGAAATTTCGGGGACAGATACCTTCGGGATCAGGATGCACTACCTGAGAAATGACCCCAAAACGCTCAATTTGCTTGCCGAAGCTGGGTATGCATTCGACGCGACTGTTTACGATCAGGCAGATCCCTTTAGAATCGGAAGCATGTGGGAGTTCCCAATCCACGTTATGGATGGTCGCGTCGTGCAGAACAAGAAAATTGCAGGAAAGCCGAATTTCAAAACCATTCAGGAGAACACGATCAGAATCATTGAGCAATCACGGAAGAGCGGAAATCGTTATTTCTCTCTGTTATTTCATGACCGCTATTACAGTGAAGCCTTTCAGGTTTTCAAGTCATGGTATGAGTGGGTTATTTCTTATTTACAGGAAGAGGGGTATCAATTTTCAAATTATCTTGACGCAATGAATGAATTGCAATCCTGCAAATAGATGGAGGACAAATGAAGGGAAAGATAACATTTTTAAACGTCGTCTTTTTTTTGATGTTTTTAATGAGTGTGACCGGCATTGCCTATGGTCATGAAAGAGAAAAAATGATTGCCCAGTTTGATCGCTTTGACTTTGCAATCAACAGTGGCCAAGGTCATAGTAAAAAGACCAATGAGGCCAATGTGCTGTCATGGGCGGAAAGCTACCTTCTGGAAGCTTATCTGGTCATGTATGAAGCAACGGGGAATAAAAAGTATATTGAAAAATTTGTCTCACAGGCTGAGGATGTCTATAATACAACGGACAAACAGCGCGGCATAAAGGATTATACGGGGCGAATGAGATCCGGATGGGGTACGACCAAAGGAAGCAAGGGTAAAGTGTCTGTTGTGACCATCCTGGGGACGGGAATGATTGCTCATCCCCTCGTAAAATTTGCCGCTCTTGTTAAAGAAAGAAAGGAACTGGCCGATTATCGGGGAGTTGCTGGCAAATATATTGGCCTTGCCGAGGAAGCCGTTGCGGAATTCAATGATCAATGGTGGATGGATCGAGTCAGTGGTCAGGGTTACTATAGAATGAGGGGTGACGAGCCGAATAAGGCTGTTCGTAATGCTGCTATAGCGTTCAATGGAACCATGGGGATTGGAAGAGTCCTTATATTGCTGTATCAGGTGACAGGGAAAAACGAATATCTCGTCAAGTCGAAAGCTCTCGCCTTGACGCTGCGTAATAACCTGTCTTTGGGAAAGAATAATTCGTATGTTTGGGGATATCGACCTGGTAAGGGCAGGCTGGAGGATATATCACACGGAGCGATTGATGTTGAATTTGTTACAGAAGCTGCAAAAAATGATATTGTCTTCAGCCGAAATGACTTGGAGAGATTTGCGAATACACTTTTGAACACTTATCAAGGTAAGAACAACAGATTCTCTGTTTTTGTAGACGGAAGCGATGATCGCAAGGGGAGTGACTTCAGCAATGCCGCTGCACGATGGTTGGATCTGTGCACAGTCAATTGCAATGTTTATCGAGTCGTTTATAAATATAACAGCGCTAAATTGCAGAATTCACAGAGAGAACATCCCGGCGTTATGCTTGGCTTGGCAAAAATGATCAAGTATCATGGCCTTTGTCCCGTTACGTAGCGGGAAAAAAGTTCCTGTGTGTGCTTCACCTATTTCGGTGTTGTAATCAATCCCCTGCATAGACACAATGTGTTCGATTTATGAAATGATGGATCGTTAATATCATGCATATCTGGTATCTGAACCATTATGCCAAACCCTCATCATTCGGTACCCCGGGCAGATCCTTGTACCTTGCCCGGGCGCTCATGAATATGGGGCACGAACCTCTGATTGTGGCGGCTTCTGATCATCACACAAGGATTAAGCCGGCGCCCGTTGAGGACATTAACCATGTAACGGCTTATGAGGGTGTTTCTTATTATCATGTGCCTACCCGCCCGTATACGGGTAACGGGATATACAGGGTCCTCAACATGCTTGACTATTCAAGAGAGGTGGAACATCTTGCCGGGAAAGTGCGTTCAGGTGAATTGCCGAAGCCCGATATTCTGATTCCTTCCTGTGTTCATATCTTTGCATACCCGGCTGCAAAAAAATTAGCCCGGCTGTGTGGTGCGAAAGTCATCTTTGAAGTTCGGGATATCTGGCCGTTAAGCCTTGTGGAACTGGCAGGAGTTCCTCCATGGCACCCATTAATTTTATGGATGTCACACATTGAAAAGATGGCTTACCGGGAGGCTGATGCCGTTGTCAGCTTAGTCCCCGATGCCGTTGAGTATATGAGCAAAAAAGGCCTTTTACCTGACCGATATCATTATATACCAAATGGAGTCGATCTGGAGGAATGGAATCCTCCTTTTGAGCCTTTACCTGAAGAGCATCAGGCTGTTTTTGATAAATGCCGTGAATCAGGAAAAATGATTGTTGTTTATGCCGGTGCTCATGGGCCCCCAAACGCTCTCGATCAGATTCTTGATCTGAAAAAAGTCTTAAAGAGTCGTGAAGCTCCATATCATTTTATCTTAATAGGTTCAGGTGTAGATAAAAATAAGCTCGTGGATCGTCAGCATCATGATGACATTGATTTTGTCAGTTTTCTTCCAAGAATCCCTAAAAAAGCCATTATATCTGCTATATTGCAGGCGGATGTCTGTTTTATGAGCCTGAAAAACTCGCCTGTTTTCCGCTTTGGCATCAGTCCTAATAAATTAGGAGATTATCTGATAGCTGGACGCCCGATCTTATACGCAGTAAAAGCGAGCAACAACCCTGTCGAAGACTCAGGAAGCGGCATAAGCATTGAGCCCTACAATGTCATGCAGCTGGACGATGCCTTGAGGACGTTTGTCACAATGACGGAACTCGAAAGAAAGGAGATGGGACGAAGGGGGAAATCTTATGCGCTTGAAAATCTTGAATGGTCGATTCTAGGAAAGAGATATGGAACTCTTTGTGAGCACTTGGCAGGTCCCATCAGGTGACGGATTTTACCATCAAGCCTTTTTTATATCAGAAATTCAGTGGACACTAAGTTAATCCAAAGGAACATAAAATATCTTTTAGATAGGATATTTGCATTAGTTCTCAGTATTTTTTTACTCCCAATATTCGCTTTTATTGCCGTGGCCATTAAGATTGAAGATCAAGGGCCTGTTTTTTTCCGGCAAAAACGGCCGGGGCTATACGGTAGGCCCTTTTTTATATGGAAATTTCGCTCAATGGTTCCCAATGCAGATTCCCTGCTGAATGCGGACCGGAGAGTTGAGATGAACCGTGTGACCAAAGTGGGAAAACTGTTACGCTTACTAAGTGCAGATGAACTTCCCCAAATAATTAATATCCTTATTGGGGAGATGTCCTTCATCGGACCGCGCCCCGCGCTGTGGGAACACATGAGCCGGTATACGGAGGAACAGGAGAAGAGATTTCTCATGAAGCCGGGAATAACGGGGCTGGCGCAGGTGAATGGCAGGAACCTCCTGAAATGGTCAAAAAGGATCGAATACGACCTGCAGTACATTGAGCATTATTCCCTGTGGCTGGA
>JAAYYW010000321.1 GCA_012515195.1 Leptolinea sp.
CACCCGCGCGGGCGGATAACCCAGTTGAATAGCTGTATCAGGTTCGGTAAAATCGGCTGGTTTTAAACCAAGTGAGTGAAAACCAAACTTGTCCAGGGCAGAAATAACCTTCCTGGCATTTTTCATGGTTGGATTGACCCAAATATCCAGATCTCTCGTAAATCGAGGGTGGCCGTGAGCCGCTACCGCGTACCCCCCGACAATAAGGTACTCAACCTTTTCGGCGTTTAGTAATCTTAACAACTCCAAGAAGTCTGGTTGGAACATTATCCCTGCCTGCGTAGTGCATCTGCCGGAGATTTTCCAATTCAACCATGCGTTCTTCGTAAGACCTGTTCTTCCAGATAGCCCATTCTGCGGGGCCATCTTCTAATTCTGCTTCCTGGATCCCAGATCGGACATCAATGAATGGCATGGTCGTATTATAACAACAATTCTCGAACATTCGGCGCACCTAAGCCTTTCAGAGGACACCTTAAGGTTTACTGTGCAAGTATTGAGCCAATCGGGGATTTCGGATCAAGGTATTCATCAAGCTGCGTGTACGGGACTAAAATTGATGGCGATCCCGCCGCGTAAGGAGCTACCTGATATGGGTCAAAACTAATTCGCAGACCTTCAGATTCAAAATTCCAATTATTAAAATTTTCCCTAATCGGTTGCAGACCTTCCTCAAACAGGAAAATATCCTTCTTTTCCAGTTGGTTTCTGCAATACGCAGATAAGAAATTCAAGGCTTTTCCATTATCAACGAACAATTCATCAAACCGGATATCTTTCTCGCTTTTCAGATCAAAGTTGATCACCTTGAAGTAGTGCCCCGGATGAGCCGCGCCAGCATAATAAAACTCCACCAGATAACGAATGCTGACCAGGTCTTTTGACAGGTATTCAACATCATACCCGATCCACATGTAACTCCTGTAACTGGCCATTTCATCCGGCAGATCCCAATTTTCCAATTCCGTCTTGAATGGTTCGATCGCTTCTTCAACCACTTCCCGCACGTGGTTGTTATACCCGGTCATTTCCGGTTCCTGTATCACCGGGACCTGCGCGCGTATCTCATAGAACGGGTCTTCGTTGTATTCCACCACCATGTCCGATTCTATGGAAATCCCATTTTCGATGACACTCTGGTCTGGTTCAAACAGCAGCAATTCATCTTCCAAAATAAAGCCTATCGAATGGAAGTTGATCAGGGCAACCGAGGCAGGTTCAAAGTTTTCACAACCGGTTCTAAGCACGTTGAAAGATGTATCAAAGAATTCATGTTTGTCGCCCGGGCGGTTATAGCCCAGGAAAAACTCATCAGAAGAAACGATTTTTGAGGAATATTCCGGCTGTCGGCATACCATTCCAGCAACTGAGAACCCTTCCGCGTCAATTTTCATACGCATCCCGGTATATTGCCCAACTGTTTCATCACCTATTAACGGAAGGGTACGATAATTCACCCAACTCCCAATAAAGTCTTTAAGAATTTCCCGTCTTTCCCTATCGAGTGGAGCAGGTGTTCCGGTAATCACTGGAAAAGGAGATTCTTTCGGTGAGATTTCTGATGTGGGTGTGTTCTGTGACGTGGGATGATAAACCGAACCCGGGGCGAACAACGAGCCTTGAAGAAAAAGGAAAGCAGTTGCCAGCAAGAATAACTTTCCCGGGCGGTTATGCTTGATCATAACAATCATGGTTCCTGTTAATCAACTCGCTCAAGCGACACAATACTTCCAAATCCATTGATAATAATATTCCATCGTGAACCGGGTTGCGCCTGCCGGAAAAGGTTGTAATCTGATGTCTCGTAGGTGTAAGTCTCACCATTGGTACTGAAAAGTAATTCATAGTTTTCCGAGCGGCTGCCTTCGCGTTGTTGAGAATTCAGTACAACAGCCGGCCACATCGCATTCGTCCCGGTTCCCTCTTCCCTCAAACTTTCACTTGTGTGCCATTCTTCCACTGTGTATTCACAGTAATCATCAAAAATCTCATACTGGCAGTCTTGAACGACCTCAGCAACGCCGTTACCTCTGTCCACCGTGTAGGGCTCTCCGCATACCTCCACTGAATTGGATGTAGGAGAATCTGAATATCCGCGACTCTCTTCTGAACAGTATCCAATCACCCCATCGTACGGTATCTCGTCTTTCCAATCTTCTTTCTGGACGGGACCGAATTCTTCCACCTGAATAACGCGCTCCCATTTGGCTGTCGTCAACTGGGCAACCATATCCGTCTTTTTCATCCCGGCACTGATCAAGGAAATAATCCCAATGACCACCAATAAACCGACAATCCCAAGAACTATCAGGCACCCAGTAGACAGTCCTTTTTTCTGAGTGGCAGAATTTTTTTCCACTGCTTGCAGTGGACCACCACAGCCTGAACAAATCTGCGCGTTGGCCGGGTTCTCGGCATTGCAATGAGGGCACTTGATCTTTGTTTCCGTACCGGTCTTTAACTCGCCCATCACCTTGCCAGCCTGGCGCTTCATACCTTCCTTAATGTCACCACCACATTGAGAGCAGATGACAGCATCTGCCTCATTGCGCGCACCGCAAAATCCACAATGAATATCGGGGCCTTTTTTTGCTTTTTCCAATTTCGCGGCATCTTGAATGAGTGTCTGGTCTGCTTTGGGTTGGAATTCCACGTCAGCCGGCTGTGGAGCTCCGCATCCCTGACAATTCTTTACCAATCCGGGATTGCGGGTCTTGCAGCTCGGGCAAGTCCACTCAAGCTCAACATAGCCAATTTCTTTGCGCGCCATTGAAATCCTCCTAAATAATCACAAACTATTCTTTCCTATTATACGTAGGATACTGAAGGCATGGCTCACATTTACGGTTGATCAGTGGTTCGACCCAGAATCAGCGGATCGTCTGCCACTTCTCGCAAGAAGACCTCTGCCAAAATGGGATTATCCTGTATGAGCATATTGGTATCCATCACCGGGTCATCATTATTAGGCCATGCTTCATTCCACCACGAAAACCCCACCAACCGTGAACCGGGTTTTGTTACCTCAGTTTTTAGGGAATAAAAAGCTCTAGCTGTCCAGTCAGCCGGGTCAGCCTTCGGATGGTAACCAGTCATTCCAAATTCAGCAACAATGATTGGTTTTCCGGGCGCCAAATCAACAAGACGGTTATAAGCGTCATTAAAGGCCACCCCAAATTCAGGCCATTCATCATCGAATGGTGACTGTGCTCCATAAACACTCATTGCCAGCCAATCGATGTAATCATCTCCCGGATAGTAATTCTCGAAACGATTCCAGGATTCCTGTGGATGATCTTCGTTGTTTACGTGGAACACCCACGTGATATTTCCCGCACCTTCAATTCGGCATACATCGATCAGGTAGCGATATGTGTCACGGAAACGTTCAGGACCATCCGGCTCATCGCTCACCCCATAACTGCCCCGTTTTCCACCGCCGTTCCATACACCGTTCCACGCGAACCACTGTCCATTGACCTCTGTTCCGTATTCTGCCAGGATCGGGTAATCGAGGGCAGCCGCTGACCGGCACCAAGCCCGGATATCCCTGTCGAATTTTCCCTCCAGAATGGATTTCAATGTGAATACTTTTTCTGCCTTATGCTGATCTTCGCTGTTGCGCATCATCAGGCGGATATACGGGATCGAACCGCGTTCGTGAATCCAATCGACAGTTACCTGCGGAAACGCCCGGTCATTAAACCAATTGTGGGAGAAATACACCCATGCGGCTGGTTTTCCTGCCGCCTGTTCATACGAATCCAATTCAAACAATGAGACCTCGTCCTCCGCTCCGTCAAAACGGCCGGGGAAAACGCCGTGATACAAACTGCCGGGTGGTGGAAGGGGTATTGTGTACGGTGACCTATCCAGCTCCGGAGTGATGGTTGGCACTCTCTGAACACCATCAGGATCGGGCGTTTGTCCGGTAAAGGAAGTCAATAAAAGAACAATGACAGGAAGAATAAGGATATGGATTTTTCTCAAAGATTATCCTCAACTATTTCTAGACGGGATCACTTCTTAAATTATACAGGTATGAGGTTGAGTATTCATAACATAAGAAGTTAGATGGAACTTGTTGTGTGAAAAATCGTCCAAATCACAGGTTCAGGCTTTCACCACGATTTTACTTGTCTGATTTATTCCACGGTCAGAATTTCTGAATTCTCCCCATTAGAGAAAATTTCCAGGCATCCGCCATCCGGTACAACAAACCAATTCGATCCCCCGTGATTAGCCTGTTGGACTGACAGGAATGAAGACGCGGTCAACCCGTCCATTAATTGTTCTGCGTGATCCATGATAACCGTATCACGTGTGTTTCTTTCATTGACAACGGCCACATCCGTCGCTGATGGGTCACCGAATTGAAATGTAATCCGGGTATTTCCCCATTCGATTTCAAGGGTCGCCCCTTTTTCGTCCACTGGGCCAATATGAAGAAGAGCACCCCTGCCCAGATCAAATTTCCTGCCGGGGTTGAGATAATAGGGCCTTGATTCTCTTAATCCGATCAATTCATTGTTTAGACTCGACATTACCCTTCTACCACCGGCCTCTCTGTTTATAAAGATCCATTCCGGCTTGAAACGTCCTGCCGAGTCCGCTAGGCCTGTGGCGGTTGTGGCTGTCGGGTTTGGAAGGATGAGGGCATCCAAAAGCTTATTGGAAATAGCCATCCGCCTGTCGGCGAAGGCAATAAGATCTTTATCACCCGGCCGGTTGGTGAGCAGTAATCGCTGGCCGCCGGGGGTCGTGATGAAAGCCGACAGATCAGTTCCCTGCCGGAAAACCTCAATATGCAAATTCCCATCCGGGTGTAGCATGTATGAATTCACCAGCACACCCAGGGAACATCCCAGGATCAGGTATGCCCCCGGGATGGCAAGACGGGAAATATTACTGACCCAGTGTTTCTGGAAAACCACAGCCAGAATCAAGCCTGCACCAAGGAGAGCCGCCTGCCACCATTCCAAATGCAGATTGATCAGACCGAAATTCGCCGCTCCAGAAAACAGGTCCACTAATCGGGTGGTGTAAGCCAGCAGAACCCATGCCCCCAGGCCAATGATCTTGCCAAGTGGAAGGTAGATCATCCCAACCGCAGCCGCGGCCATACCCAGTATCATGGCAAGTGGTTGCGCTGGCAGTACCAGCGGATTCACAAGCAGGCCGATTAGCGGATAATTCTCAAAATGATACAACAGGAATGGCAGGGTAGTAATCTGCGCAGCCAGGGTGACCAGAACCGATTCACCCAACCCTGCCAACAACCGGTTGACCTCCACCGGCTTTTCAGGTCCGGCGGTTCGGGCAAGGAACCGGTCATTCAATGGCCCGCCGATCAACAGAATACCTGCCGTTGCCGCCACTGATAATTGAAATCCGATATCACGCAAAATGAGGGGATTGAAAAATACCATAACGGCAGCCGCCAGCCCCAGGCTGTTCAGGGCTGTCCGGGAGCGTCCAATAGACCGGCCGATAATGGCAAGACCTCCCATAATGGCCGCGCGGACAACCGACGGGCTCGCTCCCGCCATTAATGTGTAACCAGTCAACAGGAGTACCGCCACCCAAACCGACCACCTGCGCGTAAAGAGCCGGTTGGTCAACGTCAGGATCAAGCCGCTTAGCAGGGTGATATTAAACCCAGATATGGCAACGAGGTGGGATGTCCCTGTTGATTTGAACGCTTCCTGAATATCATCGGGGATGGTCTCATCTCGCCCAACCAGCATGCCAGCCAGAAATCCAGCCTCGGGTTGCGGGATTATGGCTTCCACTGTTACGGCTATTCGATCGCGAAGCCGGTAAATGGCCGACATCACAGGGTTTCCAGCTTCTCCGCGCATTGGCACAACCCGTGGATACGACATATAAGAAAACACTCCACGGTTCTCCAGATATTGTTTGTATGAGAAATCGTCTCGTTCCGGTGGTGTTTTAAGATCGCCGATTAAACCCAGCCGGTCACCATAATCATAGGGAACTCCGGCCGGAAGCATGACCATAACGTCTCCCCTTACTGGCAGAAATTTTGAATCGTCCAAAGCAATATCTTTAACGCTTACGGTCAACAGCGTGCTCTTATCATGTTTATCGGGTGGTTGTGAAGCTACGCCACGCAGGATCACATCCGCCGAACCGTTATAAAAACCCAATTGGAAAGAGCTAAAATTCGGCTTCCCCGCCTGTCCACGGGCCATTCCCATCAGGAAAACTCCGACGAGTATAAGTAAAGAAAGCGGGAGCCTGCGGCGAGCTTCCTGATAGCGGTCATACCTCCCGAAAAGGCGGTTTTCATACTGCGACAACCCGAACAGGATTACCGCGCTAACTACCGCCATTAGCCAGTTCACAGAGAACGCGAGTGAAAGCGCCGTACCGGCAATGAAAGCGATCGAGATCCAGAGCAGCGGCATGGGTTCCGTTAACCTTTTCTTAGAGGTGTTTCTTCATCCCCGGGATTAGCATGGGGGTGCGTAACCGATAGGCGCGATATTCATCGCCAAATTCCTCCACCAGCCGTTTTTCTTCTGCCATCCCGCCGATGATAAAGTACAGAGTGAACCCCAGCCGAAGAGCGAAGCCGTTCCAGGTGAGCTGTGGTGCTGCCCACAGGAAGATGAGCGCGCCTGTATAGATCGGGTGGCGAACAAATCGGTACAACCCATCGGTCTCCAATTTATTCTGTGGCTGCCGGATATTTCTGTCCATCAACTGGGACAATCCTGCCAGGTAACCCAGGCCGGTCTGTCGTGCCGCGACAAAGGCCAACCCGGCCCCCATCAACTGTACCAGAGTCAATAAACCATTCCAGGGTGATGGTATCATGTAGATCAATCCATCCGGCAGGATAATCGCAAGGGCAAGTAGCGGCAATAACGCGATGAACGCGAAAATGTTGTACCCCATGCGGTACCAGCGCGCACCTTCGTACCCCCACCAGGATTCAACCAGTTTTTTTGCCTGCCGGGATGCTAAAAGGGAATGTACCAGGCCATAAACACCTGTTGCCAGCAAGATAAGAAAAGAAATACCCAATATTTGCCAAAAATTCATATGTTGTATGATTCTACTCCATGATCGATATACCTTTATACACCGTGTTGACTCTCATTTTTCATATCACTATACTTAAGTAGTGCCTGTATCAACCCGGATGATCGGGATCATATTCTTTTCTTATGGATGGGAGGAATTATGGACAAACAATTTGATGGGACTAAGTTTTTCAAAATGATGGCGGACAATGAAAAAGCGGTCGCCGCGTTGTACCGGCAGTTCGCGGGAAACGCCAAGGTCGGAGGGCAGTTCTTTGAGAAGCTGGCAAAAGATGAAGACCGGCATTTTGAAATCTACACATCTCTTCTTAAAAAACACTCCAACGACAAAGGTCTTTTAGTTGAAGTATCCGATGATCAGGAAAAGTATTTAAATTTGCTGATCGAGAACAATATGCTGAAAAACGCGGACGAAATGCTGGCAAAAACCGCAAAAATAACCGAGAAAGATGAATTCTATGAACTGGCAGAACGAGCCGAACGCGATTCGGTGCTGTTCGTCGATGAGTTGATCAGCCTGTTCCCACAGCTGCAGTCTGAAGATTTTCGAACCGTTCTAAAGGAAGAAAAAGATCATCTGAGCCAGGTACTCAGCCGGAGGGTGGAAAGCAAACTGACCTCGCTACGCCTGTAGTATTATTCCTTAAGACAATAAACGGCCGGGATTCAGTAGCTCATCCCGGCCGTTATTTATTATCTGCGTTTCTTCTCTCACTTCACAAAAAAATCCACCACCCGATCCAATTCATCATTCAGATATAACTCCACCTTATATCCACTAACCGGCCATAGTCCGTTATTGCTTGCAGAGAACGTTATAGGGCTATCGCCTGTCTCCAATTCTTTCTCAACAAATTGTTCTTCGGAGCCATCCTCATGAAGAATAGTCCACACAGCTTTTACCCGTGTGGAATCTGGCGCATTTGCCAGTTCAACAATAAGGAGAAAAGGCTGGTCCTGGGAATATGTAGTGGTTTTTTGCCCAGAAGTCTCATCAGCAACAAGGTAGGCGTCCTTTATTTTCGCTGTGCTGGCACTAAATTCACAGGCTAGAGCGGATAGAATCAACACAGCCAACCCCAAAAATATCATCCAGTTCCTGTTTTTCATCAGCCTTACTCCTTATATGTTTAATATAAGACTATATAGACATACTATATCTTGTATAGACAAAAAGTCAACAAGCATTCTGGTTATGGAATTCCTATCTCCCCTATCCACAGTCTGGGGTATTGATTCCCCAAGATACTAAGTCATCATAAATAAATAACTAAACTGACCAGGCTATGAATTTCTGTCCGCACAGTCGTTCCAAACCACGTTTTTTTATAGAGCCAATGAAGGTAAGAGTCTTCATAAGTAAATGGATTTTACCTATCCCAAATGGATGAGTCAAACCTGGCGCAAATAGTTTCCAGAGAAACATATAATAGTCCCATGAATGATTTGCCAATCCTGACATTTGAATCTGCGGAATTGCTTCGCGTCTGGCTGGAAAATAATCACAACTCATCCTCTGGAATGTGGTTGCGGATCTACAAAAAAGACAGCGGGATGCCATCTGTGACCTTTGAAGAATTACTGGACGAAGGGTTGTGTTTTGGGTGGAGCGAAAGCACCCGACGTAAATATGACCGTGATTCCTATCTACAGAAATTCACCCCGCGAAAAACCCCGGGCACCCGATCTGCCCGAAATTTGATACGGGTGGAGATGCTGATCGAACAGGGTAGAATGACTCCCCACGGACTTGCCCTGCTGGGAAATGAATTAAACGGGTCGATTTATGCGCACATTGAACCGGAAGCAAGCCCAAAAAAGGAAAAGTACCCAGGATAGACTTCCGACCAAACGCAGAAAACCTAACGACAAAGTGGATCTCTTATTAATGAAAAGGGCAGCCGTCTGGCTGCCCTTCGAATTCCCTTAAACCACCGGTTCTTCCACTTTCTCTTCCGGTTGTTTAGCTTTTTTCTTCTTCATTTCCTTGCGCAGGATCACGTCACCGTCGGCATTCAGGTCAATGACGATCACGTCACCGTTGCCAAAATCATTCGAGAGAAGTGCGTCGCTCAACGGGTCTTCCACTTTCTGCTGGATCACACGGCGCAGCGGGCGGGCACCCATATCCGGATCGTAACCCTCTTCCGAGAGTTTATCCAGCGCCGGGTCAGACGCCTTGAGTGCGATCTCGTTCTCCACCAGACGTTCGGCGACTTTTTCGATCTCAAGCGTGACGATCTGGCGGATGTGCTCGCGGGCCAGGGCGCGGAAGACGATGACATTATCCAACCGGTTGATGAACTCCGGCCGGAAGACGCGTTTGAGAGAATCCAGCAGTTTCTTGCGCATCTCATCGTAGGCTTCCTGTTCCTTTTGGGCTTCATCCAATGTCAGCGTAAAGCCGAGCGAGCTCTGGCGTTTGATCATGTCGGCGCCGATATTGGAGGTCATCACGATGATGGCGTTGCGGAAATCCACCTTATGGCCGCGGGCATCAGA
>JAAYYW010000322.1 GCA_012515195.1 Leptolinea sp.
GATGATACCCCGCGGGCTCGTTCCGTACTTTTCGGTCAGGGCTTTTGTGTCATCCTCGGAAAGTGTCCTCATTATCGCCCCGCCTTTCCCGGGTGTAATGTCCCAGAGGATCGGGTACGCGTCCTCCTTGCAGGACGTGGATGTCGTGATGTATGTGTAGGATGACGAACTGTCCGTTATGGGCAGGACTTTCTCGGCGTACTTGATCGGAAGGTACCCGCCAAGGACACCTGGGCAGAGGTGGTTGTGGAACATGGCCACTGACATGAGGTCATAGGGTGCCCCGTGTGCCCACCCGTTCGTGATGGCGACAACTCCCGAGTTCCCGCCAAGGTCTTTCATGGTCCGGTTTCCGACTTCCGTATCGGCAAGCATCTTCTCAAGGTCACCGGTAACGAGCACGTTCGTTGCAAAGGTTTCAGAAGCCGGGATGATTGAAATCTCGGCACCATTCTTTGTGTAAAACGCGGTATCGGGTTCAAGGTACAGCCCTTTTCCCGTGTTCTTGTCATAGAAGTAGAACCAGAGCGGTTTCCACTCGGCACGGTTCACGACCCACAGCGTATTGTCGCCGTTCTCAAGGCCACTGATCTTGGTAATTCCGGCAACGGCGCGTTCGGTGGTCTGCCCTTCGACAACAGCGCGGCCGGCATTGGTTATGACCACGACATCCGTGCTGCCTTTGCCAAACCGGAGCTGGTCCATTGCAGTCAGTGCCGCCCGTTCTCCGATCGTTTCCATCCGGTCCCCGTCCGGCGGTGCGGCAAGCACCGGGGCGCAGAGGATGGCGGTAAGAACCAGGAGCAAGAGAATTTTGTTACAAATTTTCAAATATCATCACCTTTTTTAACATGGATTTTATGATATTTCTTAATTTAAGTGTTATGATTTGGAATTATTGTAATACTCGTTGTGCAATTATACCTGCATATAGTTGCATCTTAAAAAAGGGACTTTCAAATTTTTATTCTAAAAAACGTGGCCTGAATTTTACACAACCTATTGGTAAAAAAGGAAATTTTTTCATCTTATTTCACTGGTACGGGCGCAAAACCGACATTATTGCAGTTTGCGTTCAGCTGATTGAAGACCGGCTTTCCTACAAACATCGTGAAGATCTCATCTGCCTTCTCTTTTGGATCAATGTCTGCGAACTGGTCCGGATAAATGGTTTTTCCAATAAAATATGTATCGGCAAGTACCGTTTCGATATTGGTGCTGCCATGGTTATAGGCAAATATTGCATAAACTCTGTCATTTCTTATGGCTTTCATATCAGCGAACACCGGACTTTTGATTTCATCGAATCCTCCAATTCCATCTGTAACAGACAGCGTGTTAGCATCAAGGAAAACATATTCCGGATCAGCAAACAGCAGGGATTCTTTTGAAAACTCAACATACTGGAGATCAAAATCTCCTGCAATATTCTTTACCCGTGTCCATTCAAATGGCGGGTATTTGGGTTGTGTTGATGTAATTCCGTGAGCACCGCTGTGACCCAACCCTCCAACATATGCGGACTTCAGTTCCGAATCAGGGATATCTTTTGTCCGTTCTTTAATGTCTGCAAGGGTAGCTTTGGTGTATGCGATAAGCTCATCGGCACGCTCTTCTCTGTCAAGGATCTTCCCCATGAAACGGAATGCGGCATACGTCTGCTCCCACCCTTCATCAGTTAATATGGATCCTGATGCTACTGTTACTACTGGGATTCCAGTACGTGCCTGCAGCA
>JAAYYW010000323.1 GCA_012515195.1 Leptolinea sp.
AGCTGCATTTTCCAGGGCACCACGTGTAACTTTTGCAGGATCAATGACGCCGCCTTTTACCATATCCATGAATTCATCAGTCAATACATCATAACCAATGTTCAAATTCTTTTTGGATTTCTGCATCTGGCGGACATTCTCTACAATAACTGAGCCGTCTTTACCGGCGTTCTCAGCAATTTTGACCATGGGAATTTCCAATGATTTCCGAACGATCTTGACACCAATCTGCTCGTCTTCATTGGACATTTTGACATTGTCAAGTACGGGCATGGCATTGATCAGCGCAACACCACCACCAGCGACAATTCCTTCTTCTACCGCAGCGCGTGTAGCGGAAAGGGCATCTTCAACACGATGCTTCTTTTCTTTCAGTTCGGTTTCAGTAGCAGCACCAACACGAATGATGGCAACACCACCGGACAGTTTGGCCAGCCGTTCTTGAAGTTTCTCACGATCGTAATCACTGGTGGTCTTGTCGATCTCGACCTTTATCTGCTCAATACGACCTTTGATCTCTTTCTCATCGCCTTTTCCACCGACTACAGTGGTGTTGTCTTTGTCGGCGACAACTTTCTCGGCACGACCTAGATCAGAAATCACAACTGATTCCAATTTGCGGCCAGTTTCTTCAGAAATTACCTGCCCACCAGTCAGGATGGCAATATCCTGCAGCATGGCTTTGCGGCGATCGCCAAAACCAGGGGCTTTGACAGCAAGGACATTTAACATTCCGCGTAGTTTGTTCAGCACCAGGGTAGCCAGAGCTTCACCATCAATATCTTCGGCGATGATCAGAAGATCGCGTTTTCCTATCTGGACTAGTTTTTCCAGAATGGGGACGATATCAGTGGCCGCAGAAATTTTCTTGTCATAGATCAGAACATACGGTTCCGGAATGACAGATTCCATATGTTCGGTATCGGTTACGAAATAAGGGGAAATGTATCCACGATCGAACTGCATACCTTCGACGTAGTCTTTTTCAAATTCCAAACCTTTTGATTCTTCCACAGTAATAACGCCGTCTTTTCCGACTTTATCCATGACCTCAGCGATCAGTTCACCGATAACACGGTCCTGTGCGGAAATAGTGGCTACATTGGCAATTTCTTCTTTTGTTGTTACTTCAATGGCATTCTTAGTGATCTCACCGGCAACAGCTTTTGCAGCTGATTCAATACCACGCTTCAACAGCATGGGATTCGCACCTGCAGCAAGATTTTTCAGGCCTTCGGTAACAATCGCGTGCGCCAGTACAGTTGACGTAGTTGTTCCATCACCGGCGATGTCGTTGGTCTTGGTTGCTGCTTCTTTCAGAAGCTGCGCACCCATGTTTTCAAACGGATCTTCCAACTCAATTTCTTTGGCAACAGTAACACCATCGTGAGTGATGGTAGGAGAGCCAAATTTGCGATCCAAGGCAACATTGCGACCTTTAGGACCTAATGTAGTTGAAACCGCATTAGCGACGATGTCAATCCCATTCTTTAGCTTACGGCGGGCATCATCGGAAAAGATAATCTGTTTAGCACCCATTGATTTACTCCTTTAATTATTATTTGAAAGATTTCTACTCAACAATGGCAAGAATATCACTCTCACGTAGAATGAGGAGTTTCTTGCTGTCGACTTTAATTTCAGTTCCAGAGTATTTGGCGAATAAAACTGTATCACCTGCTTTTACATCCATGGCTATTCGCTTGCCATTCTCATCACGATCGCCATCTCCAACAGAAATGATTTTGCCTTTCTGGGGTTTTTCTTTGGCGGTTTCGGGAAGTACAATACCACCGGCTGTTACATCTTCCTGCTCGATGGGTTCCACTACCACGCGACTGCCTAACGGTTTGAGTGTCATTGCCATTTATTCCTCCTATTGCAGTATAAAATTCACTATATTTAGCACTCGACTTACATGAGTGCTAACCATGCAAAATATACCTGTTCTTATAGAGCAAGTCAAGATGTGAATATAGATTCTTATAAATATCTGATATTATCCGCCGGAATACACAATCCCATAGGAACGACAGATTTCTTCACTTTCTTCGATAATAGAAAGAATTAAAGTATCTTCAGGAAATCCCTGCCGTACCTGATGGAGTACTTTTACCGCTTCGTTGCAATATGGCTGAGTTTTTCTATGTAGCCCTGCCAGAACCGATCCATAGGTGTAATAGTAGACCACTGTATTTGGGCCCAACGGCATACCATCGATAATGATTTTTTCATCTTTTTCGGGATCGCAATCCCGTATTCCACAGCTTGTTTCAGCATCGCACCCATATATGGCACATTTTAAAGGATCGATTGAGCCTTCATAATTGTGAGATTTAAAGTAGACGATTCCCAGCTGTCCATAA
>JAAYYW010000324.1 GCA_012515195.1 Leptolinea sp.
GACCGCGGAGCCGTTGATGAGGCAACTGCGAATAATGAAGTCGTGATCACATTCCTGGTTTCTGTTCCGGATGCATTAAACCTTGTGAACAACCAAGCCCCTTCGTTGACCGATACTGATGGGGATGGAGACTTTGCCGATGAGACCACATCGGCATCCGAGTCAATTTCCAACCGATCCACCTGGTATCGATTCGCGCGCCCCGGCAGAGGCACGACCGGGATTGATATTGACGCAAAAATCCTACCCGCTTCCGGGTTTGCACCCGGATTGAGAACAAATCTCAACGGAAAACCGGATGGTATTTACAGAACATACAATGCATTGGATATGGAAATTCCCAAACTTGGATTGAAAACGAGCATCCTCGGGTTATCCGCTCTTAATGGTAAATGGGATGTTAGTTGGCTGGGGGATCGCCTGGCTTACTTGCATGAATCCGCGTTCCCGACATGGGAAGGAAATAGTGTCATTACTGGCCATGTCTATAATTCGGATGGAAACCCCGGACCGTTCAACCAGTTACACACTCTTCATTATGGTGACAGGATTGTCATTCATGCGTACGATCAGGTTTATTTATATGAAGTGCGTGAAATGCAGGCTGTTTCTCCTGATGACATTGAATCCACATTCAAACACCAGAAAAATTCATGGATCACTCTGTTGACCTGTCAGGGGTATAACCCCGACAGAGGGGAATACGATTCGCGGCTGCTTGTAAGAGCAGTTCTAATGGAAAAACAGTAAAAAAAGAAGATAACAAAAACCGGTCCAATTTGGACCGGTTTTTTTGTTTGATTATTCTCTTATTGAAAATCTATTGGATGATCTTCAATCCGTTCAAAAGGACGATTGTGATGAGAATGGGAGTCACAACAAGCAAAGACCAGTAAAGGATCTTGATCACCCGCTGATTAGACAGCGAACCATTATTACTGATCGCGTTCTCGATCTTTTTATAACCCCACACCCAGCTGATGAATATGGCAATAAAGAGACCGCCCAGAGGCAATAGAATATTGGATGTCGTGTAATCGAAAAGGTCGAAAAAGGTCATGCCAAATACCTTGACATCAGCCAGCGTAGAACTTGAAAGGGCAGCCAGTGAGCCGAAAAGCGCGATCCCAATGATGGTAGTGAGTGTTGCCATTTTTCGCGACATGTTGAATTTCTCTTCCAGGAATGCCACGGGAACCTCTACCAGGCTTATCTGAGCACCAATGGAAGCAATTGCCGTGAGAAGAAAGAAGATCACCATGAAAAAATTACCCAGCGGCATGGACGCAAAAACAGAAGGAATGGTCAAGAACAGGAGGGATGGCCCGGAGTTGGGTTCGTATCCGAAGGCGAAAACAGCCGGGAAGATGGCGATACCGGCCAATAAAGAAACCGCGAGGTCTGAAAACGCAACACGGATTGCCGTTCCGGGGATATCCTGGTCGTCACGGAAATAACTGCCGTAGGTGATCATAGTTCCCATCCCAACGGACAATTTGAAAAACGCCAATCCCATGGCAACGAGAAATGTTGCAGCGGTCAATTTACTGAAATCTGGTTTGAATAAAAATTCGAGCCCTTCACCCGCGCCCGGCAAGGTTATGCTGCGCACACCAACCAGGATCAGCAGGGCGAGCAAGATGGGCATAAGCCGTTTTGTTGCTCCCTCTATGCCTTTATTGACACCCAGAAGAATAATAAAGCCAACGACAGCCAGATCAATCCACTGCCAGATCAATGAGGAACCGGGATTGGTTACGAGCCCATTGAAAGCTCCGGTGGTAACCTCCGGGTCGGTGGAAAGTATCCCCCCCTGAATGGCTTTAAAAATGTAGGCAAAAACCCATGCGGCCACTTCAGAATAAAAGGCCATGATCAAGAAAGCTGAAATTACTCCAGCCGCGCCGATCAACCACCAGGGTTGTTTTTTTGGGGCTAATTTTTGCATGGTGGCAATGGCATTACTGCGAGCAGCACGTCCCATGGTCAGCTCAGAGATCATAACCGGTATTCCAATCAACAACATGCAGACAATATAGACAAGTAGAAATGCGGCGCCGCCGTTGCTACCGGCCAAATATGGAAATTTCCAGATATTTCCCAAACCTACCGCGGACCCCAGAGTGGCGGTAAGTACACCAAGTCCCGTTGCAAATTTCGCGCGGTTTACAACGGGTTTTTCTGACGTTTCAATACTCATTACGTTCCTCTCCTAAAAAAGTATTCGACAAAAATTGAACGCGATTTTTTAATCGCGTTGATCGAAAACTGGTTATCCTGAGACAATCTGGTTTAAGAAATGATCTAAACCAGATTGTGGTTTCTATTATCGGTTTGGTATCAGTTATACCACCACAAACCAAATCGTCAATACCGGTCTTTCTTAGCTTTCTCCCCAAAAATGCCCGTCAGATGAACAGAAGTACCCAAAAAATGGTGTGGATGATGGCGCTCATGAGCATTATGATCAAGAAAACCGGTTTTCGTGTTTTATGCCTGAAAACTGCCCGACCAAAAAGGCCACCCAAAAATCCACCAACCAGAGCGGTTAGATGCAGCGTTCTTTCGGGAATCCTTCTTCCACCAATCTGCGCCTGCTTCTTATCCAGCGCGTAAAGGGAAAAGAGAAAGACAGAGATCAGCGCATACCACGCCAGTGCTACCCTTATGCTAGTGTTTATCAGTTCCATCCAGTAATATCCATAAATAAGATTTTTTATATAATTTGTAGTATTCCACTGACAAAAATAAATGACTGATGGTTATTGAATTATGGAAAAGCGTCTGACACGAAGACAGCAACAATTCTTGACCCAATTCATTGATATATTCAGGGAATCGGGAAAACCATTGTCGTACCATTATATAGCCGAACGGATGCGGGTCGGGAAAATTTCAGTGTATGAAATGCTGCGCTTATTGGAACAATATGGGTTTGTAAAGACCGAATATAAACAAGGAAATACACCGCATCGTCCCGGGCGTCCGGCAATATCATTTTCTCCAACGAAACAGGCGTTTGATCTGACCCAACGTCTGGTTATGGCTTCTGACGAGTTGGAACACTGGTCTGCCAAAAAAGAAGACTATATTACCCGCCTTCAGGATCATGATCCATTTGTCTATTCCGAATTCCACAGGGAATTGTTATCCAGAATACAATCGCGCAAGACACCTTTATTACACGTAACAGACATGGTGACCATAATTCTATTGATAATATCCTGTCTGCCATCGACGGAGAAGATATCCATATTATGGAAGAAAATAACAAGGGTTGGGTACCCCGGTGAGATAAGTCTGCACACTTTTTATGGAATTGCCCTTGCTGTATCCTGTATGGATCAAGAGGATAAAAGAATATCGGACGATCTTTTTAACAACATCAGCCGGTACGAATACTACTTACAAGATATGCATATAGAGAACCATAACCGCGTTTGTAGTTATGTACGGGAGGCGGCCAGGGTAATAACCAATTCCCGAATATAAAAAGTAACCAATCAAAGTAACCAATCCATGAACAAACAAAAGCAGGGTGCGTAAGCACCCTGCTTTTGTTTTGTCGGACCACCAATTGTTCAGGTTGGCGGCTCTAAACGAGATAATTGTTGAAGATCAGCGGACACCCAGCATCAAATCAGTCAGCATTTGATCGAGCTTCTCATATTTCAGTCCGCGGCCAGCGATGGCGTTGCGGTCAAAGGAGAAGGCTTTGAGTTCGGCGGCTTTCTCAGCTGAGAATTTTCCAAGGAATTTATCCATGGATTTATCTTCGGCTTTGGATTCGGCTACGAGTGCTTGAATTTCTTTATCTTCATTGAAGAGACGGGCTTTTTCTTTGAAGATAAGGTATGAGCGCATGCAACCGCGTGCAAAGTCTTTGACGCCTTCGTAATCTTCCGTGCGGAACGCATGGGCATCAAAGTGGCGACTTCCGTTGTAACCGACCTCTTCCAGGAATTTGACAAGGAAGAAGGATTGCTTCCAGCTTTGCTGTCCGAACCGCCAGTCCTGATCAAACCGGGCATAGTTCTGGTCATTCAGGTCGATGTGGAAGAGTTTTCCCGCATCCCAGGCCTGGGCAACGGCGTGCATGAAGTTAAGACCGGCCATGTGTTCGTGGGCTAATTCAGGATTCACACCAACCATTTCGGGGTGATCCAGAGTTTCAATGAAGCCCAGCATGGCTCCGGTAGTGGGCAAGTAGATGTCACCACGTGGTTCATTGGGTTTTGCTTCCAGGGCAAATTTGTAACCATAACCCTGGCTGTTGCTGTATTCACCCAGGAAGTTCAGAGCTTCACGGAAATGCTTCAAACCTTCAAGCGGGTTTTTGGCAACATCGGTCTCAGAACCTTCGCGTCCGCCCCAGAAAACGTAGATCTTTGCACCAAATTCAGCACCCAGATCCATTCCACGCATGGCTTTTTGCAAAGCGTATGCGCGCACTTTTGGGTCATTGGATGTGAATGCACCATCTTTGAATATGGCCGCGCTAAACAGGTTAGTGGTTGCCATGGGGACAACCAGACCGGTTTCATCGAGAGCTTTTCGGAATTCTTTTTTGATCTTGTCTGCTTCTGCAGGGGTGGCATCCATGGGAATAAGGTCATTATCATGGAAGTTCACACCATAGGCGCCGACTTCACCCAGAAGGCGCACCAAGTCTGCCGGTGAAAGAGAATTTCGGATGGGATCATTTGTGGCAAATTGATCTCTTCCACTGCTGCCTACGGTCCAAAGACCGAAGGTGAATTTGTGTTCAGGTTTGGGTTGAAAATTGTTAGCCATTTTTCCTCTCATTTCTAAAATTTCGGCTCATGCAGAATATCATCCAGAACCAATGCGACGGCTCCCATAACACAGGCATCTCGTCCATGCGCGGAAGCGGCGATAATCAGATCCTGGGTTTCCAAATTTATTGCATATCTGCTGATTACCTGTCTTACTACGGGTAATAAAATCTCGCTTGCGTAATTAAGTTCACCTCCCAAGATCACCATTTCGGGATTGAAAACATTTATCAGGTTGGCAATACCCAACCCGAGTTGTTCTCCAACTTCCTGCATGGCAATCAATGCAGCATTGTCGCCCTGCAATGCCGCGTTGGCGATGGTTTCAAAAACGATGTTGTCCATATCGTTGTCAGCAGCCAGCAAAACAGTACTGGGAACGCCCTGTTTTAATGTTTCCTGAAATCGCCGGATTACGGCTTTGGGACTCACCTGCGTTTCCCAGCAGCCTCGTTTTCCACAACCGCATAGGTCACCGTTTTTGTCCATGACCATATGACCAACTTCAGAGGCGAAACCATGACTTCCACGGAACAACTTCCCGTCGATCATGATACCGGCCCCCAGACCAACACCCGCATTCAGGAAGATGAAATTATTGATTCCGCGGGATTTTCCAAAGTAATACTCGCCCACGGCAGCGGCTTTCGCTTCATTATCAACAAAGACTGGAAGGTCAAACCGTTGCGACCAGAGCTTTGCCATAGGGACATGTGCCCAGCCCAGGTTTGGCGCAAACATCAATTCGCCGTGTCGTAGATCAACCAATCCTGGAACACCCAGTCCAATGCCAAGGGGTTGCAAACCGGCTGCGGTACCCTTTTCCAGACCGATCTCTGTCATTTCGTAGGCACGTTCCAGGATGGTGTCAACATTATCTCTCGCGTCAGATTTCAATCTCTGCCGCCAGAAAACATTGGCCAAAAAATCAGTGGCCACAAGCGACAGAAAATTGACGCCAATCTCGATACCGATCGCAAAACCTCCAGAGGGGTTCAACTCAAGCAGTAAACCCGGACGTCCAATTCTATCAACCTGTAATGTTGTCTCTTGAACCAATTTTCTGTCCAACAGGGTGTTGATGATCTGCGAGACCGTAGAACGGTTCAACCCTGTGAACTTGGCAACTTCTGCCCTGGAAAGGGGAGCATGCTGCCGGATGGTGTTCAAGACAACCGCAGTATTGAATTTTCGGACGAGGTTTTGATCAGCGGTGGTTACCATAACTACTCATTGAAGCTTCAATGGATTTTTTACCGATTTTTCTTGAAGTACACGTCAACGTAAACGGCCGCGACAAGAATGGCGCCTTTGACGATGTATTGCCAGGCTGGCTGAACGTTCAAGAGTTGGAGGCCGTTGGTAAGGCTGGACATGATAAGTGAACCGATCAGCGCACCGACAATGGTTCCAACGCCTCCCAGTGGTGATGTGCCTCCGAGAATACAGCTGGCGATGGCGTCCAACTCATAACCCTGTCCGGCTGAGATCGTTCCATAACCCACATACGAGGCCAGTGCAATACCGGCAACACCGCAGAGCAATCCCATCAATACGAAAATGATAAACACGTTGCGTTTAATATTGATACCAGATAGTCGTGCAGCTTCCTTGTTGCCACCCAGGGCATACGCGTGCCGACCAAACGGTGTGTTGGTTGATAGGTAGGACATGACCAGAGCGACAAAGGCCATGAGCAAGACAGGAACCTGGACACCGTTGAACTGGTTGACCATGTAGACATACATAATGATGAGTGAGGCAAAAAGGGCTGTCTTTGCGAGGTCAAGACTTAATTTTGAGGGTGTGAACCCATAGCGGCGTTTTTGCTGACGGGCCATGAACATGGTGATGAACATCCCCGCGATGAAGATCGCGGCAACAACCCAGCCAACCCAAGCAGGGAGGTATCCCTGGGCAATGTAGGTGAAACCAGGCTGGTTGGCAGGGATAGTGCGTCCGCCGGTTACGAGAAGGATGGCTCCGTTCCAGATCCACATGAAGCCAAGGGTCACGATGAATGCCGGAACGCCCAGATAGGAAATGATATAGCCCTGAACCATACCAACTAGGACACCGACCGCGAGGCCGACGATTACGGACAGAGTGGCTGCCAGAATGGGTTGATCGGGGATCATCTTGTACCAGATGAAGGCCTGCAGGTACGCGACTACAACCGAGATAAACCCGGCTAGTTTGCCTACTGAAAGGTCGATTCCTCCGGTAACAATAACCAGCACCATGCCGACTGCGAGGAAGGAGGTAACGGTCATCTGACGGAATAGATTGGAGATGTTCTGGGCTCCAAGGAACGCGCCTTCAGTAAGGAACGAGAAAATGACCCAGATCATGACCATCAGAATGATGATCATGGAGGTCTGTATATTTCGGCGGAACCACTTGCCGAGGGAACTCATTGTGCTTTGATTTGTTGCGAGACTGGTAGATTCCATATCGACACCTTATGAATGGATAATTTTGTTTCTGGTTTACGCAATGCCGGTGGCTAAAGCCATGATCTTTTCCTGAGTTGCCTCAGAAATGGCTAATGTACCATTGGAGCGGCCTTCATGCATCACCAAGACCCGGTCGCTCATGCCGAGGACCTCTTCCAGTTCACTGGAGATCATGATGATGGAAACACCTTTTTCAGCCAACTCGTTCATCAGTTTGTAGATTTCATATTTCGCGCCCACGTCCACACCACGGGTCGGATCGTCCATGATGAGGATCTTGGGGATGGTCATCAACCATTTACCAATAACCACCTTCTGCTGATTGCCACCGGATAGCGAATCTACCTGATTCTCAATGCTGCTGATCTTGATGGCCAGGTTCTTCACCTGTTGAAGGCTGGATTTCATCTCCTGATTCTTATTGATTGCCCAGGAGTTGGAAAAAGAGAACAGATTCGGGAGTGACAGGTTGTTGAGAATGGATTGGATAAGCACCAGTCCCTGACCTTTCCGGTCTTCTGGTACCAGGCTGATACCCTTCTCCAGTGCGTCTTTCGCGCTGTTGATCTTAACTTCACGGCCATCCAGATATAAGGTTCCACCGGTTATTTTTCCGAACTCGCCAAAGATCGTGGTAACAAGTTCTGTGCGACCGGAACCCATTAACCCGGCGATACCGAGGATTTCTCCCCGTTTCAGGTCAAAGGTTACCCCATTAAGAACTTTTCGTGATGGTTCTTCTGGATCAACGGCATGAAGGTCCTTGACTTCAAAAATAACACCATCGGGTTTGCGCGAGCCAGGGGGGAAGCGTTCTTTCATCTCACGCCCGACCATATGCTTGACCAAACTTTCCAGGGTGAAATTTCCAGTGGGCTGGGTTGTGACTGTTTTTCCATCCCGCAAAACGGTGATTGTATCTGTTATGCGGAAAAATTCTTCCAGTTTATGGGAAATGTAAATACAGGTAATCCCTTTTGCTTTTAGGGACGCAAGTATTTCCATCAGTTTGTCAATTTCAGCTACAGTCAAAGCGCTGGTAGGTTCGTCTAAAATGAGAACCTTGGCATTTTCAGATAGTGCTTTGGCGATTTCAACCATTTGCATCTTGCCGACACCCAGATGCTTCACCACGTCATGTGGGTCGACATCGAGTTGATACCGCTCAAGGATCGTGCGAGTTTCGGCATAGGTTTTATCCCAGTTGATCACACCATTTTCAGTGATCTCTTTCCCCAGGAAAATATTTTCCCCAACCGTCATATCTGGAACGAGCGTCAGTTCTTGATAGACGATGGCAATACCTTCTGACCGGGCCTGTTCAATGGAACTGCTGGTCAGTTTCAACTCCTGTCCTTCATAAAGAACAGTTCCTTCATAGGTGCCATATGGGTATACACCAGCGAGAATTTTCATCAACGTGGATTTACCCGCGCCGTTCTCGCCACAAATACCATGGATATCCCCGCGTTTAAATTGAATGGACACGTCATTCAGCGCGATAATACCGGGAAATTGCTTTGTTACGTTTTGTATGTCGAGGATAATATCTTCAGTCACAGCCTGCTCCTCTTGGGAAAAATACATAGCTACACACAGCTAATAAAAAAATGTTTGTTGGCTCCCTGAAGAACTCAGGGAGCCAACAATAAATGAAGGAGATTACGGTTTGGCGGGGCGATCGGCTTCGGGGATGTCACGGTAGACATCATCGTAGGCCTGGAATTCGCTCACAACGATTTCATCGTAGACATTGTCTGCGGTGACCTGGACAACTTGCAGGAACAAGCAGGGAACTTCACCCTGGGCGCCTTCAACGTTGGTCAGTTCGGCCATGGAGTAGTTCTTCAGGCCTTCGACATCTTTACCCTGGAGCAGGGCATCGATGGCATCAACAGCCAGAGGAGAAAGTTTGCGGATGTCTTTGTAGATGGTAACGGTGAGTTCGCCTTTGACGATGGAGTTGCAGCCGTCAGCGGTGGCGTCCTGTCCGGAGATGGGAACGAGGAGGTTCTGGGCTTTGAGGGAC
>JAAYYW010000325.1 GCA_012515195.1 Leptolinea sp.
GCACCAGGTCAAACGAGCAGGAAGGAAATGGCAGATATTCACCGGCTCCGCCTACGGTTGATGGCCCTTTACTGTGAGCCTCTCTGGCACGTTCAACTTCGATATCCAACCCGACTATAAATGACGCTCTCTCGGCCAGACGGACAAGATATGAACCCACTCCGCAACCATCAACGAGAACACGACCCGAAGCCCGCTCACCGGCTGCGTTACGAATGATGGACAGGCGGCGTTCCTGTCCGGCACGCCAGACATAGGAAGGTTCACCACGCAAAGCGGCTTTTGATGAAGGATTGTGTTCGATCAAATCTGGATTCCCGGATGGTTTTAAGTTGGGGGATATTGTAACCTGATATAGTTATTCTTCTGTGCTAAAGGGAACCCAGGTAAGAATTGTCGTACCAGTTCCCGGCTCTGTAGTCAGTTCAAGATCCCCACCCACATTGTGAGCGCGGGTATGCATATTGGAAAGACCATGGCCCAGCGAAGTCTTCGTGCTTTCCATGTCAAATCCCTTGCCATTATCCCTGATCTCCATGAGAACCCGATCGCCGGTTTTCCAAACCACCACATCTACTTTCTTGGCTTTGGCATGTTTCGCGGCATTGGCCAGCGCCTCCTGACAGATATGGAATAATGCCAGAGCTTTGGAGGCCGGCAGTTTATCAAGACCGTCGGATGGGCCGCTGACGTGAGCTTCTGCCAGCGTATTGGCCCGAAATTCATTAACCAATCGCTGAAGTCCCTGCATCAAATTCTCATCACTTAATTGACGTGGACGCAGGTCAAGGATGTAATTTCGGATATCACGGATTGTGTTGTTCAATCCGTTTATCGATTGGTCTATGCGTTCCTTAGACTGTTGGGGGTCTTCTGAGAGTAACAGACGGGCATGTTCCAGCGTTAAACCGACGGCATAGATGGATTGAATGATGCCATCGTGCAGATCCATGCCGATTCTTTCCCGTTCCTCCAAAACAGCCAGGCGGCGACTGTTGTTGTTATACCGCACATTTTCAAGCGCTGTCCCCATCCAGGACCCAATAGCCCCGATAAATTGCGTATCCAGATCTGTCAAAGGACGGTGGCCCAATACGGCAACACACATGACACCCAGTACATTGCTTCGTCCCCTCAGTGGAAAACTGCCGATTTGATGAATTTTATTAAGTAAGACATAGTCGTGTAGCTCGGTTCCATCATCCGGGCTGATCGTCATCACTTTGGGTAATCCGGTTTTGGCTGTCATCCCCACCATTCCCCGGCCAACAACGAAGACTTCATCTTTCCAAAGGGCTGGAACCATTTTCCCCCGGTGTAAAACCAGTTTCAGCCATTTTTCACCTTCCGGCCTTAAATACACCTCGCCGACTTTCAGATCGAGAAAATCCATCAATTGGGTCAGGGCGATCTTGATAATGGCTTCGATCTCTGTGGATGTGGCCAGGGTGGATGCCATGTTGTTTAGCAATGCTAAATTTTCATTCCGCCGGGTGAGGTCATGGTCACGTCTGATCAAGCGATCATGCAGACGGGCATTATTGATGGCAACGGCAGCATATCTGGCCAACTGTTCAATGACCAGCTGATCCTCATCTGTAAATTCTGTGCCATCTTTTTTGTCAGCCAGATAAATAACCCCCAGGTTTCGGTTCGCATGACGGATTGGCACACCCATAAATGATTTCATTCCAGGATGGTTGAATGGAAATCCGATATTCCTGGGATCAGATGCGATATTTTTTACACGGATTGTCTCACTGGCACACATCAATTCACCGATCAGTCCCATACCGATCGGTTGCTGATCCATGCTTTGCATATTAGATACTAAAAGACCAGCAGGGAAAAATTTATCCAATTTTCCTGTATCACTTAAGATTCCCAGAGCTCCGTACTGGCTTTCCATGAGCTGACAGGCCTGGTTGGCAATCCGTTCATACAGAGACTCAATGGATACATCCTGCATTAATTGAATGGTTGCCTGATGAAGCGCCGTCATCTTCGACTCATAAGATGCGCGCGAGCTTTTTGTCAAAACTACCTCCTGCACCAATAGGATTAAGATTTTACCCGATTCCGGGCGTAATAGAACCCGCAATTATGCAACCTTCCACATCAGGGTGACTTCTGATATGGCTCATCGGTATAATCGATTCAGGAGGAAACCATGCTGGATAGTTTGAAAAATCGCAAAGAAAAAGAAATCCGGTTGCGGGAGGAGGGTAGGATACCCCCGGGTCAATCGTTGACCCATGAGTTCCCGGTTTTGCACTATGGCCCAACACCTGGATTTGATCCCCACACCTGGGATTTCATTGCCTGGGGTGAAGTAGAAAAGCCTCTGACATTGTCCTGGGATGAGTTTACTCAACTTCCGAGGGTGACACTGATGATGGATATTCATTGTGTGACTCGTTGGAGCAAGCCGGATACCCTTTGGGAAGGCGTTTCTGTAAGGACCCTGATAGAAAAAGAATTGATCAAACCTTTGCCTTCCGCTAGATTTGTCATGCAGCATGCAGAATTCGGTTTCTCGGCGAACCTGCCACTTGAGGTTGTTCTGGCTGAAAATTTTCTCCTGGCAACGCACTATAATGGTCAACCCATCACACCTGATCACGGGTATCCATTACGAGGTGTTATCGGTGCCATTGTTGGTCGGCCAGACCTGAAAGTCCCTTATTTTTGGAAGGGTGCGAAATGGTTGCGGGGATTGGAATTCTTAAAGGATGACAAACCCGGTTTTTGGGAACAGGCTGGTTATCATAACGAAGGTGATGTCTGGAGAGAAGAGAGGCTGCGGTGATTACCCACTGCGTCCCATTCGGGCTACATAGAATCCAAGCCCCGCCCCGCCAAGGATAAGAACCGCACCGATTAATCCGAGCAGAGGCGAGCGTCCACCTTCACTGGGGGTGGGTTCAATCAATTGAGACCCTGGCTGGGCGCCAAAATCAAGAATAGATGTGTCTCCACCGGATAATTTTAGGGGGTAGTTTAATAATGTGGTGGCGTTATACCCTTCCGGTACAGCTACACTG
The DNA here is from genome assembly GCA_012515195.1 of Leptolinea sp. GTDB lineage: Bacteria > Chloroflexota > Anaerolineae > Anaerolineales > Anaerolineaceae > Leptolinea. The sequence continues at coordinate 3,045 of JAAYYW010000325.1, forward strand.
ATGTTGTAATCTCCCTCAATAAGTGCTTCAAAGCAAACCGCTTCGACTGCGTTTGTTTCACCGGTCAGTGATATTCTTCCCTCACGATCCGTCACACTGATGGCTCCCCCGGCCAGTGCTGTTTCGCTGTCGTCTGGAATTGCGTTTCCGTTGGTATCGGTGAACAGGTATACACAGATATCACCGGTTCCGGGTGGAAGGGTGGGGGTAGGTACCTGTCCAATTGGGGTGGCGGTGGCCTGTTGCGCGGGTTTGTCAGCAATACCAATAAGGAGTTGCTGCCCCTCCTGCAGTGTGCAGGCTTCATCAAGGCCGTTCAGGCGGCGGAGTTCTTCCAATTGAACTCCTGTTAGAAGCGATATGCTGATGCAATTGTCTGCCGCTTTCACCACATAAACGATCCGGCCATCAGCTCCTGGTGTGGGGGTGGCATAAACGACCTGTGGTGGATTTGTGCCTGCCTGCACAGGAAAAATGACCAAAAAGAGGATAAGTGCGGCCATAAACAGACCGGTAATTGTTATTTTATTCATGATTTTCTTTCCAGTATGTAGCATTATAACATTACACAATAAGCCGTCTTTTGGGCAGGTATAATTTTACTTACTCATGAAACGATCTACCTTTTTTAGTATTACAAAAAGCCAGATTATGTCACTCCTGGCATTATCCCTTTTCCTGGTTATTACAGGCTGCCGGGGTGTTTTGGAACAACCAGCGTATGAAACCCCAACACCATCATCAACCCCTTCACCGAGTGAGACCATTATCTGGTTCCCTGCAACCTCAACAGGTACGTTGGTGCCAACCCGCGAGCCTGAACCAACAGAAGACCTGCATCCGGCAGTGGGAGACTTGATTTTTCGGGATGATTTTTCATCAGAGGGATTGTGGTCTACACAAACGGAAGAGGGAGGTAACATAACTTATGGAAACCGTGAACTGACATTGGCTGTTCAAGAGCCCAAAAAGTATATTGCCAGCTTGTTTTCCAATCGGGTTATTGACAATGCTTCCGTTGAGATCACGTCCAATGTCACCCTGTGTAAAGCAGAAGATTCTTACGGAATACTTGTTCGCGCCTCAAATGGATTGAATGGCTACCGTTTTCAGGTCAATTGCCAGGGTCAGGTAAGATTGGAACTCCTCAAATCTGGAAGAGCATATTCCCTGGTTGATTGGTCGCAAAGTGGGCAGGTATTGCCTGGTTCACCTTTTCAACTCCGCTTGAGGGTTTGGATTGTGGAGGATGAAATCCGCTTCTTCTTGAATGATAATTTTCAATTTTCCGCCCGTGATGCCACATATAAAAACGGATCTATTGGTGTTTTTGCGCGCCAGGCAGCGGATACACCTTTAACTGTAAATTTCACCAACCTGACCGTACATGAAATTGAAAGCGGATTTATTTTGCCGAAAGCGACACCCAAACCCACCGCGACACGTCCCGGTAGTTACAAACTGGTGAACACTCCGGTTCCTTCCGTAAAGCCCTGACTCCCCGGTTGTATAATCAACAGTAATCCTTAGTTCTATTGAAAAGTAACCATTGCTCGATCTCTACATTTTCCCAATCCATTTAGCTGGCGGCAAAGAGCTGGCAGACTTGCCCGGGCTGGTTGCCTCATCAGCGCCCAGACGGGTTCTTCGTAATCGGGCTGGCGATATGCTGGCCGCCCTGTTGACCCTGCCCAGCAAGAATATTTTGACAGCTGAAGCACAACAGGAAATGTTGCTGCATCTTTCGGCTACATATTTCACCACCCCCGGTTCCGTGACCTCTGGTCTAAGAGCAGCGGCGGAGCAGATAAACACCTTTATTCTCGGGTCCAATCAATTTGATTCGCCCTCAGGCCGACCAAACGTAGGTGTGCTTAATCTTGCCGTCATTCATGGCAATATGTTGTACTTGTTGCACACGGGTCCAACCCACACACTGGTTGTCAGCTCTGATGGTGTGTCGGATTTTGTTGATCTGGAAGGCGCCGGCCGGGGTCTCGGAGTAAGCAGCACAATAACCCCGCGATACTTTACCACTACGGTGCGGGAGGGCGATATGGTTTTACTATGCCCGTCCCCCCCGACTACCTGGACGACCACTTTTCTTGGCGGTAGTTCAAAACTCACTCTTGATCAATTCAGACGGCGTTTACTGGCCCAATCACCCTTTAATATGACCGCTGCGGTTGCGCAGGTTCAATCTGGCCGGGGAGATGTCCACCGGCTGAGACCGCGAATACCACAGGAGCCAATACCGTCTGACCCATATTCACTGCCAGTACAGGACACAACCGTACCGGAATCACAGGAATTGCCAGTATTTCCTTCTGAAGCGGAACAGGAACCAGTTGAAGTATCTTTTGAAATTCGGGAGGAAACTCCCATCATCCCACCGCCTTCCGTTCCTGTTACGGTTGATAATCCATTGCCTGTGTCTTTCGAAACTGATCCAATCTGGTCTTCTGAAAACGATGAACCCGTAATTGATGCGGCGCCGGTTGAGCCACCTGTTGTGCTAACCGAACCATCAATGGAAACAACAGGCGAACAAGGCGAAGGTAGAGAACCGGATCAGGGTTTTAGAACCATCCCGGCGAATGAATTACCCGGTCCACAAACTGCCGCACCAGACACGCCATTCCTGGATAAATTGGCTGAAATTACCCAAAAACTGATGGAACTGCCCGGCCGGTTGAAACCCAGGATAAAACCCAACGTGGTTAAGATTAATCCAGTGCGCACTGATCCATCTGGAAGCATCGCGGCTTCCACGTTGCTATTTATCGCGCTGGCCGTGCCGGTCATTATTGTTTTTATTGCCACGAATGTGTATACCCGGTCTGGTAGAGGGGAACAGCGTACGAATTACCTGATTGAAGCTCAGGCGCATGCTTTACAGGCTGCCGGGCAGGTTGATCCGGAAACTCAACGCAGTGGGTGGACACAATCTCTCTACTATGTAACAAAAGCGGAAGAGTATGGGCGTACAGAAGAAACACGATTCTTGCGGAAACAAGCGCAGGACGCCCTCGACAATCTGGACAGCATCATCCGGTTGCCGGTTCAGGAAGCCGTGCCGGATTCAATCCCATCATCGATAAACATTATCCAGATGGCCGCTTCATCAACCGATGTTTTTGCCCTCGATTCAAACCAGGGACGAGTGTTACGATTTTCCCTGACCGGAAATGGGTATGTTCTTGATCCAAATTTTCAATGCGGTCCGGGTTCTTCGGGGGGAAAGATTGTCGGCCCTCTTATCGACATTGTTCCCCTACCGATTAACAATCAATATAAGGCATCGGTTATGGGGATGGATACCGGAGGTAATTTGCTCTACTGCATTCCCGGCAAGGCTCCATTATCGACAACACTTGCGGCTCCGGCTACCAAATGGGGCAAAATTACTGCGTTCACGGTGGAAGGAAGCGCGCTTCTTATTCTCGACCCACTCAGCAACGCCATATGGCGCGTGGTGGGTGATGGCGTCGGATTTCCAAACCAGCCGCACCTCTTCTTCGACCGCGAGATTCCCGACCTTTCCGATGTAATTGACCTGGTAATGTACCAGGATGATCTGTTATTGTTGCGCAAGAATGGTTTGATCACGAGATGCACGTTCAACAATTTTGGAGTGTCGCCGACCCGTTGCCAGGACCCCGCGGGTTATGGTGACCGCAATGGCGAACCCATTCCATTGTTTCCCGATGTGCAATTTACTCAACTTGCCACTGTCCCGCCCCCTGATCCATCAATTTACATACTTGATGTGAATGGACCAACGATCTACCATTTTAGTTTGCGATTAAACCTTCACAGCCGCTTGCGTTTTCAGACATTGGATGAATATTCCCTGCCCGAACAACCGGTGACGGCTTTTGCCGTGGCATCCAACCGCGTAGCCTGGATCGCATTGGGAAACCGTGTTTATTACACACCACTCCCGTGAAAGATAATTCGGTTAAGATAATACACACAAAGAACCGGGATCACCCGGCTCTTTGTGTGTAAAGTCTCTTCAGCCTGTCTGAAGGTTATTTGGAAACAACTTTGATTGATTTCGGTTTGGCTTCTTCCGATTTCGGAATACGCAGTGTCAAAATACCGTTGGAAATGTCAGCTTCCGCTTTTGAAGCATCCAGCTGGTCGGGAAGGGTCAATACCCGGTTGAACCGGCCGGAAGGACGTTCACTTAAGAGGTAGTTTTCATTTTCGCCGCGAATAACTTTGATCTCACCCTGAATAGTAACAGTTTCATTCACAACCTGAATATTCAAGTCTTGGGCAGAAACACCAGGAATAAAGGCAGAGATCAAATAAGCATCTTCTTCCGCTTTTACATCAACCGGGATCACGATGTCACAGTACGACTCACGCGGTTCAGGTTCAACCCAGCGCTGTTCCCAGGGGCGTCGCGAAAAACGGGGTGTTCGGGTAATATAGAGAGTCATTTTTCCTCCACAAAATTTATATGTTTTATATGTTGTTATTTGTAGGATAAGCGATAATTATTTGTGAAATACAAGAGAAAAGTAGGAGATTTATAAGAGTTGTTTCAAATGATGAAAATCAATATATGGTATGATTTTTATAATTGGAGTAAGTGAAACATGGACGACAAGATAACGATCATCGAGGGTCCAACCCCCACATTTGAAGAGATTAACGACGGTTGGGCTTTAGGTTTGAATGAAGGACCAGAACTGTACGATCTGGTAATGACCCGGGTGCGTACGTTTAACGGACAGGCCCTAGTAGAACGATGCCATAGAGCCTGGAACGAACGGTCAAATGTTTTCCTACATTACCGCAATGAACTTGGATTGGAAGAACGGGCTCCGATTATGGCAGCCCGGTCGGTTACGACTGACGATGGCTCGGTTTTGTTGTTATGGGTACGTCTTGATTTCGGCGAGACGAAAGCTGAATCAGGTGAAGACCTTGGAAGTGAAGACTTTGACGACTAGATAATGACTCTGGATCTTGAAAAAATCCGAAACGAATTTCCTGCTCTGTCCCGCCCGGTATTATTTCTCGATAATCCGGGCGGTACTCAAATAACTTCCCGCAGTCTTGACCGTATCCAAAATTATCTTATTCATACGAATGCAAACCATAACGGCAGTTTCGAAACCAGTCGATTATCTGACCAACTGGTGGATGAAGCACGTACCGCGGCTGCTGAATTCTTGAATGCATCATCGGATCGAGAAATTGTCTTTGGTCCCAATATGACCTCGTTGACCTTTAATTTAAGCCGTTCACTGGGTCATCTGCTTAGAACCGGAGATACCATTGTGGTAACACGGTTGGATCATGATGCGAATATATCTCCCTGGCTTCTTCTCGCTCAAGATTCTGGCTGCAATATCCGCTGGGTGGATTTTAACCCGGATGACTGCACCATCGACCTTGCGGATTACGAGAGAGCCATGGAAGAAAAACCGCGATTGGTTGCATTCGGTTACGCTTCCAATGCGGTTGGGACGATTAATCCAGCAGCAGAGATGGTGGAAATGGCTCACACTGTTGGCGCGCTTGTTTACATCGACGCGGTACAGTATGCGCCACATGGCCCAATTGATGTGCAGGCGCTTGACTGTGATTTTCTTGTTTGTTCCGCGTACAAATTCTTTGGTCCGCATGAAGGTGTTCTATTCGGGCGGTATGATCTTTTACAAGAGCTGAAAGCATATCGGGTACGTCCTGCGCCGCTTCTTCCACCCGGTAAATTTGAGACAGGTACGGGGAATTTTGAGAATATGGCTGGAACACTTGGTGCCATGGAATACCTGTTGTGGATTGGTGAAACCTTTGGTTCGGAATTCAAGGAAAACACACGTGAATATTCTGGCCGGAGGAAAACCTTCAAGCTGGCCATGAATGCCATCCGCGCCTATGAGTATGAGGTCAACCGAGAATTTATCCAACAACTGGAAGGCGTGAAAGGGATACACCTTTTCGGGATAATGGATTGGTCCCAGTTGGATCGACGGGTTCCCACAGTCTCATTCACTATAGATAATTGGTCGCCGCAGGACCTTGCCGCGGCTCTGGATCGGGAAAAAATTTATACCTGGGATGGAAATTTCTATGCCCTGGCTGTCACCGAGCGTTTGGGATTGGAAGGAAGAGGTGGACTTCTCCGGTCAGGGGCTGTTCACTACAACACATTGGACGAGATCCGCCGATTTGGGAAAGTCTTGCGAAAACTGGCGGAGAAAAGATCGAATTAATAGATAAACACCTGGGTGAGGGGGGCACCCAAGTGCTTATCTATTAATATTTTATATCCTTATTCCTAAATTTGCAAGAGGTTTAGGAAAGAATTTACAAGTGCCCCAGGCGGGAATTGAACCCACAGCCTTAGCCTTAGGAGTGCTCTGCTCTGTCCATTTGAGCTACTGGGGCATTCATTGGGATTATAGCATTTCACCTGAAAATTTCAAACAAAAAAGGGGAGAGGTGTGAATACCTCTCCCCGGGATGATTATCAGGATCTATTCTGGCTGTTCAGCCGATAGATAATCCCACTGAATTACAACTGGGAGGTAGGTAGCAGACATTGCACCGAAACCTACCAGACCACCGCCTTTAATCTTGGTGTTGGATGTTTCAATGATCTTTGTTCCATTGACTTCATAGCTGAGTTTGGACCCAACACAACTGAATTTTGATACATTGTCTCCGGTCACCCGGACGAGTTTCTGTTTGGCTACACCCTTCTTGATTGTCACATACGGATTTTTGAAGGGGTCATTATCACGGATGGATTTGTCGTATTGAAGCAGCTGCCACTCACCCTGGGCAGACATCCGGAATTCATACCAACCGGTATAGTCTTCGGAAGCGCGGCAGAGGAGCGCGACACCGTTCAGGCTCTGTCCATTGCTTTTCCATTTTGCCTCAATCACAACGTCTTCGACCAAAGAATCGTTGATGAATTTATAGGCATAGGTCTCATTATCACGGATTTTCCAATCCATTATCCCATCCTGCACGAGGGGTGGTTCTGTTTGCATTTGATCGACTGTGACAGCCTGGGTTGTGGTGTAAATTTCCTCGGTGTAATTGTCGCTCTCCTCGTCAAAATCATCACGGAAACTGAACCCCTGTTCTTCTTCCTCAACCACAGGTTCTTCTGCCGCAGGTTCCTCTGCAACAGGTTCCTCGACGATCGGTTCTTCAACAACTGGTTCCTCAACAACTGGTTCTTCAACAACCGGCTCTTCAACAACCGGTTCCTCAACCACAGGTTCTACGATGACGGGTTCTTCAACTGGTTCTTCTGCTTTGGATGATTTCCCACCGGGCAGTGAACAGGCGGTCAGTATTAGAACCAGAATCAAACCTACTACTACGAGCTTCTTTGACATTATCTCCTCCTGAATCGTTGGCGATCTCTGCTGCCGGAAATAATACGCTATTCAACTTTTCACAGCATCAAATCCCCGACAGACTGCGATTGACCGATATTATACTAATAGTTTATAGACAAAAAAGAAACCCGAGTCAAGCTCGGGTTTCATATGGAACATGAACAGCATTCCCGGACAAATTTATTTTGGACGCATATCCTGTTGCCAGGAGCCGCCACATCGGGTACGGCGCGTCAAAACCAAACACGGATTGCATTCTAACAATCCTGAACGGGGTAGCGAATGCTAGCTACCTCTGAGAATATAGGTTTTTTGGAGAATTGACCTCCATCCCTGGAGCCCTCAATTTAGAAAGCCGTTCATGCAAATTCACTGTAGCACGGTGGTGATAAAAATTCAATCAAAGTGAAAAAACTCTTAATAAGCGGTCAGACATCAGAGAACTGCGGTTTGATGGTCGCGATATATCAGGGGTGTGCAGTTCTTTTGCTGGCCATGGTTGATCTTTGCAGGAAAAGGAATGCCAAGACACTGACAAGCCCGATAAAACCGCCCCCATACCAGATGTATTTGGGCCCCAGGTTATCAGAGAGAAGGCCCCCAAGCACCGGACCAACGCCGTATGCCAGACTATGCGTCATGGAATACAGGCTCAGGTAACGGCCGCGCATGTCTTCTGGTGCGAGGTTGGCTGCGAATGTGCTTGATGTGGGGACTAGGATCATTTCTCCAATGGTTAGCAGAACCATCGAAATCCAGAATCCCCAGAAACCGGACATAAACGCGATACTGAATGTGGCGATCCCATAGAAAGCCGATCCGACTGCCAGCATGGAATTTGAGGTTTGCTTGCGAGTCCAGGATGTGATGCCTAGTTGCAATAAAACAATCATGATTCCATTGGTCGCCGGTAGAAAACCGTACAGATTCTCTGGAATACCATACTGTTCTTTCGTGTAGACAGAAAGTAGCAGCCACACCAGGGCAGCGCTAACCTGGATCAATGAGAAAGCGGCCACAAATTGCATATAAGGCTTATCTTTAAATATGATGTTGTATCCACCAAACTTTGGTTTGGAACGTTCGTATTCTACAGGCCCTTTATTTTTCTGGGGAATGGTTTCTTTGCCCAGTATTAGCATCATTAGCCCATACGTGATCATACCAAAGGACGCACAAAGAAAAGCAATGGAATACGATGTGGCTGCCAGAAAACCGCCGATTGTTGGACCGAGTGCCACTCCCAGATTGTTGCTCAACCGGAGCATTGAATAGGCATCAAGACGTTTGTTTTCCGGGATAAGGTCAGCGAGCATGGCATCAGCACCAACACGGAAAAGAGGATTAAATGCCCCGGCAAGTCCGGCTGTCAGACAAAAATGGAGGTACGTTGTGGAATTTTGATAGAAAAGGTAAACCAGTCCGTTTCCGAGCAAGCTGATGACCATAACCCACTTGCGGCCGATCCGGTCAGTCACTGGTCCGGCAATAAAAGTAAAAATAATGGACATGATCGAATTGACCGTCATGATGGATGCCGAGGCTGTGAGTGGAAGGTTGAGTTTTTCACTCACATAGACCATCAAAAATGGCCAAATCATGCTGGCGCCGGTGGTGCTTATCAGCAGACCCCAGAAGAGGAGCCAGAATTGGCGGGGGTATTCCTCCCGCGCTTTTTGGAAACTGGATAACATAAACCTGCCTGTCAATAAAAAACGATTAAAAGGTTAGAACGAACTGACTATCATACCAGAATAATTATTCATCCAATGCTGAAGAATATTCTGGTATTATCAACGATCATAAATTTAGAGGGAATACAATGCGACAATTTGTTTATGACACAGAAATATTAGAGCGATTCCCAGCCATTTCTGGCGGTTTCATAGTTGGAAATGGTTTGAAAAATGGCACATCGACGGCTGAAGTATGCCGGCTCTATCTGGATGAGCAGCGGGCAGTACTGGAGAGAATTGGAACGACTCCACTCAGTGAGATACCGACTCTGGCTGGCTGGCGGGCGGCATTCCGGGCGTTCGGTGTGGACCCCACCGGTTACCGCAGCGCGGCGGAAGCCCTGTTGCGCCGATTGACCAAGAAAGGCGACATTCCATCCATCAATACCATCGTTGATCTATGCAATCTGATCAGCATCCGATATGGGTTGCCGGTGGCTGCCGTTGATACCCGGTTGGTCAGCCTTCCCATATCTGTCAGGTTCGCGCGGGGAGATGAGGAATTTGTCAATCTGAACCAGTCTGAAGCTGACCATCCAGCTTCCGGAGAGGTGATCTTTACGGATGAGAATGATGTTGTAATTGCCCGGCGCTGGTGTTGGCGTCAGAGTGAAGAATCGGCCGCCAGGAAAGAGACAACCGATGTTCTGATCACTATAGAAGCCCAGAATGAAGGTGGTTCAGATCTGGTCATGTCTGCCGTGAACGATCTGCAAATGTTGCTGTCCGCTCATGTGGGGGGCGAGTACTTATCTTTCTTCCTCCCATAAACATATTCTTGATTCTTTAAGACTTAAGATTCTGCAAAACTATCATGGATTGGCTTTATCCACATTCCGTGATGCTATAATTTTTACAGACCTCCACTGGAGGTGCGTTTCTGATTACCCGTAGATCATCATGTCTTTTGTCCACCTGCATGTCCACTCTGAATACTCACTTCTTGATGGTTTCAGTAATATCAAGAAGTTGATCAAACGTACCAAAGAATTGGATATGCCTGCTATCGCATTGACCGATCATGGAACGATGCATGGCATTATTGAGTTTTATAATGCGGCCACCAGCGCGGGCGTAAAACCCATTCTGGGTGTTGAAGCATATCTGGCTTCACGCCGGATGACCGATCGTGAACCTGGTTTTGACCGAAGTTCAACACATCTGCTTTTACTGGCAGAAAACATTACAGGTTACCGGAATCTGTTAAAGTTAGCCAGTTCGGCCCAGCTTGATGGTTTCTATTATTACCCACGGATCGATCATGAGCTTCTGGCCCAACATTCGGAAGGCCTGATTGCTACATCAGGTTGTATGGCTTCGGAGATATCCCGAACTATTCTGGATCAGGGCGAAGATGCGGCCCGCGCGAAATTGGATTGGTATTACGATGTGTTTGGGGCAGACAACTTTTTCTTGGAATTGCAGCAGCATAATATCCCCGAATTGGAGACGCTCAACCGTACGCTGCTGAACCTTGGTCCTCGTTATCAGGCACGGTATATTGCCACCAATGATGTGCATTATATAAATCCCTCTGATTCGCGCTTACAGGATGTACTTCTGGCCGTTCAAACGAATGCCACATTAAATGACCCGAAGCGTATGCGAATGACAGATCCATCCTACTACCTGCGAACTCCGCAGGAAATGCAGGATATTTTCAGCTCTGTACCTGAAGCCCTGAGCAATACTCTAATGATCTCTGAGCGCTGTAATGTCGACCTCACACCTGAAGGGTATCACCTGCCTGTATTTCCTGTACCTGAAGGTTTCACAGCCCAGACGTATTTACTTCATCTGTGTGAAGAAGGTTTGGCAAGGCGTTATAGAAAGCGGGCGTCAGACCCGAAGGTGCGTGAACGCCTGGAGTATGAACTGGGTGTGATCCATACGATGGGATTTGATGCCTACTTCCTCATTGTGTGGGATCTCTGCCGGTATGCACGGGAAGAAGGCATCTGGTATAACGCCCGCGGTTCGGCCGCTGGATCCATGGTGGCATACACCCTGGACATTACTCTGGTTGAACCGATCAATCATGGATTGATCTTCGAGCGTTTTCTAAATCCGCACCGCATCAGCATGCCAGATATTGATCTGGATTTCCAGGACGATCTGCGCTCAAAGATGTTGGAGTATTGTGCCCACCAGTACGGTGAAGACCGGGTGGCACAAATCATCACCTTTGGTACGATGGGAGCTCGCGGCGCGCTACGGGATGTGGGGCGGGTAATGGACATTCCCCTTTCCGAGGTGGACCGGGTTGCCAAAATGATCCCCAATGTGGGGGCAGGCGCCATGACCATAGCTGAGGCTATGGAAGCGGTGCCAGAGATCAAATCAGCCTGCGAAAGTGGTTCATATCTCAAAGAGCTAATCGAAACAGCACGTGATATGGAAGGAGTGGTCCGCAATGCGGGAACCCACGCCGCTGGTGTGATCATTGCTGATCAACCGATCGTCAACCTTGTACCCCTACACCGGCCAACCAGTGGATCAGACGATAGCCCGGTGAAAGTGGTTACCCAGTTTGATATGGGCGTTCTTGATGCCCAGCGCCTCTTGAAGGTCGATTTCCTCGGACTGGCAACATTGACGATTATGGCACGGGCTACAGAACTCATATATCAGCGCCACAATGTCCGCCTTGACTTGCAGAACATTCCCACCGATGACCCTGAAACGTTCGAATTTATATCGCAGGGGCACACGGCTGGAACCTTCCAACTCGAAGGCAATGGAATGACTCGGTACATTACCCAGATGCACCCCAAGAATCTGGATAATGTCATCGCCATGGTGGCACTTTACCGGCCGGGACCGATGGATTTCATCCCGACATACATCAAGCGGATGCACGGGGAAGAAGAAGTCACCTATCGCCATCCCATGCTGGAACCGACGTTTAAGGAAACCTATGGTATCCCGATTTATCAAGAGCAATTGATGATCGCGGCCATGAATTTGGCTGGATACACCGCTTCAGAAGCAGATGAACTTCGCAAGGCTATCTCGAAGAAAAACGCTCAAGCACTGGAAAAACACCGTCAAAAATTCATTTCCGGGGCGAAAGAAAAAGATATACCGGAGGAAACGTCAGCCGCTATTTTTGAAGACTGGGAAAACTTTGCCCGGTATGGTTTTAACAAAAGCCATGCGGCTGATTATGGTGTCATCGCTGTGCAAACGGCTTACCTCAAAACCCATTACACCATTGAGTATATGACGGCGCTGCTTTCTGCCTCGAAAAACGAGACCGAAAAAGTGGCGTTCTATATTGCAGACTGCCGTGTTCTGGGGATCAATGTCCTTCCTCCGGATATTAACTCCAGTGGTTGGGATTTCACCATTGAGGATTGCGAAAACACATGCAGCGAGATCCGATTCGGTCTCGGAGCTATTAAGAATGTGGGGCAGGGGCCGGTGGAAACGATCCTGGCTGTGCGTAACGAAGGTGGCCGTTTCAAAGATCTCAATGATTTTGCCCGCCGGGTAGATCTGCGCTCTGTGGGGCGTCGGCCGCTTGAGTCGATGATTAAAGTTGGAGCGCTGGATGCTTTTGGATCGCGCGCGGCTTTACTGCAAGGCCTTGATCAGGTCATATCTGTCAGTGGGAATCACTTCAAAGCCCTTAATAGCGGACAGATGACCTTTTTTGGGACCATCCAGGGTGTTGAAGAGCATATTCAGCTTCCCATGATTGCCGAATTGGACCAGCGTGAAAAATTGGAATGGGAAAAAGAACTTATTGGCCTTTATGTTTCCGATCATCCACTCTCACCGTATATGGCCTACATGAAAGAAGCTGTGACCCATTTTTCGGCACAGTTGAAAGAAGCCAATCCGAGAGAAAAAGTTACAGTAGCGGGGATGATCACAAAATTCCGTACACACGTAACTAAAGATGGTAAGGCTATGGGTTTTGCCACGATAGAAGATGTGCAGGGTTTCATTGAACTGGTCATTTTCCCCCGGGCCTGGGAAGTTTGTAACGAGAAAATCAAGACAGATATGATCGTTCTGGTAACCGGGAAGCCGGATTGTGAATCGGGTGACCCCAAAGTCCTCGTGGACAGGCTGCAGGAGATCGATCTTACCAAGCCACCTAAAAAGAAAAAAGGTTCGAAGGACAGTAATACAGAACCGGAAGCGGAAGGCTCCCCAATGACAGAGACCGTTTTGGAAGAACCTGAACCGGATTGGTCAACCCTTACACCGCCGGTGGATGATTTCGAGGCTGCTTCCGCTGGAATGGAAAAAAATTCCGAAAAAATTGAACCAGGCATAAAAAACGGCTGGCCGGGAGCAACCGACGGTGGAAATGGGCATCATTCCCAACCCGCCGCTATTGCAGAAAGCGATGGACAGGCTGATTATTCTGCCCAGAACCCGCCTGAACCTTGCCGTCAACCGGTTGATCCTGATGCTGTGCCTCGCAAGGTTACTGTTGTATTAAACCCCAGCGGTGACCGGGAAAGGGATAAAGCCCGGTTAGTGCGCGCGCATACTATTCTGGCTGCCCATCCTGGGATAGATCGATTTGGATTTCAATTATTTGAAAACGACGAGAAATATGAACTCGATTTTCCGAACCACTCCACCCATGTCTGCGATGAAGTTCTAACGACATTGAAATTGCTGGTTGGCGAGGAAAATATCAACATTATGGAAATGACGCAACAGGAGGGCATGACCAATGCGTAATATGATCTACCAGGTGGATGCCTTTACTGGTGTCCCGTTTAAAGGTAACCCCGCTGGTGTATACATCAGTTTCAGTTCACAACCTGAGGACTGGATGCGGATGATGGCACGTGAAATGAATCTCTCGGAGACAGCTTTCTTATCAAGGAGAGCCATTGAATCGGAGGGGTATGACCTTCGCTGGTTTACGCCTAAAGTCGAAGTAGACCTGTGCGGTCATGCTACATTGGCCAGCGCGCACATTTTGTGGGAGCAGGGATTTCTTGGCGTGGAAGAGGAAGCACGGTTCCACACCCGAAGCGGCATCTTGACAGCCCGCTTGCTTGACGACGATTGGATATCGATGGATTTTCCTGTGAAACGGGTTGAACCAGCCGATGTTCCTGATGGATTGATGGAAGGATTAAACATCAATGCAGCCCGATTTGTTGGATCAAACAAGATGGATTATCTTGTTGAACTGGACAATGAGGAGCAGGTCAGGCAGTTAGAACCAGACCATTCACGGTTGAAAAAAGTAAATCTGCGGGGTGTTATTGTCACTGCCCGGGCATCATCTAGTGAATATGATTTTGTTTCCCGATTTTTTGCGCCGGGTGCTGGAGTGGATGAAGACCCGGTTACCGGGTCATCGCATACAGCATTAACACCCTACTGGTCGAAAAAACTGGGAAAGAAGGAAATGATTGCCTATCAGGCAAGTGCCCGTGGAGGAATGATCCGTGTTGTTGACCGTGATGAACGGGTTGAATTACGGGGGCAGGCAGTCACCGTCTTTATGGCTGAGATTAATTCCGCGGCTTCGGCTGGTTGAGAATCTCATCCAGTAAATGCTGGACCGCCAGAATCGGGTGGTGCCATATCATGCGCGGACCGGAAAACCGCATGACACGGCGAATACGTTCACGCATGTCGGCTTTGTAACAATGAACCGGGCATTTGGCGCAGGCAGGCTTGTCCGGTGCGAAAGGACAACGAGCCAGTCGTTCATTGGCGTATGTAAGCAGTTCTTGACATTCTGTGCATAAACCGCTGCCAGGTTTATGGTGTGCCTGACAGAATATTTCGATCATAATGCGCACTGTTCTCGCTTCGCGTTCAATCCGATCAGATGTAATGTCGGTGGATTTTCTCATGAGTGGATCGTCAGGTAGTTTTTATAAAAGGGGCAGAGATGATTCAAAGGACACGTACCACAGGCAGGTTTCCGCGCGTGACAGATCTCCCGTCCCAAACGGATAAGATTCAAATGCGCCGGTCCATATGTAGAGGGATCAAACAACCCGGCCAGGTAGGGATGTGCCTGTTCAACGGACATGATTTCGGGGCGCAGACCCAGTCTTCCGCTGACCCGGTAGATATGCGTGTCGACAGGGAAGGCTGGGATGTCCAGCGCGAACTGAAGCACTATGGCGGCTGTCTTGGGTCCCACACCATTGAAGTGTGTTAACCAGTCCTGTGCTTCCTTGACTCCCAAATTCTTGAGGAATGTAAGATCAAGGTTTCCCCGTTCAGCCGTGATCTCGCGCAAGACGGCCTGTATTCGTGGTCCTTTCTGATTGGCAAGCCCTGCCGGACGGATACATTCAATTACAGCCTGCGAATCTGCGTCCCGCACAGCTTCCCATGTTGGAAAAACCTTTGTTAACCGGTCGAAGGCTACATCCCGGTTGCGGTCATTCGTGTTCTGTGAAAGGATGGTGGAAACCAGCTCATCCATTGGAGATAATGCCACCCGCCATTCAGGCAAACCAAAAGTAGCCAATAAAATGTTGTAGATCTCCCGGGCATAATCCGGTAATTCTGAAGGATAATTATTCATGCGGGCATTATAAACATGAAATGGACTCAAAACATGCGCAAGTTGTTTTAAGACGTTTTTGACGTTAGAATCAATTCAGAAAACTGATCGATTGGGAGTGAACTATGGGTGATGACAACAATTTCTATCTTGGACGGTTGTTTGACAGTAAAACCGGGAAAGTAACCGCTGAGAATTATATGTACGATCCGGCTGATCTTACCACGCATGCAGTGATCACCGGAATGACCGGCTCTGGAAAGACAGGGTTCTGTGTCAGTTTGCTGGAAGAAGCAGCCTTAATGGGTATCCCGGCAATTGCCATTGATCCGAAGGGTGATCTGACCAATCTACTGCTGCACTTCCCCGACTTGCTGCCCTCGGACTTTCAACCGTGGATCGATCCTGACACCGCCCGACGTGAAGATAAGACCATTGAGGTATTGGCGGAGGAAACCGCTGCCAGTTGGAAAAAAGGATTGGCAGATTACGGATTGGGTAAAGAGCAACTGGAGAAATTAAAGAACTCAGTTGAATTCACTGTGTATACCCCGGGTTCTTCGGCAGGGGTTCCAGTAAACATCCTTGCGTCTTTTCAAACACCGGATATTCCATGGTCCGGGAATGAAGAGATCCTGAGGGAGAAGATTGCCAGCATTGTCACAGCGCTGTTGGGTCTTGTTGGGGTAACAGATATTGACCCGCTGCGCTCTCGGGAGCACATTTTACTCTCCAATCTTCTGGAAACTGCCTGGAGTAATGGTCAGACACTTCAATTATCTGATTTGATCTTGCAGGTACAGAATCCCCCGTTTGAACGACTTGGCGCGTTGCCGGTTGACGGATTCTTTCCTCCAAAAGATCGCATGGAGCTATCCATGCTGCTTAACAACTTCATGGCTTCGCCATCCTTTCAGATTTGGTTGACCGGCCAGACGTTGGATATTCAACAAATCCTTTACAAAGAAGATGGATCCCCGCGGCACTCGATTTTCTATATTGCACATCTCAGTGAAAGTGAGCGCATGTTCTTTGTGACCATGCTTTACTCATCGATCGAATCGTGGATGCGGTCACAACGCGGCACAAGCAGCCTGCGTGCGTTGGTTTATTTTGATGAGATCATGGGTTATCTTCCCCCTATTGCCAATCCACCATCCCGTACCGTAATTTTGCGCATGCTGAAACAGGCACGAGCTTTTGGTGTTGGCCTTGTGTTGGCCACCCAGAATCCCGTTGACCTGGACTATAAAGCCCTGTCCAATGCCGGGACGTGGGCTATCGGACGTTTACAGACTGAACAGGACAAGAACCGACTGCTGGACGGATTGACGAGTGCCGCCGGTGGTATTGACCGCGGTACAGTGGATAAATTGCTGTCTGGTCTGGGGAAACGGGTGTTCCTTGTACAAAATGTTCACGAGAAAAACCCGGTTTTGATCGGTACCCGCTGGTGTTTAAATTACCTTGCTGGCCCGATGACTCGGGCGCAAATACCGGCTGTCAATGCACTTGCCGGTGTAAAAGCGCCAAATTCTGTATCTGGAGCCAAAAAAGGCAAAGCAGAAAGTACGGAAGACTCTGCCTCTGTCAGGCCTGCCGCGGCGCAATCCGCAGCGGTGGGTGCGTTTACATCCACTCGCCCGGGCACGCCGCAGGGTGTGGATGAAGTCTTCTTCCCCAATGATCTATCGTTTACCCAGGCAGCCGAACAAGCCGGAGCTTCGGGGCCGCAAAGTGGAATAGTATACAAACCAGCGCTTCTGGCGCAACTTCAGGTGAATTATCTATCGCGGACCTATGGACTGGATACATCCAAACGTTTTACCTGCCTGGTTGATGAAGAAGTATCCGGGCGGATTAATTGGGAGGACTTTTTACTATCCGAGAAAGACATAAAAACATTAAGGGCACAACCTGAACCGGCTGGCGCGATGTATGATTCTCTTCCCGGATGGATGAGTAACACTAAGCAATTGGCGCAACTACAGAATGAGATGGAAGATTGGGCTTACAGAACGGGATCCATGACCATTCTTTCCAATAAATCGCTGAAACTGTATGCTGCTGTAGATGAGTCGAAAGAAGATTTCATTGCCCGATGCCGCAAGGTTGCGGAATCAACAGCGGAAGCCGATGTGCAAAAGATCGAAAAGGCATTCAATTCAAAGAGCTCAACTCTTTCTGCGCGAATAAAAAAACAAAAAATTGAGATCGACCAAAAACAGAGCACATTAAACGCCCGGCGCACGGATTCGCTCGTAAAAGGGGCAAGCGTCGCAGGTAATGTATTGTTAGGACTTTTTGGCGGAAAGAAAAGTGGAATAAGTTCGGCCATCTCAGGCGGTTCTGCCACTATCAATAAACATCGGATGGCGGAAGAAGCTGCCGCGCGGCTTGAACAGGAAAAGCAGGAGCTGCTTGTGATGGAGGAACAGTTCGCTGAATTGAAGAGCGCCATGGAAACCGAAAAAGCGGATGTTTTAGCGAAATGGCAGGAGATGGCGGAAGCAGTGGACGAAATATCCGTCTCACCGGCGAAAAAAGATATTTACATGGAGCTATTTGGCATTGCCTGGCTGCCGTATTACGCCGTAAAGGCTGGCCTGCAGGATCGATTGATCCCCGCTTTCAAACGCTAACAGAGTTATTTGTAAAGAAATCCCAATGAAAAAACGCCCCTTCAGATGAAGGGGCGTTTGGTTTTTTACATTTCCTGTCGACCGGCAAGCGCACGCAACAACGTTGACTGGTCGGCGTATTCCAGGTCGCCTCCGGCTGGTAATCCTCGAGCCAGGCGGGTGATCCGGATGCCCAGTGGTCCAAGCTGCTGCTTAAGGTAGAGAGCAGTGGCATCGCCTTCCATGCTCGGGTTTGTGGCTAGGATGATCTCCGTAACCGGTTCTACGCGAAGGCGTTCCAAAAGCTCTTTTATCCGCAGATGTTCCGGTCCGATTCCTTCAATTGGTGAGAGAACCCCGTGGAGTACGTGATACCGACCGTTGAACGCGGCGGTCGATTCAATGGCTATGACATCCAGCGGTTCTTCGACAACACAGATTGATCCATTTGCCCGTTTGGGATTGGCACACACATCACATAATTCTTGAGAGGATGATGTGATGTTATAGCAGATCTTGCAAAAACCCGTTGAGCTTTTCAACGCAAGCAGGGCATCTGCAAGTTTACGCGAAACCTCATCTGGCGCGCGCAAAAAAAAGAAGGTCAGCCGCGAGGCTGTTTTGGGCCCAATCCCGGGAAGGCGTTCCAGTGCAGTCGACAGGTTGGTAACCGGAGCAGGAAGAATGGGCATTTTAGAAGGGTAATCCGCCGGCGAGTGGCCCCATCTCTTTTGACGCCATCTCTCGTGATTTATCCAACGCCTGGTTAACCGCACTGAGAATTAAGTCTTGAAGCATTTCTGCATCCGCGTCTTTTAGCATTTCCGGATCAATTATGACAGATTTACACACCTGGTCGCCCGTCATGGTGACTTGAACAGCACCGCCTCCCACGCTGGAGGTAACAGTCATTTCGGTCAGCCGTGCCTGTGTAGCTTCCATTTGTTCCTGCAGTTTTTTAAACTGGGCAACCATACCACCACCCCCCATACCGCTGCCCATTCCCATCGGTCGATTAAATCCTTTCGCCATGGTTTCCTCCTTGTTTCATTTCTTTCTTATCTGCCCACCGAGATTAAGGGCCGTTGTAACCAGTCCCTCCCGGGAGATTTCATTGTTTTCTGTTTTTGCCATGCGGTTATTGACAACAGTGCACGCGATCTGCATATTAGCTTTAAGCACATGATAGATGGCACGCCGTGTCATCTCCATGTTGTCATCCATTTCCATCTTTTGCTTGACAATATCGCTGGCAAAGCTGAGAACAAGCCGGCCGTCTTCAATGCTGATATTTTTCACAGAGTTTAGCAGCGCTTCTGTTTGCGCCTTGGCTTTCCGCACAGTTGAACGGATTTGAGGCCAGGCATTTTTTAACTCGTCCAAAGTGATGGATACCTGTTCAGGTTGCACGTTTGCAGGAATGTCTGCTTGTTCCAGTGGAACAGCTTTTTCCATCACAGGGGGTGCATCAGCTGTTGTATCGTCGGCGTGGATCGTTTCAGTCTTGTGATCTGCTCCGTCGGCTTTTATCGCTGGGGTTGACGCGGGGCGCTTGGAACCCTGAAAAGCCGGCATTTTCATGTCGCGAAGGCTCACTTCAGGCTCAGCAGCAGGAGTCAAGACGGGGGCTGATTTGGCTGATTCAACCGCGGCCACAACAGCAAGTTCGAGATGCAATCCGGGATTCCAGGTAGAACGAGTTTCACCGGCGGCGGTATTAAATAAACGGATGACATCAACAAGACGATGAATCTGGAATAATTCAGCCTGGCGGGTCATTTTTTCGCGGTTTTCCATTGTGGCATCCACGATCTGCGCGTTACCCACTTTGATTTGAAGAAGATTGCGCAGATAATCAACCATTTGCCGGGCCAGTTGGCGGGCATCGCTGCCGCCATCCAACGCTTTGTGAATAACTTGCAGGCTCAAGGCTGTGTTTTCATCCAGAATGGTGTCCACCATATCAACAACCGCTTGAAGGGCGGCGGTGCCGAGGACGGTTTGTGTAAGTGCCAGGTCTACGTGTTCCCCCGTGGAGGAAAGCTGGTCCAGCAGTGAAATGGCATCGCGCATACTTCCAGTAGATTGCCGGGAAATAAGTGTAAGAGCATTGTCGTCCACACTGATCTTTTCGCTTTCAGCAAGCTCGCGCAGCCGGCCGGTGATTTCGGCGACCGGGATACGTCGGAATTCATGCCTCTGACAGCGGGAGAGGACTGTGGCGGGAATCTTGTGGATTTCTGTGGTTGCTAAAATGAAAATAGCGTGGGGTGGGGGTTCTTCCAGGGTTTTAAGCAGGGCGTTGAAGGCTGCCGTTGAGAGCATATGAACTTCATCGATGATGTAAATCTTGAATTTTCCCTGGGTTGGGGAGAAATTGATCTTATCGCGCAGGTCGCGCATATCATCAACACTGGTATTGGATGCCGCGTCTATCTCAATCAAATCTAGAAAGCGATTTTCGTTGACGGCCCGGCAATTTTCGCATTCATCGCATGGGCGGTGTGAAAGGTCGTCTGAAAGACAGTTAACAGCTTTGGCTAAGAGTCTGGCTGTGGTTGTTTTACCCGTCCCTCGGGGGCCGGCGAAGAGATACGCGTGTCCAACCCGTTCGCTGCGGATGGCGTTTTGAAGTGTTTTCACGACCGGTTCCTGGCCAACTACCTGATCCCACAAACGGGGGCGCCATTTACGGTAAAGTGCCTGAGACATAATTCACCAATTGTGTAAAAAGTATTCCCTGATGTCTCATTCCTTGGCTGGTTTCAGTTCAGGAATTTGAATTGGCATCAATCTGAGCGATTCGACAGGGACGCGCAAATTGTAACCGGAAATCCGCCGGTTCAATTGCTCGACAGCTTCCTGCAGCGTATACGGATCGGTATTTCCCTCTTCGATCGCCGATAAACACGCGCCAATCAACTGCTGCAATATCTTCCTGTCTTCCAGCCAGACAGGCAGGAAGCGGTTTTGCCGCAGAACATGGTTGGCCATGAATTGATCGGCGCCTGTGGGATGGGCCATTTCCAGATGAAGGGGTTTTCCTTTCCCCTCCAATTCGTCGAATACGCCTTCAGATTGTGCCTGCAAAATCTTGTTTTCAGCTATGATCTTCAATGCGTCCATATTATGGGATCCGATAGGTAGCCTTTACTGAACCGTTCTGGTCGAGAAGGGTAACCAGTTCACCGGAGGACCACACGGGTTCATTTAATCCCCAGTGGAGTTCGATCACGCTCCGGGTTCCTGGTTTGGTATAGATTTTAATGGCCCCATCTTTATTCAACATTAATTCTGGGAGAACGAAACGATGGTTGCCTTCATCTTCCAGCCGCCAGCCATTTAACCACAATTCTCCTTCGCCTGTGCGTTTGAGAATAACTACTTCCGTTTCCAGGTCACCCACACCAAAAACGTTCTGGATTTGAACCCCGTTGTTGCCTGATGCAGATTCGGGTGTCATTGTACTGGAGACAGGTGCCGATACGTCAGTTGTCTGATTGGGGGCAGGTGTTGATGTGATGCTTTGTGTTTCAAATGCCTGGCGTGTAATCGTCGCCGCCAGTTGCGCGACGGGTTGAATAATGGGAACCTCAGGCCTGTGATTACGGTCCCACAACGAAAGTACGGTGAGGGTCGTCACGGCTGAGACTATTGCATTAAGAACTAAATAGAAGAGGAGTCGCTTCCAAGGATTCATAACTGACATTTGAAATCATAGCACAGTTTTGAAGTTAAAATACTTTAGATGTTATATCTGATCGATGGCCATAATCTAATTCCATTTGTGGACGGTTTGTCTTTAAAACAAATGGATGATGAGATGAAATTACTTGAAGTTTTGCAGGATTTCTCACGGGTAAACCGCGTGAAGATCGAAGTATTTTTTGACGGTGCAACTCCCGGATGGGCTGGAACGAGAAGTTATGGAAATATCCGAGCTCATTTTGTTCGAAAAGGGGAGACGGCGGACGATGCCATCCGGAAGAGGCTGGATCAGATTCCCACGGGAAGTGGTGTCTCTGTGGTTAGTTCTGATAGACAGGTACAGGCCGAAGCAAGAAACCATCGGGCGGCTGTCATTCCCAGTGGAGAATTTGCTCGAAATCTGCGATGGAAGCCATCACCGCCGCCAAAAAAGAAAAAGGGATCACAGATTGAACTCAGTGACGATGAGGTCAATGAATGGCTTGAACTGTTTGGGGAGGAATGAAAAACTTCCTATGTCCCAGTGTCGGTCTGGTATAGATCTGGATTAATGAATGGGATCAATGCCAGCAACACAGCGTGGGTATATAGTCCTGCACGATCAACCGCGTCTGCTGTAAGGATTCCAACCGCGCCATTCAGTTGCTTTGAATTACTGCGTCCAAAAACCCGATCGTCAGCTTCACCCAACTCCAACCCCTGATGAACATATTCCGCCACTTTCGGCGGTAGGTAGAAGGAAGCGGAACGACTCCAACCTGTACGCTTTCTATCGGCAATCACTATCCAGGCATAAGCGGAGAGTTGCCCTTCTTCATTATTCACTCCACCTTCTATGGCTGCCCAGTAGTCTGCATCAGGGTGGGTTTTCTTAATCGCTGCGATACGGTTACTTGCTCCAAGCCGTGTTTCTTTGTCCCCGACAGGTTGTTCGCGAACACCGGAAGGTGCGTCTGCTGCAACAAGTTCAAAAGATTGATCTGGAAAAAGCTGTTGAAAACCGCGCAAAACAGCCTGCCCTTTGACAGGATTTCGCGATGCGATGACGATCTTTAAAGACATTCCGGCATTATATCCGGTTATCCCATTTCATCCATAACAACAAGCATATCGGTGATCGGCGTTTCCGTCTGGTCGGACCCCAGGTCTGGTTCGCGTGCTGATATCGTCACATTGAACATTCCCTGAATTGGTTCTATTCCGATCGAGCGGAAAATCTCTGCAGCGCCGCAATTACGCATGGCATCCTGAACCAGCTTGATGTGGCGCTTGATATGCCAGACGGTAACAATCTTCCAACGTTCAGGATTATCGATGGATTGAATCAGCAGGGTTTCGCAAATTTGTGGCGGCAAGATCTGGGTTGAATGTCGGAATGAAGCTTTGAGCTCTTCCCATTTGTTAAGGGGGACATTGGCTTCGAGCACTGACATAACCATTTCTGCCTCCTTGTAAAAAAAGCTCTTACTCGAATAAGGTACAAACATAGTACCCAATTCACGGGTGGTTTTCAATGGAAATAACAGAATTGTCAGCGAACGGATGTCAGATTGGGAAGCCGGAAACGAATGAATAGTGAACAGGCCAGGAGTAGCGCGGATGAAACCAGTACAGAAAGTTGTTCATTGGCCATTTCGGCCAGTTCCCCGGCTAAAAGGGAACCAATTGGTTGCGCGCCAAAAAAAACCATGACGTAAATGCTCATTACACGGCCGCGCAGATTATCAGGCAACGATGATTGAAGGACGGCATTCGCATTATTTACAACCAGCATGAACCCGAAACCAATACCCATGAGAAATACCAGAGAGAGATGCAGGTTATTTGTCAGGGCGAAGAGTATCATGACAACGGGAAGAATTAAGCTGCCTATGGATAGGGCTTTCCCCTTCACCCCGTACTGGCTCAGCCAGGCAATGAAAAGGCCAGCTATCATGGAACCAAACCCACGCGCGGACAATAATAAACCATTGGTTGTCGCGTCACCATGAAGAACATTGACCGACCAGGCAGGGATTAGTGTAAGCATGCCACTGGCGAAAACACTGACCGTGCCTACCAGGAAAAGAATCCCCAGAATATTGGCATTGTTCCTGGTGTACTGGAATCCCTCTCGTAACAGGGCATAAGCCTGTCCGTGAGCCGGTGGGATACTTCTGGGTGGCAGTTTCATTAACGCCAGGGAAAGGATCACTGCAATGAATGAGACACCATTGATGGTGAAGCACCATGCCGGTCCGACCCAGGCATATATTATTCCAGCCACAGCCGGACCGATCACAGTGGCAAGATTGAACATGGTGGAATTAAGTGCAATCGCATTCGTCAGGTCATTGTGATCAACCATTTCAACCACGAATGACTGGCGGGCCGGCGCGTCAAAGGCGTTAGCAACTCCGAGAAGCAAGGCCAGAATAATAATGTGCCATGCTTGAACGAGTCCGGAAAAGACCAGAAACGCTTGAATAAACGCCAGAATCATCATGGATGACTGGGTAATCATGATCATCCGTCTACGGGGAATGCGATCTGCGATCACGCCCCCGTACAGGGTGAAAAACCAGGATGGGAGTCCTGACGCGAAGGCTACATATCCCAGATAGGCGGGAGAGTTGGTCAATTGAAAAACCAGGAACCCCTGGGCTGTATTTTGCATCCAGGTACCAACGAGTGACACCAGCATCCCGCGGAACCAAAGCCGGTAATTGGGATGCCGTAGTGCGGCAAAAGTCATCAAAAAATTGGATCGAAGTTTGGTTTGAAACGTGGTGAACGCACTCATTAAACCGATTGTACGCCGGTAATAGGAAATCTGAAAGAACAGTCTGGATACTTAAAAAAATCCAGGGAGAAGAGCGGCTGTTCTGGCTTTGTATTCTGTGTATTCTTCGCCAAACACTTCTATCATCAAATCCTCTTCTGCCTTTAATCGGACAGCAATCAAGATCGAAGTGATGATGAGATAGGCACATCCATATACATTGGCTGAGAGCAGTACCAATCCGATGCCGAATGCAAGAAAACCAGTGTACATCGGGTGACGTAACCATTGATAAATGCCCGTAGTAACCAGTTTGTGGCTATCCTTGATCTCCAGCTCAGCAGACCATTGTCTGCCAAGTTCAGCGTATGATGCAATAAAAAGTATATCCCCGGCCAACATCAAGCCGGCTCCTATCAACCTGAGGGGGATGGGGATATTAAAATCAAAGTATCCGGTATCCGGAAGGAAAACGTACAGATAGGCCAGCACTACGGCACCGCCAGCCAGCCTGATCAGTGCTGTTTCCCGCAATTTATGGAAATACCGGCTTTGATCAGACGTTTCTTTGTTTCTTGTTATCCACATCCGTGAAATTGTCTGAGTGATGAGCAATAGTCCGCACAGTACGCGATAAACAATTCCCGTTTGGAGCCAGTACATATCAAAAGATCCCTGATCAATAAGAGTATATTTAAAAAACAGGTTCCTGATAATAGCACATATGATAGACTCACAACGCTATGGACGAGAAAACTCTAAGCATTCTTGAATATCCCAAGGTGTTGGCCAGGTTGACCGAATACGCGGCATTCAGCGCGTCACGGGAACTTGCCCAGTCTCTCAAACCGACTCGAAGCCTGGAAGAAGCACGGCGGAGGCAGGCTGTTACCCGTGAAGCTGTGCATCTATTGAGCATGAATGACACAGCCGGCATTGGTGGAGCAACCGATATCCGTCCGTTAGCTGATCTGGCTGGCCGTGGAGGAGTGTTATCTCCGGTTGAATTATTGAGTGTCAAGAATACGCTTATCGCCGCCAGGGAGCTTTCCAGGGTTTTTGGTCATACAGGCAGCGTGTATCCCTTACTGGAAAAGATCGCTGAACCATTGAATCCATCGCTGGGATTGGTGGATGCCATTTCGCGTTGTATTTCTGAACGTGGAGAAGTGCTTGATTCTGCGTCAGATAAATTGTCAACTGTTCGAAGGGAAGTCAAGCTGGCCCATGACCGGTTGATGTCAAAGTTGGACAGGATACTGAATGACAGCCATACCGCGCCCATGCTACAGGAGGGGATTGTTACCCAGCGGAATGGGCGATATGTGATTCCCCTGCGGGCAGATTACAAAGGCAGGATAAAGGCCATAGTTCACGATCAGTCCTCGTCAGGTGCGACATTGTTTGTCGAACCGCTGGCAACCGTAGAACTGAATAATCACTGGCAGGAGCAGATCCTGGAGGAACAGGAAGAAGAACGCCGAATACTGGCGGAACTCTCCGCGCAGGTGGGAGTGAATTCTGACGCGTTATGCTATGTCGTTGAAAGTCTGGCGGAAATTGACTTTGCGTTTATGCGGGCTAAGTACGCGCGCGATATTCGCGGAGTGGAGCCGGAATTGGTTTCATTTGCCCAGGGGCAGCCAGGGAACCATCCTGGCAGTGCTGTTCGTCTGCACCAGGCACGCCATCCACTGCTGGATCCAACTGAGGCTGTGCCGATTGACCTTGTGTTGGATGAAAAGACGTATGCGTTGGTTATAACCGGTCCGAATACGGGCGGTAAGACGGTCTCCCTCAAAACGCTTGGCCTGCTGGTTTTAATGGCCCAGAGTGGTTTGCATCTTCCTGTTCAATCTGGTTCGACAATCTCAGTATTTCCGAAGATATTTGCCGATATAGGTGATGAGCAATCCATTGAGCAATCCCTGTCAACATTTTCGGGCCATATCCGCAATATCGTGCAAATCCTAAAACGCGCCGATCGGGCGTCTCTGGTCCTTCTTGATGAGCTTGGAGCTGGAACTGACCCGCAGGAGGGCGCGGCACTGGCGCGGGCAATTTTATCCAACCTGATCAGTCGCGGCATAACCTGTCTTGTAGCCACACATTACCCGGAATTAAAAACCTATGCTCACACAACACCAGGCGCGCTAAATGCCAGTATGGAATTTGATGTCAAATCATTACGGCCCACATACCGGCTGAATATTGGACTGCCCGGACGTTCGAACGCTCTGTTGATCGCGGAGAAGATCGGACTACCGGTAGAGATCATCGCGGAGGCCCGTTCCTCCGCCAATGATAATGATGTTCGCGCGGAAGATCTATTGGATGAGATCCACAATCAGCGTGACCTGGCGCGAAAAGACCGCGAACAGACAGATGCTATCCTTGCACAGGTGGAAAACAAGGAAAAGGAGCTTGCCCTCAGGTTGTCAGGGATCGAAAATGAACGGCATGGCATTCTGGAAAATGCGCGGCAAGAGGCCGAAGAACGATTATCTAAATTGGAAGATGAATTGGCAGAATTGCGCCGCGAGCTTCAACGTGCGCGGCAACCTTTGGATGCCCTTAAGAAAACACAAGAGTCGGTGGAAACCATGCAAACGCTGGTTCAGAAACCGGCAATACGAAAACCAGAGTATCACAGGGTCGATAGCGGAATCGTGTTGGGCGAAAAGGTTTACGTACGCTCTATTGGTATGGAGGGTGCGGTTTGTGGAATTGGAGCTGAGGATGTGGAAGTACAGGTGGGTTCCATGCGTATCCGCGCCCGGCGGCGTGAGATTGAACGCCGGGTCGACAGGTCTCCGGAAGCACCTGAAAAAAAAGCTGTAACCCCAACACGGACATTTTCGGGAGCCGGAGCTTCAATCGCTCCATCACCGGGAATGGAAATCGATCTACGCGGTCAGCGCGCGGAAGACGCGTTGGCTGCCCTTGACCGCTACCTGGAGTCAGCTTACCTGGCTGGTATGCCTTTTGTTCGCATCATTCATGGTAAAGGGACAGGCCGTTTACGCCAGGTGCTGCGGGAGGCGCTGCGGCAATCTCCGCATGTTGTCCGCTGGGAAGATGGATTAAACAACGAAGGTGGTGATGGCGTTACCGTTGCCCACCTTGAGATAGATTGATCAGAAATAAAAAAAGGTCGATAGTGTTTTCTCCCTGTTCACTACCGACCTTTTCGCGCAGGTTCCCTCTACCTGCGCAGATGTTTTCAATGTATACCGTAATGAGTATACAACTCAAACGTGGACAAAACGTGGACAAAGTTGTTGTCAAAACGCGGAAGTTAATGTGCGTTTATTGAGGTTTTGTTAATGATCCCAAAAAAATGATCAACCTTTCCTTGTCAAGAGAACATGGGAACTGGTTGTATTGACTGATCTTGTTTTGTAATACCTCTGACCAGCGTCCGGGATGCAGGGCATCAAGTTTTATGAGATTGGTGAGCACAACCTCAGTTAGTGAGTTTTCTGTGTGTTCAATTATGTTTTGCTGTTGCGGATGACTGCCGATGTACGTGAGCATGGATAAACCACGGGTATCTGACTCTGTGATTACATTCTGATAGATAGTCCGGGCTTCTTCAACTTTTCCCATCTTTTCCAGTATCATCCCCCGCATGTAACAGGCAGGAAGACGGACAACGGCATATCCGCATTGGTTGGCGCTTTCAATAGCTTCATCAATGATCTGCAGGCCTTTTTCAACCTTACCGGATTGAGCAATTGCGTAACCCATTCGGTACATAGCGTTAATCCCAGGGTGGGTTCCCTCCAGGCTTTTCTGTGCCAGCCTGTATTCGTGTATTGCGTTGTCATAATCGGTAATGATCAGGTAAACATCACCCATCACACAATGTGCTTCCGAAACGAATTCAAATAACCCGTTTTTTAATGCGATATTTAGCGTTTTTTGAGCCAATTCCCAGGCTGTATCCAGCCGACCCTGGATGCAATTGATACGCGCCTCGATAATGGAAGAAAAGGCCACAGCCCGCTTGTTCTGGATGTTTTCTACCAAACGATTGGAATTACGGAGGCACTTCATGGCGTCTGAAAAATTTCCGGAGTAGTATTCTGCGATAGCCAGCACTACATGAGCATACGACAGGGATGCGGGTTTTGTCACCAGGAGATAGGCATTCCGTTGGGCGGCTTTTGCGGTCACTATGGCTTCCTTCGGCTTCCCCATCAGACTCTGCAGCAGAGACAATTGAGTCTGGACATGAGCGACGGCTTTTCGCACCTTATGCGTTGGAGTATCCTTCCCCATATGGATCGCGTCAGAAAAAACCTCAATGGCCTTGTTGTTCTGTCCAATGGTCATGAGCAAAACACCAAGGTGGCTGCGAACCTGGATCTTTTCAAATAGATTATCTGTTTTATCGAGAATCAATTGACTCTGGTTTAGAAGGGTCTGGGATTTATCAATTTCAAACTTATAGAAAGCCACCAAACCTAATCCGCTTAGTCCGGCACCGGTTAGAAGTGGACTGTTGATCTCCATTCCGGTCTCATACATGGCAGAATAACATTTTTCCATTTCTATCGTGTCTGTCAGACTGTACGCGAAATTTCCCCATTCGTGAAACAACGAGTACAAATCCGACTCTGGGATATTGTGGAAGTGTTCCATGCGTATGGCATTGGCCTTTTCGAAAGCCCCCAATGCCTCATCCTTGGAGAAAAGTCCACGTGCGTATAAGGCGGCTTTGATCCAAAAGGAAAACGCCCGAACCGCTTTGCCTGCCTTTTCAAAATGTCGTGCCACGGTGCCTGAAAGACGATTGATTTGCGGGCCGCGTAATGAAATAAGCGCCTCCCCCAATTTCTCATTCAACAGGATTTCACGCGCGGGGGAAATTTGTTTCAGAATTAAGTCGCGGATCAAACTGTGATGAAAGGCATACTGGCCTGAAATACCGATGGTTTTTACAGGATGAATGAAACCCTGGGTTTCCAATTCTTCCAAAGCCTGTACCAGCGATTCCGGTTTACAGATCTGAAGATGAGCCAGAATATCGAATTGGAAATCCAGTCCACACCCGGCTCCTGCAGAAAGGACCTCAAGCGTTTTCGGGTCCAATGCCCTGACTCTTTCTTCCAAAATCTCCGAAAGATTATCTGCCAATGGTATCGGGTCCCGAAAATTTGATAGATCGGAACCGAAGAGGTTCACGAGATATTGTATTGTCTCAACAATAAAAAATGGATTGCCACCGGTGGCTTTATGAAATCTCTGGATGAATTCCTGCGTTGGCTCTTGTGTAAGAACTTGACTGATAAGAAAACCTGTTTCTGATTGGTTAAGTGATTTTAATGAAATCCGGGATAGGAAATGATGGTGTTTCTCACTGATAAGCCCCTGACGCGCTTTGAGTTGTTGGATTTCAGTCCGGGAGGATAGGATTAGAACTCCCCGCTCACCAAAAAGTTCCCGGTTGGACAGATACATCAGGGCATGCAAGGTATCCAAATCACACCACTGAAGATCATCAAAAACGAGTACAAGGCGGGACGACCGGCCGCACGATTCTAGAAGATGGTAGATGGATTCAAATAGTTCTTCCCGGGCTTCGGTGGAGGGCCACTCATGTATCGGGTGGGTTGATTCTTTTTGACGGAAAACATCAGGGGCCAGAAAGGAAAGTGATTTCAACCAGCGATTTTCAAGATTTATCCAATCCTCGCGTTTGATATATTGCTTGATCAGATAGATCAATGGCTGGAGGGGAGTGTTTTCATCCTGTGCACGGCAATGAATATGCATCACACGCGGATGATGATAGAGGGTATTACAGAAATGGCGAATAAACCGGGTCTTGCCCATACCCATCTCACCTGTGACAAAAACCACCCCGCCGGTTTCAAATAAATTCCCCAGCGTTTCAAGTTCTTTCGATCTTCCTATAAAACCATGTCCCCCTTTTTTTTTCGGAAGTTCCATTGTTAATCGATCAATCTTCCGCCCCACTGTTTCTTGCGAAAACTCTTCCAGGGCAAGTTGCACGGGCATTGGGGGGGGAGTGTCATATTCGCGTTGGTAGAGGTCTTGTAAATATGAAAAGTATGTTTGGGCTTCTGAGACACGCCCCGCGCTATTCAATAGAGTTAGTAATTGGGCCTGTAAAACCTCATTTACTGGATCTGTCTCAAGCGCTTTCTGCACAAATAGGATGGCTTTATCAAGGTTTCCCGTTGCGGCATAATGATTTCCAAGGCGTTCTAGGCATTGCAACCGGAACAGTTCCAGTTTGGATGAAGTCTCCCGCTGCCAGTTTTCAAATTCGGGGGTGTTACTGATGCGGGCGCCTGCCAGAAAAGATGGCGACCGCCATAATGACGCAGCCCGTTCCAGCATTTCAGCAACGTCCGCGGATAATAAATTGCTATTTTGGCTGTTTCCATGAAAATCACGGGCTGGTTGGATCAGCGATTGGAAATGTTGGGCATCGGAATATACCAGATCCTGGTTGAGCCAAATACGGTCTGAGCCTGTTTCCAGGATATTGCTTTCGGGAATCTGCGACCGCAGCTTACTGAGCAATTCGCGCAATTGACGGCGGCCATCGCTTTCTGTGGATTGAGGCCAGAAATAGGATAATAGATTGCCCCTGCCAATTCCATCTGGATGGCAGGCCAGAAAATACAACATCGTTCTTAATTGCCGGCGCTGAATGGTTATTGCTCTATCGTAGAGCAAAATAGCCGGAGGGCCGAGAACAAGGATTTTTAACATACCGGTTATCCGACTGTCGCTTGTCGGGTAAATTGCGCGGCTTCAGTCAGGAGACTTCTGGCAGATTCGATCCCTGTTTCTCCTGGACTTCCCAACATGGCAGCCAGTTCTTCTATCCTGTCAGAACCTGATAGGATCTGGGTTTCTGTAACAGTTCTCTCTTGCACAACGTGTTTCCGCACCGTAAGATGCTGATCGCCGAAGGCAGCCAACTGGGGCAGGTGGGTTACACAAAACACCTGATGAGCCCGGGCTACTTG
Source organism: Leptolinea sp. (assembly GCA_012515195.1). Classification (GTDB taxonomy): domain Bacteria; phylum Chloroflexota; class Anaerolineae; order Anaerolineales; family Anaerolineaceae; genus Leptolinea. Next base: position 34,765 of record JAAYYW010000325.1, read on the forward strand.
CCAGAGCTTCTCACCAACGGTGGTTCCAATCCGGCCGCCGATTCCCTGATCGATTTCATCAAAAATCAGGGTGGGAATATCATCTGCGTGTGCCAGAACATTTTTTAAACCCAGCATCAAACGCGATGTCTCACCACCGGAGGCTATGCTGACCATGGGTTTCAAACCCTCCCCGGGATTGGGGGCAATAAGAAATTGCACCAGGTCGAAACCGGTACTATCAAATCGCAGAAAAGAACCATCGATATTAGGAATACCATTCGGGTCTGGTTCGGTATTGAAATCCACGGCAAATCGAGCGCCTTCCATGTGAAGGTCTTGAAGCTGCTGTTCTACCGCAGTTGATAATTTTTCCGCGGCCTGTTTTCTCAACCGGCTCAATTCAATTGCATTCTTTGAAAGAACCGCCCGAATTTGTTCAACTTCTATCTCCAACCGTTCAATGTGCTCGCCGGCATGTTCGATGGATTCAAGTTGTTTTCTGGCATTTTCTGCGAATGAAAGTGCCGCCTGTTCGTCACCGCCGTATTTTCGACTGAGATTCTTGATCAGTTCGAGACGGTCTTCCATTTGTTCAAGCCGGCGTGGATTGATCTCGATCTGGTCGAGATAATCTGTAAGTCCGCGGCTTATCTCGCCGATCTCATCTGCTGTGGACATGGCTTTTTCCAGAAGTGGTGTCATGGACGGATCAATTCGGACAAGAGCTGATAGAGCGCGCACCGCGTTCCCAAACAGGTCGCTGGCAGATGGCGCGTCCGGTTCACCGACATCAAGAAGACTGAGGGCTTCCTGCCCCAATGAAGCAAGGTTTTCCGCATTAGCCAAACGGTCGCGTTCAATGGCCAGTTCTTCGGCTTCGCCCGGTCTTAAATGGGCGGAATCGATCTCGTTAACCTGGTAACGCAAAAGATCTGTCATGCGCATTGCGTCTTTTTCATGCTCGCGCATGGCGCCAAGTTCCCGCCGAACGCTGGTAAATTGCTGGTACCCGGCCCGGAATTCTGTCAAAAGGTCGCCGCAACCGGCAAACCGGTCAAGAAGGTTGATATGCTGGCGGGAATTTAGGAGTGACAGGTGTTCAGATTGTCCGTGGATATCAACCAGAAGAGTTCCAATTTCTTTTAGCAGGTTCTGGTTTACTGCCCGCCCGTTAACCCGACTGGTGGAACGGCCTTCTTTGCGTATCTCACGGCTGAGAGTCACCCAACCGGGCTCGTCTTGAAGGTCTTCTCGGGACAATATCACGTCGACCTCAGGGATGGTTTTAAAAACAGCTTCCAATTGGGCTCGTTCTTCACCACTTCGAACCATTCCAGCATCGGTTTTGCCACCGACAAGGGCTTCTATCGCGTCGAGAATGATCGATTTTCCAGCCCCGGTTTCCCCGGTGAAGATGACCAGTCCGTGGTCGAATCGTATTTCGAGGTTTTGTATGATGGCGAAGTTTTCGATACGAATTTCTTGAAGCATGACTATCTACTTATCTGGATGCCGCTCAATCGGGTGTAAACCGTGGTGCTTACTATTGCCGCGTAAATGACTGGCCAGATCATGGCGATCAAAGTCTCCATCCCTGATATACCCAAAAGCATCACAAAGAAATACGGCAGGAGGGTTACACAGGCTCCCAGCACGGCGGAGATGGCCGTAATTTTGAAAAGCGTTTTACCGCGCCGTTTTCCTGTTGCCTTACGGACAACTTCCGCGATAATTATTCCCACGAATGGAGC
>JAAYYW010000032.1 GCA_012515195.1 Leptolinea sp.
ATCGGTAAAAGGATGATGGCCGCTCCCAGAACGATCAGTGTGGTATAGATTCCGAAGAACATGGGAGCTTCCTTCCAGTCGCGGCTGATGCTGTTTTCCCAACCGAATGCTTCACATACCGTATAGGCAGTCGAAAGCGGTAAAATGGCGGCTGAGAACAGTGACGCGTTAAGCAAACCTAACGCGAAGAGGGTGGTTGAATAATTTCCTGCCAATGGACCGAGAGCAAGGGCGGCATCTTTAGCGCCTTCGATCCGGGTTCCGGTCTTGAACAATGTCGCGGCACAGGCTATCATGATGAACGCGGCTACAAAGACCGCGAAGATGGAGCCGACAACTACGTCAGCTTTTTCATAGTTGTAGTTCTCCAGACTGATCCCCTTGTCAACAATCGATGACTGCTGGTAGAACTGCATCCAGGGCGCGATGGTTGTGCCAATTATGGTAACGAATATAGTCACAAATCCGGTGTCAAAGTGGAATGTCGGTGTGACGGAGGCATGAAACACTTCCATCCAATCCGGCTTCGCCATAAATCCAGAAACGACATACGCGAGGTAGATCGCACTGGCGACGAGAAAGACGCGCTCAGTGGTTTTGTAGTTACCTTTAACAATCAAGAACCAGACCCCGATTGCCGCAATTGGAACCGAGAGATATTTACTCAAACCAAAGATTTCCATACTGGCTGCCACACCGGCAAACTCAGAGACGGTATTGGCCAGGTTTACGAACAAGAGAACCCCCAGGATCACTGTCGTCCAGCGGACTCCCATTTTTTCACGAATAAGGTCGGCCAGCCCCTTTCCGGTGACTACACCCAGGCGGGCGGACATTTCCTGAATGATGATCAAGGCGATTGCGACGAGGGGCATCAACCATAGAAGAGAATAGCCATAATGTGCACCGGCCACCGAATACGTGGCAATTCCTCCGGCATCATTGTCCACATTGGCGGTAATGATCCCGGGGCCGATCACTGCCAGAAGTAACAGAATTCGAGAGCGATACCGCCTTAGTTTCTTCATTATGGACATGGACATTATCAGGAATTGGAACTAATGATAAAGCTTGGGAAGGCGTTTTTTCCAGGCTGTTGGAATGATCTTATCCAGAGCGTCATCAGCCGTGACAATACCATGAATCACGTTATCATCATCTGTTACAGGAACGGCCAAAAGGTTATATTTGGATATTATTTGAGCACATTGATCCTGGTTATCAGTGAGGTTTACTTTTATTAAATGTGTTTCCATAAAATCGCGGATGCGAGATCTGGGATTGGCGAGAACCAGCTGCCTGAGAGAAAAGACGCCCAGCAGGTGGGAATCGTTGTCGGTCACATAGAGGTAGTAAACGGTTTCCGCATCATTCGCCGTCTCCCGCAATCGGGCAATTGCCTGACCAGCGGTAAGACCAGCGGGCACCGACACAAATTCCGTGTTCATAATTCCACCGGCAGAATCTTCCGGAAAAGTGAGCAATTTTCGAACATCAGCTGCCTCGTCCTTTTCCATCAGGTTAAGCAATTCCTGCGAGCGATCTTGCGGTAATTCCGCCAGAAGATCGGCTGCTTCATCAGGCGACATTTCTTCAAGAACGTCTGCAATGCGTTCATTGGGGAGCTGCTCTACCAGGCTGGCCTGGAAATCCGGTTCGACCTCTTCAAGGGTGTCAGCCAGAGTTTCATCATCCAAAGATTCCAGTAATTTGCTGCCTTCCTGACGGTTCAGGTCAGATAAAATTTCGGCAATATCAGCAGGGTGCAGCACCGATAACTTGTCGCTGGGAACTTTAAGACGCATTGGCTCATCATGGGTAAGAAGTTCAACATCCTCCCAGGAGATCATCCCAGATGGGAGTGCTCCAACAGCTTTCCCTGACATTGATGGGGCGCCTTTTTTTATTCCAAGTCGGCGCAGAATACCGCTTCCTCCAATGTCAACATTGGATACGTAGAATTCTCCATTTACCCGGGTGATCTCGAGATCATTCACACGGACAACCCGGACGCCATTTGTATCAATAATCTGTTTGTCTAAAACGTCTTCTACGAGGTTTAGATCACTATCCGATTCACTATACTCGTTAATTTCATCAAGACGAAGATGCAATGGGATGACAGGAGCAAACAATGCGGCAACGTCAGGTATCGCGACTGTAAGAAATTTTGGTCCTTTTTTAATTTTTAAGGAAATGATCCTGGGAATGGGAATATTCGTTTGACTGGCAATTAAGTCTGTAAGGGTTCCAATGGTGCTGCCATCGATATCAGATACTTTCCGTCCTATTAATTCACTGACGAATGGCAAATTTCACCTCCCGGCACACAAACGCCCCATGAGGGGCGTGATATTTTGAATGTACTACAACTTTGAGATGATAGCACTCTGAATGGGGTGTGTCAACAAGAAGGATCATGGATTCATACCAAAAGCATAAAATGTTGGTATGAATTGAACTCGGCTGTTTGAGAGGCGGTATTGTGTTTCTTTTTTTATAATATCTTCGATAGATACCTCATCCAAAATGCCTGACAGGTCTGACTTAAAAATCTCCATCTCGGAGTTAGTATGCTCCTTTTCGGGAACTTTTTTTTGGTATGATCCAAGAATTCCCCAGGAAACGTTTTGGCAATCTCGACGAACCATTAGATCTGCGATGCTGCGTCCAATATCAGGGTTGGCCCCCTGGCGAATCAGAGAATCACGCTGTTTAGCTCCAGCAGTCACAAAATCATCTGGAAAATCAATTCGGCTTCCATAATCCGGTTCTGCTAACAAGGCAATAAATCCACCTGATCGTGTCACACGCTGCATCTCAATTAATGCAATTTCTGGATTGGATACCCAAAGAAGAAAGAAGTGGCAAACAACAGCATCAAATGATCCATTATTAAATGGAAGGTGAAGCGCATCAGCACAGGAGAGAGAAAAGGGTATTTGTTGGATACTGGCAAACTTCAGCAGATCCAACTGCAGATCGATCCCAGAATACTTTGCCGGACAAATTCTATTCAGAGATGTCAGCAGTGCTCCTGTACCGCAACCGACTTCCAATATTGTTGAATCAACAGATAATTCAGTTGTCTCGAAAAGCAAACGCTGGGCCTGTTCAGTCCAGCGCGCCTGTTCAAGAAATCGTTGATGAAGATTGGGCGTATTGCACATCCGTTAATGACCGCAATTTTGCCAGATGGTTGCCCACTCATCTTTAAGGATATTGCCAAGCATTTTTTTTACACCTTGATCCGGGAGAACATCACCATCAGGTTCAACGTAGAGCCAGGCATTGCCTTCGCCTTTGGGAGTTACATTTCCGTTTTCCATTTCCACTGATACCGGATTAAGGGCTGAATAAGGAACCGGAAGATCCCATACGAGGTTAAAACCCATAAGAATAGCCTGGTCTCGAACGGATGCCAGCTCTGTTGAAAGGTCGGGGTGTTCTGCTGACAATGAAAGGCTGCGAGTATCATCCATGATGACAAGGAGCTTTTTAAGAATATCGATTACCTTGTGAACATTCTGATGGGTCAACGTCAAATGCACCGTCATAAAAAGATCTTCTTTTGAGACGTCGCGTATGGCTTCCCATGCTTGGGTTGATTCCGGGTCCAAAACGATCATCACATGATCCAATCCACTATCCAATAACCTGTGAAGGTATTCAGGTTCAGCCAAACGTTTGCCGTTTGTCAACAAGCCGGCAACTTGACCCTGATTCTCAGTAATTGAGATCAACTCAACCAGGTCAGGTCTGATTGTTGGTTCACCGCCAGTGAAAACAATCTGAGGAATACCAACCTGCCAGGCCTTAAGTAAAATAGTCTTCCATTCATCGGTGACTAACTCACGTGTGACACGATATGTGGGTGCGGAATTGGGCGTTTCGTCACCTGTCTGGTAGGTAAGGGCACAATCAAGACGATACGGTGCTGAAATCTCAGTGGAATACGGATCCACCCTGTTGAAGTCAAGGAACATAACCGGATCTAGATCTGGCGTGTCGATGAGGGAATGGATTCTTTCCTGGAAATCTATCGCATCTTCCAAAGCTTTTGCCTCAGGAACGTTGTATCTTTTGGCGATTTCACGTGCACTGACCTCAACTGAGTCGTAATTGACGATGTGGTATGCCAATTCGGCTGCTGTTTGATTCAAATGAAGCACTGTCTGAGCGTTGACTACAAGTACACCCGTACCGTCTTTCTCCAGGCGAAGGTGCATTCGGTAAGGGCGGGATGCTTCGGGAGGGGATTGAAAAGCAAAAAAACCGGATGGTAATATGTTGGGTTTGGGGAAGAACCTATTTCGAATTGCCTGGATCTGTTTCATTATTACCTCCGAGAATAATTCAGTCTAAATCTGATAGAAACGGACGTGGTAGATTTTCCTGTTGATGAAGAGGGCAGCCACCACCACATTCAAGCAGCATAGAGCATTCTTTGCAAGCCTCCGGCACGTTTCTTCGTTCCCGCAGAGAAACACATAAAGGATGATTCCAGATTGAGGGCCAGTCGTCGGATAAAATCTTTCCCACAGGTTCATAATATGACTGGCAGGGGATGAC
>JAAYYW010000326.1 GCA_012515195.1 Leptolinea sp.
CATCCTGTGGACCGGCAGTCTGAACTTTTCCGCTTACGGCGCGGAAAACGATGAAAATGTCTTTGTGCGCCTGGAATCCGGTGATCTGGCGGCCAATTACCGGCTGAAATTTGACGAGATGTTCATCAAAGACCGATTTGGTGCTGACAGCCGCCCAATGACCAACACAACCCGGTTCAATCTGGATGGCAGCCCGGTAGAGAATTACTTCTCGCCGGAAGATGAGATCGACTCCCGCCTGGTGAAACTGGTAAATGACGCGGATGAAAGCGTCCACGTGCTGGCCTATTCCTTCACACTCAACCGCTTGGCGGATGCCCTGATCAACGCGGACCGGGGTGGTGTGGATGTGCGCGGCGTGTTCGATGAAGAATCATCCCGGGAAAACCAGGGCGCCGATTTCTTCCAGCTGCAAAAAGCCGGGCTAAACGTCCGGTTGGACGGTAGTGAAGGATTGATGCACATTAAAGCCATCATAGTGGATGGTGAGACTGTCGCGTTTGGTTCGTACAACTTCACCGCCAGCGCGGAAAACCGCAACGATGAGAACGTTCTGATCATCACCAGTCCGACTTTTGCCGCTGAATTCGAAGAAGCCTTTGAACGCATTTACTCCAGGGCGCAGTAGCCCGCGTAGATGCCGATCACATGGCGGTATTTCCGATCAAATAGTTGCTAGTTGATGAATCATTCGCGCCCCGAACCATTCGGGGCGCATGTTATAATTTTGGTGCCGAAGGTGGGAATCGAACCCACATACCTTACGGTACACGATTTTGAGTCGTGCGCGTCTGCCAATTCCGCCACTCCGGCGAGCACATTGAGTATATCGGAACATCATCACACGGTCAAGGATTCTTCTCCCCATGAAACTTGGTATTATCGGACTTCCCCAGAGCGGTAAAACAACCCTCTTCAACGCCCTCACCCGCGCCACCCAGCCCACCGGCATCACCGGCAAGATCGAAGTGCATACCGCCGTGGTTGACGTGCCGGACGCACGGGTGGATAAACTTTCCGCCATGTTCCAACCCAAGAAGACCATCTACGCCAAGGTGACCTATGCCGACATCGCCGGGCTGGACGGCAGCGCTGGAAAGAGCGGCATTTCGGGCGCGCTGCTCAACAACCTGACCCAGATGGATGGCTTCATCCACGTGGTACGCTGTTTTGACGATGAGAACGTGCCGCACCCCAACGGCTCCGTCGACGCGCTGCGCGACCTGGCCGCCATGGACTCGGAATTTTTGCTAAACGACCTGATCGCCGTCGAACGCCGGCTGGAAAAACTGGCTGAAGAGAAAAAGAAAGGTGCCGGGCGCGACAAGGCTGTGATCGACCGCGAGATCGAACTGTTCAATCGATTCCACGAGCAGCTATCCGGTGACAAGTTGCTGCGCGATATGACCCTGACAGCCGATGAAGAAAAGATGCTGGCCGGGTTCGGCTTCCTCAGCCGCAAGCCGGTACTGGTGGTGATAAACCTGTCTGAAGGCCAGAAAGAACCAGCCGTGCAATATGACCATCAGCACAGCCAGGTGGTGTCGCTTCAGGCCAAACTTGAAATGGACATTGCCCAGCTTCCGCCGGATGAGGCCGAAATGTTCCTGCAGGAATACGGCATCGCAGAGCCCAGCCTGAACCGCATGATCCGCCTGTCGTATGACCTGCTCGGGCTGCAGTCATTCTTCACGGTCGGCCCCGACGAAGTCCGCGCGTGGACGACACGCCGCGGCGCGACCGCCCCGGAAGCCGCCGGCGAGATCCACACCGACCTGCAGAAGGGATTCATCCGCGCCGAGGTGGTTGCCTATGAAGACCTGATGTCGCTGGGCGGGATGAACGAGGCCAAAGCCAAAGGCCGCCTGCGGTTGGAAGGCAAGGAATACATTGTGCTGGATGGCGATATATTAAACATCCGGTTTAATATTTAACATTGACGGCAGTCTTACAGACAAAAGTCTTTTCAGTAATTACTAGCATAAAGGATGTGCTCGGGTTTGAGTACATCCTTTTTCTTGCCTGATTCGCAAGCGCCCCGCTACACCGGCCAGCTGGCCCAGGCCGAACTGGGACTGGAC
>JAAYYW010000327.1 GCA_012515195.1 Leptolinea sp.
GGGCGAAGGCGGCGTTGCGTTCGATGTCGTGGTAGGTATCGAACCCCCGGGATGGGATGATCTCGAAGAAACGGGGCGGGATGAACCAGTGACCGGTCACCGGACGCACCAGCACCCGGTGGGCTTCGAAGAGGATGGTTTTGTACATGAGGGTATTATGGCTGATTATCGGGGTTTATTCAAATTGGTCAACGTTTTTTCATGTGGGATCGTGTTGCCTGCCTCTGTCTTATAGAAAAAAATAGGGTGGGATCGCTTTGCCTGCCCCTGTTTTTTAGGGGATCCTACCAGAACATGATTAAGTAAGGAACTATCCAAGAATTATCCAATACCCGGCAAACATATACAATTAACCATGCCAGAATATCGACGCATTTATCAAGCGGGTGGAACGTATTTTTTCACCATTGTTACTTACAATAGGAAGCCGCTTTTCTCATCCCAACAATGTCGGGATATTCTCCATTCGTGTTGGCAGGAGGTTCAATCCCGCCATCCGTTTGGGACGATTGCGCTTTGCTTGCTTCCCGATCATATTCACACCATTTGGAAATTGCCGGAAGACGATGTAGATTACCCCATGCGGTGGAAGGAGATCAAACGGCTTTTCACCCGAAAATATATTAAACAAATTGGATCAGACGGTGCCCGAAACGAATTACACCAGGTTCAAGGAGAAGCATCCATCTGGCAGCGTTGATATTGAGCGCATGTTGTTTTGGATCAGGAAGATCTCAATGATCATATTGATTACATACACATCAATCCATTGAAGCATGGATTGGTGAACAGGGTCGCGGATTGGCATTATTCAACATTTATGAAGTATGTAGAAAAGGGAATATATCCGACCGACTGGGGCGGTGAGAAGGAAATTCGATTATTGGACAGGTTAAGGGGTGAATAAGGTGATGGTGGGATCCCCCAAAAAAGGGGCAGGCAAAGCGATCCCACCCTATAATTAATCAAACAATTTTTCCAATCGGGAAAAAATTACCGCCTGACCTCATACACCAGCAAACCGTCCGAGCCGTAAAAGTCGGTGTCGATCTTTTCCACCAGGCGGTATTGCGCCATGAAGCGCTCATCTTGAAGCAGGGTCTTGCGACCGTACACTTCCAGGATCACCACATACGCCGGCTTTTCGTCCAGGATTAATTCAGCCGGGACGGCGTAATTGATCACATACTGTTCCGCTGGCAGTGGATAATAGTTGCCGGTGACGGGGGAATTCAGTCCGACCAGGTCGAGGATGGGGGCGCGCGTCTTCCATCCCAGCACGCCCACGTCACCCGCGGCCAGTACATCGCCGGGACGGTAGTTGCGCAATACCACATCCGCCGCCCGTTCGTACAGGTCTTCCAGTTTCGTCCAGGCCATATCGGGGCAGGGCGTGCGGTTGCCGTGGTCATGCGCGGGAACCCATTCGCTCATCACGCTGACCAGCGGCAGGGCGAACATCAGGATGAGGGCAGCCCACTGCTGGCGGCGGGGATACGGCGCCATGAACGGCGCTCCACGGATGATGCGTTCAATTCCAACCAATAAAACCAGAATATACAGAGGCAGCGGCGGGGTGAGATACCAGCGGAAGATCAGCGGGTTGGGGATGGCGTATGCTGCCAGATAGATCCAGGGATAGATGACCAGCGGCCAGGCGGCGGGCAGTTTCTTCAGGAACGGGCGCGCGCCGATCAGCGTCAACACCGGGAAGAGCACCAGCCCGATGCCCACACCGGCGGGGCCGGTCAGCTTGTTGCCCATGAAAGGCTGCGAATAATGCTGAAGGAGCCGGATAAAGGAGGCGTATTCGTCCAACCGGTAGGCAGCCATCTTGGCGGTGATGGAATGGGGCAACGGCCAGCCATAATAGATCCACGCGAATCCGTACCATCCGGCAGCCGGCAGGATGAGAGCCGCCCATTCCGGGAATGCCGGTCCGGTTTCTTTGCGCCGGAGAATACCCCACAGGCGGTCGATGACCAGAAAGACCAGCAGAATGGCGGCGTCCGGCCGGGTGATCATCGCCAGTGAAGCGCACAGCGCGGCAGGCACACGCCGTTGTTCCATATGGGCTGTACCGGCGGCGGTTAGCAGGAAGACAAACAGGCTGGTCTCCATACCGCCGATGGCAAAGGTCACCGCGTAGGGATGCAATGCCCAGATGACAGCGGCGGCCGTTCCGGCGTGGTTGAATCCGGCTTTCCAGCCGAGCCGCAGGAGCAGCAGGCAGGTGAGGCTGTCAGCCGCGGCTGAAACCAGCAGCGCGGCCCACGGGTAGGATGCGTCTTCCCCGCTTATAACTCCAACGCCGGCCATGATCAAACTGAACAGCGGGGTGGTCGTGCCGAGTACCCGTTCTCCCGGGTTGTACACCAGTCCCTGCCCTTCGATCAGGTTGCGGGCGTAGCGGAAGGTGATGTAGGCATCATCCACCACACGCGGTCCAGGGACGACGCGGGCAGCCAGGGCGAGAATGACGATGAGGAGGGGCAGGTATTTTCGCAAGGATGATCCGTTGTTGTTAAGTTTTAGATTGTGCCGTCAGCCCGCATATCGGCAATGACCTCTTTAAGGGCAAATTCAACCGGCGGGAGGGTGATGCCAAAGGTCGGTTCGAGCAGGAGGCTCTTGATAAGGATGTGATGGTTGCGTCTTGCCGGCCGTGCCATCTCAAGGACGGTACTGGGTGTGACCCAGTCCGGGTCCATATCAATGGCTTTCAGGAAGGTTTGCAGGTAACCGGAGCGGGTAACAATTCCCAAATTGGCAAAATGATAGGTTCCGTAGAACGATGTCTTCAGCATAATGGCCAGCGAGCGGGCGATATCACGCACGGAGCAGGCGGTTGAGAAAGTGTCCCCGGCGGCCACTGTCTTCTGGCCGGAAAGCGCGTTATGGCGCGCCTTGAGCAAATTGTTGCGGGTCAACCCGCCGGTGCGGCCAAAGAGCAGGGGCAGGCGGAGATTGAAGTGTTTGGGCAGATATTGCAGAACCAGTCTCTCGGAAGCCAGTTTGGTGTAACCGTACACGTTTAGTGGGTCGCGGGCTTCGTCAAATTCATGGTAGGGTTCATCGCGGTCTCCGGGAAACACGCTTTCGGTGCTGGCATGCACGAAGACGGCATCCAATTCGCGGGCGGCGCATACCACATTCCAGGTGACCAGGGTATTCGAAGTCCATGCCAGCGCGGGGTCTAATTCGCAGGAATCCGGGTCACGGTTGCCGGCGGTGTGAATGATCACATCCGGTTTGTTCTGCAGGAACCAGGCGCGGGTGGCGTTGAAATCCACCAGATCGAGGTCGTGGTGTGAGGGAAGGGGAATCATATTGTGTTCCGTCCCCAGCGTCCGTACGCATTCTTCGCCCAGAAGGCCCTGGGCTCCGGTCACAGCGATTTTCATGGGAAGTCTCCTGTCCGGGTAGATACGGATAAAGGTGTGTAATTAATCATACCAAATTACGCGGTCCGGGTTTTTGATAAGGCAAAATACCCAACACACAGGATCGCAGGTTGGAGTTTGAGACATGGCCAAGAGGAAGAACCGGAGGTGATAGGGTAGATGCAACCGGCGGATCTTATATCAACAGTAAATGTTATGAAATTTGTAGAAACACTTCCGGTTTTTGTTCGGCAATCCGTAAAAGTGCCTCGGCTGGTCCGCTTGGTTTTCGTCTCCCCTGTTCCCAATCCTGCACTGTACGTAGGCTTACACCCATTAAACCGGCAAAGGCTGCCTGTGATAATTTCAACTTTAGGCGAATTACTGCAACAGGCGCAGGATCATTGAGTTTGCGGGTCACTAAATCCTTTTGCCCTTTTTTGAAGGATTTGATTTCTATAATTCCGTCTAGAATTTCCTGTCCTATGTTTCTTTCAGTCATTTTCTATTTCCCTCGCAATCAACCGCAATACATGAGCGGGAATGGATTCGATTTCATTTTTCTGGTATATGGTTAGTAACCAGATCTCTTTTTCACTTTTTTTGAAATAGTAGATTACCCTTACACCACCACGCTTCCCTTTTCCCTTGATCGACCAATGAATTTTCCGAACACCACCAGATCCTGGAACAAGTGCTCCCATTTCCGGATGATTGGCCAGAAAAACCTGTAAACCGGTATACTCCTCTTCCGTCAAATATTCATAAACATATTTCGTGAAGAGAGTAGCTTCAATGAATTCCACATAGATATTATACGGCAATGCCGTATAATATCTATGTGGCTAATGATAAGCTATTCCGCCTGCAGGCAGATGAATTGGTAGGGTTTCATCACGATATCTTCCGGCGGGAAGACACAGTCAGATAGCAGATCGTAATACTCGTATCCCAATCCATACAGCCGCAGAAGATTGGACTGTACCGCCTGGTTCCGCTCGCTGAAATTGGCCAATATCACCACCCGCCGGCTGCCATCGGTGCGCACATACCCGAAAACAGATGGATTTCCCGTATCAATGAAATCTGTCTCATGCCCGCTGAACGCTTTATTCGAGCGGCGGATGTTAATGATCTTTTTCAAACCGAGGAAGACGGTCGAAGGAGGGTTATTGCCCTTATTCCGGGCTGCCGCTTTTTTCCAATTAAACTGAGGGCGGTGAACCCAGCGGCTGTCCTGCATCTTGTGCGGATCATCGCGAAAGGAATAGTCATTCAACATGGCCAGTTCATCGCCCAGATAGATCAATGGAATACCGCCGATTGTCATCGCCACGGAATGGATCAACAGGATCCGGGAAACAGCCAGTTCGGTCAACCCTTTGTTTTTTTGCATCAGGGCTTCTTCCAGACCGGCAAGTGACGCGCAGGTGCCGGAGATGCGGCAGTCGCCCGTTTTGGGGTTTTCCTGGAATGGCAGACCGCGGGCGAAAGAGCCTTCAAACCGGCCGGTATAAAAGTCATTCAGAAAACGACGGTGATCGTACCCGTTGATCCACAGGTGGGCGGCATCCTCATCAGAAAAAGTCCACCCGATATCATCATGGCAGCGTACGTAGTTTATCCAGGCACATCCTGAATCGATGGCGAACCGGCCGCGCATGGATTCCTGCAGCAAACTCACATTACGGGTAGCCAGGCTTTCCCACAGAAGCGCCATCAACAGGGGATTGTAAGAGAGCTGGCATTCCTCCGGTTTGATGTAGCGTGCCACCTCGTCGGGGTGCACGATGGCTTCAGATTTGAACAACAAAGCCGGGGCGGCGATCCGGGCACAGGCGTTGAATGCCTGGATGAGTAAATGCGCCTGCGGTAGATTTTCGCATGAAGTTCCCATCTGTTTCCAGATGAAAGCGACCGCGTCCAGCCGCAGGACCTCAACCCCCGCATTGGCCAATGAGAGCATTTCGCGCGCCATGGCAATGAACACTTCTGGATTTGAATAGTTAAGATCCCACTGGTAGGAATGGAACGTCGTCCAGACATATCGCTGGAATTCCGGGAACCAGGTGAAAGCGCCGGGGTGTTCATCCGGAAAAATTTCTCGCAGGGTTAGCTCGTATTCATCGGGAATTTCCCGATTGGGGAATATATAGTAGTAGTTCTGAAATACCGGATCGCCCGAACGGGCTTTCATGGCCCATTCATGTTCCTGCGATGTGTGATTGAACACAAAATCCAGCACAAGGCTGATACCATTTTTTCGCAGATCCCCGGCCAGTTCGGTCAACTCTTGCATCGTACCGATATCCGGGTTGACATCCCGATAGCTGCTAATGGCGTATCCGCCGTCGTTTTCTCCGGCCGGGCTGCGGAAGAGGGGCATAAGGTGCAGATACGTAAGCCCCAACTCTTTGAAATATTCAATCTTTTTCTTTAGGTTGTCCAGGTTACCGGCAAATAGATCGACATAACATACACCGCCGACATGGTCATTGGACTGGAACCAGTCCGGCTCATTCTGTCGCCGGTGGTCGAGTTCCTTTAATTCTATCGGCCGTTCGTGCCATGATTGCGCCAGGGTTTCCAGTAAACACTCGAGGTGATAATAAAAATCATACTGGTTGCCATATACCTGCGCGAGCGAATTGAACAAGACCTCGAAGTTGGCGGTAAGCTGACGCGAAAAGATCTCCCAGTCTGCGGGGGAATCGTTTCGGTATTTTTTAAAGGTAGTCTGTAACCGCGGAAACAGCCGGGCAAAAGTCCGTCCGGCTGCATCCGAAGGAAAGGAGGAAGGATCAGGCATTGCTGGAGGATTATCCCTTTACGGAACCTGCCATCATTCCGCGCACAAAGTAGCGCTGCAAGGCAAAGAATATGGTTAACGGTAAGATCATGCTGATAAAAGCTCCTGAAGTCAGGAGGTGCCAGTCAGCCCCTTTTTCGCCCACCATGGCAGCCAGAGCCATGGTTACAACGCGGTTCTGGTCGCCCAGGAAGACCAGCGCAACCAGGTAATCATTCCAAACCCAGAGGAACTGGAAAATGGCAAAGGATGCCAGCGCGGGAACTGAAAGGGGAAGGATAAGTTTTATAAAAATGGTAAAGTTTGATGCGCCGTCGATGAATGCGGATTCAAGGATATCCCGCGGCAGGGTGGAGATGTAGTTGAACATCAGATAAACAGCCAGGGGCAAACCAAAACCGGTATGCGCCAGCCACATGGCCAGGTAAGTCCCGTTCAATCCCAGTCGGGTGTAGTCCTGCAAAATCGGGACCAACGCGAGCTGGAGGGGGACCACCAGTAGTGCGACTACTATGGTGAAGAAGAACTTACGCCCAGGGAAGTTGATCCAGGCGAAACCATAGGCGGCAAAAGCGGCGATTAGAATAGGAATGATGGTTGCTGGTACCGCAACCGCCAGAGAATTCAACACAGCAACACTGAAATTGCTTCCCTTGCGGACAATGGTCAGACCTTCCGCGTCTTTATAGCTGATATCCTGTCCAGTGAGGACATTCTTATAGTTTTCCAGGGTCAGGTTTGTGCTAAACCACTGCCATTGATCTTCCTGTATCTTCAACAGGCGTGTGCGTTTGTTCCCGAACCAGGTGATCGTGCGGCCGTCGGGCATGGTAATCCCTTCCCGCCATTCCTGGAAGGTATGGGTTACCCCTTCTATTTCGATCGGACCGTTTACGTCCACGCTGTCTTCCAGTTTGATCTCGCCCGCGTCTACCAGACCCATATGAGGCAGAACGGTCCACCAGCCGGTTGTGAAGATGTCGCGGCTGTCACGGAATGAGGTTACCAGAACTCCAATGGTAGGAATGGTCCACAAAAGGCAGATAAATATTAGAGTGCCATTTACTATGAAATTGGAAGTCCGTTTCTGACCTGATTTACTGGCTGTTTTCGCTGTCATTAGAAGGCCTTCCTTTCACGGAATTGCCGCAGGTTGTAAACCATGATGGGAATAATGGCAATCAACAGGATTATGGCGATGGCAGATGCTCTGCCCGAGTTATTATAGGTAAACCTCTGGATATAAAACTCGTTGGCGATCACGTTGGTCCCATTATTGCCTCCGGTCATCACGCGGACAATGTCAAACAGTTTCAGGGAGAAGATCAGGATCGTTGTGGTCACTGTGATCAAGGTTCCCTGGATGTAAGGAATGGTGATGCGGAAGAATGCCTGGACTTCTGTTGCGCCGTCAACGCGTGCCGCTTCCAACAATTCGGTGGGTATGCCTTTAATGGCAGATGACAGCAATACCATGGCATAGCCGGTCTGCATCCAGACCATAATAACGATCAACAGAAAGTTATTCCACGGGGGCATAAGGAGCCAGGCCTGTGATTCACCGCCCAGTCCAACAACAATGGCATTCAGAAGACCAATCTCTTGAATGCCGACACCTTCACCTTTGTAGGCGTACACAAATTTCCAGATAACGCCGGAACCGACAAACGAGATGGCCATGGGCAGGAAGATGATGGCCTTGTAAGCCGATTCGAATTTGGACCTGTCGGCCAGAACGGCGATCAACAAACCAAGGATCACACTGACCGAGGTGCCCACAACCATCCACAGGAAGTTGTTCCGGAAAGCCTCAAGCATGATCCGGTCTGTAAAGGCAAAGGCGTAGTTTTCAAAACCTACGAATTCGCGGCTAATGTCATCAATGAAGGAAAGGTATAGAGTCCTGAGTACGGGAAGCGCGAGAAACCACATCAGCAGGGCAATGGCGGGGCCTACAAAAACATAAGGCTGCAGCCGTTGGATCCAGGCGCCTGGCAGTTTTTCGACCAGCCAGTTGGACACATAGAAGAGGAGGGCAACACCACCGACACCCCAGACGATGGCGACCAGAACGATCACTATCTGTGGCGCATCGGTATCCCGCAAGAAGATATAACCCTGCCAGAGAATGACAAATGTCAGAATCGGGACGATGAGCGATACCAGAATTCGCCCGATATTGGATCCAAGCCAGGTAAGAACCCCACCCGGGTCAGAACTGGTTGTGTCTTTTTTTTGCATACCTGCCTCCTGTCGCACTGGTTTGATCAAGTACCTTGAGGGGGATTCTTTGTGTTTGATCAGAGGAAATAAAAAAAAAGGATAAAAACAGTATAGCAAATCCCTGATAACACTATATTGAACTGATGAATTGCCCGGGAAAGAACGTTTAAAAGGTAGATGAATTTTTGTGGGGGCAGAGATTTTCATCCCTGCCCCCGGGATAAAGCTACATCAGTCTCAAAGGACTATTTCGGCCAGGCGGCGTCAATTTCCTTGAGGGCGGTATCCAGATCGATGCTGCCGCTGACATAGGAGGTCATGGATTTCCAGAAGGAACCAGCGCCTACGGCACCCGGCATCAGGTCGGAGCCGTCAAAGCGGACGGAGGTGGCTTCCTGGATCATCTTGGCAATGCCGCGATCCACTTCGTTGGTGTACCAATCGAGTGAGGAGTCTTTGTGCGGGGAGATGGCTCCACCGGCTTTCACCCAACCTTCAACCGAGGCACCAGTCGAGAAGAACTCGATGACGGCGCGGGTTTCGGGGCGGTCGTTGAACATGGCGTAGATATCGCCAGCAACCAGAACGGGTTTGCCGTATTCGTCATCAACACCAGGCAGGTAGAAGAAGTCATAATCCACACCGGCTTTGGCATCTTCGGGGAAGAAGGTGGTGATGAAGTTGCCCTGTTTGTGCAGCCAGCACTTCGGGGGATTCTCGAACATGGGTTTGGGGGCATCGCCAAAAGCGGTGGTGGCGATGGCTTTGCGGCCGCCGTACACGTTGCCTTCAGCGAACCACAGGTCAGACATAACTGTGGCGGCTTTTTTGACCTCAGGTGAGGAGAATTTCAGCTCGCCTTTGACCCATTTGTCGTAGTTTTCGAGAGAGGTGGTGCGGAGCATCAACTCTTCCATCCAGTCGGTGGCAGCCCAACCAGTGGCAGCGCCGGATTCGATACCAACACACCACGGGGTGTCGCCATCAGCTTTGATGTCTTCGGTCAGTTTCATCAGTTCGTCCCAGGTAGCGGGAACTTTGTAACCGGCTTCGTCAAAGGCTTTCTTCGGATACCAGACGGCGCTCTTGCCATTTACACGGCCCCAGACACCGGCCAGGACAGGACCCTTGGGTCCTTCCATGGTGCCCATGTCAATCCAGGACTGGATGTAATTTTCTTTGAGTTTGTCCATATCCATGAAAGTAGAGAGATCAACGACCTTTCCCTTTTTCACGAAGGTTTCAAGGAGACCCGGCTGCGGGAAATCTACGATATCGGGGGGATTGTTACCTTCGATAGCGATACCGATGGAGGCTTCAAATTCCTTGGAACCGGAGTACTGAATGTCGATACCGGTTTTGGTCTCGAAATCTTTCACGGAGTCGTCAAATTTGACGGCATCGTTATCGGTGAAAGGTCCGGCCATGGTAACGACTTTGCCTTTTAATTTACCGGCATAGGCATCTTCCAGAGCGGAGGTGCCAGCCTGGGCGGCGACAGGAGCGGCAGGAACAAATACTGCCAGAACCATGGTCGCAATTATTATGGTGCTAATTACCAATGCAACGCGCTTCATACTTATCTCCTTAATGAAATTTGTGGAAATTTCCCAATCGAAATATTGGGATTACAGTGAGATTTACTACCGGCCGATTAATCACCTCCTCTCACGTTGTGCCTCGTTCAATAATCTCAAGCGGTAATTTCGAAATCTGAACAGTCCGGTTGGGATTGGTGAGACGAGATAGAAGCATCTCAACAGCAATCTCGCCGGATTCGTCCAGGTGCTGCCTGATGGTGGTAAGGTTGAAGTACTCTGCCATGTCAAGATCATCAAACCCCAAAACAGCCAGGTCTTCGGGGATTCGCAGGTTCAGTTGCCTGGCAGCTTGAATGAGGGATATGGCCTGCAGGTCTGTGGCGGCAAAAATTGCCAGCGGCAGTTCCTGGCTCTTAAGAAACTCGACAGCCTGTTCACGGGTCTTATTAATATCATACGGCGCAATTAAAATTTGGCAATCGGGTAAATTGCATCCAAGGCGGGAAATCTCTTTACGGAAGCCGTTCAGTCGTAAAGAAATGGGGTGGATCCCATATTCTGCGGTCGATGTGTCGCCAACAAACGCAAACCGGCGGTAACCCCGCTTATGCAGATAATCTGCTGCCTGTTTGCCACCTTCTTCATTATCAATTTCCACGCTGCTTAATAATGGATGGGGATATTCGACCAGAACGGTTTCAAGATGATGATCCAACAGGCGTTCAACATAGTGATCGTCCAGCTCAAGTGATAGGATGATCAACCCATCGAGATTGCCGGTAAGCGGGAGTGTATCAAGATAGCTGTTTAGGTGCTTACTGCTTGTAACGGTGTAAATGACCAGTTCGTACGGAGTCTGCCCCAGCGCGGCAGCCACACCGCGCAGTCGTTGGACGAAGGACGGAGCCGTGAAGAAAGGAGTAACCACACCAATTCGGCGCTGGGTGCGTATGGCACGCGCGCGGGCATCCGCCTTGGGGACAAACCCCAGGCTGTCGATTGCTTCCAACACGACGGAACGGGTTTCGGGTTTTACTTTTTCGAGGTTGTTGATGACTCGCGAAACCGTAGCGATGCTGACATGAGCAACCGTGGCTACATCATAAATCGTGGGGGGGGAGTTTCGAGTCAAAAGAATTTTTGAAGGAACTTGAATATACTTTTATGAAAGGACTTACAAATACCATAATACAAAAAATTACCGCCTGAGTCAATAGGTTTTCGTGTTTTTTAAGGTAAGCGTATTATGTAAGCCAGATCCAAAAGGCTTTTTTTGGGGAAATAGGTCCATCTTTCTCCAGGTTTCCTGAACTAAAAATCAGTCTTCGAGTAAGACAAGAAAACCCAATATTCCCATGTTGGAAAACAATAGGGGCCCCATCAGAGGTGCGCCTCTGATGAAACGTTCCACCACAATGACATCCTGTCCGATCAGATTGGTTTCGACATGCAAATAGGCACCGATCAACCCGACAGCTGTAAGAACAGCCAACGCGGCGGCATATGTCCAGCGATCTGCCAGAGTGGGGTGATTCATAAATCCCATCACAGCAGAAACAATTATGGCAAAGACACCGGACAAGGTTGGCAGCCAGAGCCAGAGATTCTCAAAATTCGTCCGGGCGTGGTCCATCACACTCGAGATGACCGTGACCAATATGAACATGGATGTAAGCAGGAAGAAAGCCCGTGTTTTTGACAGGGGCATCTGGATGGTTTTTGACCCCATCAGACGGAGTTTTCCGGAACCGGGATCGATCTCTTCCCAGGCAGCCGATATCCCCAATATGGCCACAAGCAAGAAGGTCAACGGTCCGAGGACGGGCGGCGCCCACAGCAGGATTTCGTTGGGGATGATGATGCCCCCGCCTTCCGCTGGTAGAAAGGCGCGGCGCAAATGAAAATAAGAGCCGAGAATACCGACCACAATACAGGAGAAGAAGACAAAGGTGGCAATCAAATTGGCAGCCGGGCGGTTGCGCACCGCGATCCATCCGGCCACCAGCAGGATGGCACCGGCTATCGGGCTGAAAATGATGGGGATCCATTCATACGGAACAATGTTCCCATTCAGGTTATGTGCCAGAAAGATATCCAGCCCAATAAAGAAAACATTGACAGCCGCCAGGGTAAGCATGGCCTGATCCCGATTGAAAGGCAGCCGCCAGCGTTTCAGCAAAGGGAGCATTTCCTGTAGTGGGAATGACGATGAGGCGCTGTTCACGCCGTTCACTCCGCGGGAGCCAATTGCGCGGCGGCGTGCAGCAGCTCGGCGGTGTCATACCGCAGAGTTGCGAGGCCTTTGACGACTTCGTAGGCACCGTGCCACTGCGTATAGTCGGGACCTTGCATCCACGCACCGAATTTTGTGGTTCGGCCCCAGTGATGCCACAGTTCATAATGCTCATATTCCAGCGGTTCATCAAACTGGGTTTCAGTGATCAATCCCTGGTCTTTCAATGGTTGGATGACTTCATCCGATTCCCGGACCCACATATTGACCTTTTCGGTCAGCACATCCGCATCGGTATACAAGTTATCAATAAAGTTCTGGTTATGACATTCAAAACAGACTGATTGCATCCGGGCTTTATTGTCCTGCCAGGCGGGACGCCGCTCAGACACAGAAGAGAACAGATACCAGGTGAGACGATCTCCGGTATCGTGGGTGGTGGCCGCTCCGCCAAATCCGCTGAAGTGGCAGGTGGCGCAGGTGGGGGCGGGGAAATCTTCCGATGTCAGCGTTCCGGTATCGGCTTCCCAATTCCAGGTGTGACCCAGAGTGGAGTAGGCAATCCCATGAGGTGATTCATGGTAGATCTCCCACTGCGGATGGTCGGGTCCAATATGACAGAAATTACAGGTCTCCGGTTTGCGGGCCTGCTCCAGGCTGAACTCATGGCGGATATGGCAGCTCTGACAGCGTCCGACCGAACCATCAGCCGCTGGTCTACCAATGTTGTGGCAGCTTTCACAGGCAAAGCGGGTAATTTCGGGTCCTTCCATTTCAGCCAGAATGTTGCGGGCTTTATCGGGCGCGAAGGTTCCTTCGGGTATGGCCTGGTACGCGGCGAGCAATTCGGGGGAGAGACTCTGGCTGCCGGCGACGGCAACATAAGCGGGCAGACTGTGCCGGCTCTGGTTATACTGGGCGACCTGTGATTGATGGCATTTCTCACAGGTTGCGGTGGTGGGTGAATTTAGCACATGGGTGCCCTCATGTTCCACAGAACCGGGGTAACCTTCTTTTACTTCATGGCAGTCACGGCAGGTAACCCTGGCAGCCGCCATGCTCGAGGAACCGTATTGGACCACTATTCCGGGGCTGGATTTCTCGTGGCAGGTTACGCATGAATCGCTTGAATCAGCCAATGCGTTATGTCTGGTCTTTGCCGTTGTTTCAATAGCGGGGGCGGAAGTCAGACGAAAGATAAATATAATCCCGGCCAGTATGGCAACCGCAGCCACCCCAAATATCAATGTCACAGGCCACGCTTTTCGGGGTGGATGCTCTTCAGAGGCTCTTGAGTTTTCCATACCATTCTCCAAACCGATTCGATTTCGATGGATCTAACAGGAGTCGTTTATCTAATAACAAATTAATAATAGACAAATCAAGGAAATTATGCAACTGTTTTGGATTATTCAGATAAAGTTGGAATATTTTCCGGCTATCAATGTATTATGCGATTGACCGACTATACCGCACTGATCCTGTATCACAGATTCGAAGCGATTTTTTTCGAGAAGGCACACTGGATCGAACATGGTTGCGGTACAATCTTAAGGAGAGAAACACAACACCACGGGGAGTAGACCATGCAGCTACACATTGTCGGGGGATTTTTGGGGAGCGGCAAGACGACGGCCATTGCGGCTGCCTGTAAAACGCTATCCTCCCGCAAGAAGACTGTTGGGGTTATTACGAACGACCAGGGGAAATACCTGGTTGACACCTCCTTTTTTGACAATCAAAAAATTTCGGCGGTCCAGGTGGCCGGCGGTTGCTTTAGCTGCAATTATGACGACCTGATGGAAAAAACGGATCGTCTCTCGCGGACGATCCAACCCGACGTGATCTTCGCGGAAGCCGCGGGAGCCAGCGCGGATATTGTGGCGACGGTTATCAAACCATTGCGGGATGTATGGAAGGACAGGGAGATAAGCATCACGCTTTCTGTGTTCGCGGATACCCGCCTTTTCAACCAGTGGATTTCCGGGGACGAAACGCCTTTCAGCCAGAAGGTGATGTACCTGTACGGCAAGCAGATCGAAGAGGCCGGATTGCTTATCCTCAATAAACGCGACCTGTTATCTCCGGGGCGCGGGAGGCTGGCATTGGACGATGCCCGCGGCCGTTACCCCCGGAAAAACATCCGGCTGCAAAATTCCCTGGACATTCTTCAGGTAGACTCATGGCTCGACGAGCTGGAAGCCATGTCCAATAAACCGGTAGATCTTTTATCGCTGCCGATTGATTACAACTGGTACGCGGCCGGGAAAGCCGCGCTGGCCTGGTTGGATACATCATTTGAATTCCAGGCCGAGGGGACAACGGATATGCGGCCTCTGGCGGTCGATTGGATCACCAGCCTGGACCGCGAGTTCCGGCTGCATAGTATTGGCGTGGGTCACTTGAAGTTGATGCTGCAGGCTGGCAAGACGGAAGCCAAGGTAAGCCTGACGGCCGGAGACGCGGTTTCCTGGCGCAGGCAGATACCAGACATGCGCGGCAAGACGCTGCGCGCGTTGGTTAACGCAAGAGCGGAATATGATCCATCTCAACTCCATGACCTGGTAACAAAAGCCGCCCGTTCTGTGGCAGAAAATCACCAATGCCAGATGGAAGAGAAAGACACAGAAGCGTTCCGTCCGGGGTTTCCCAAGCCGAAACGCCGGATGATGTAGGCCATACAGGTATTTATTTCCATTACCGGTTTACACAGGAGGAAAATAGCCATGGCAAAAAAGAGCAGCCCGACCCGCAACCTGGCTCTTGAACTCGTCCGGGTGACGGAAGCCGCCGCGCTGGCGGCTGGACGCCACATGGGCCGCGGTGAAAAGGAAGAAGCCGATAAAGCGGCCGTGGATGCGATGCGCCTGATCATGAACACCATTCCCATGGAAGGGGTTGGGATCATCGGCGAGGGGGAGAAGGATGAAGCCCCCATGCTGTTCAACGGTGAGAAACTGGGAACGGGGGCGCTGCCCAAGGTGGATATCGCGGTTGACCCGATCGATGGCACCCGGCCGTTGGCGGCCGGCCGGAACAATTCCATCGCCACGGTGGCGGTGGCTCCGCGCGGTACGATGTTCAACCCCGGTCCTTTCCTTTATATGAACAAGATCGCTGTTGGTCCCGAAGCAAAGAATGTGATCGACATCAACGCGCCGGTGAAGGATAACCTGCAGAAGATCGCCCGCGCCCGCGGCAAGGACATGGACGACATCACCGTTGTCATTCTCGACCGTCCGCGCCATGCCGGGTTGATCGCCGAGGTGCGTGCCTGCGGCGCCCGTATCCGGCAGATACCGGATGGCGATGTGGCCGGCGCGCTGATGACCGCCTGGCCGGATTCACATATCGATGTGCTGATGGGCGTTGGCGGTACACCGGAGGGGGTGCTGGCGGCCTGCGCCATGCGCGCCATGGACGGCACCATCCAGGGGAAGCTGGTGGTGCGGAATGAAGAGGAAGAGCGGCGCGGACGGGAGCTGGGGTATGACCTTGACCGGGTCCTGACCCTGGACGATCTGGTCTCATCAGAGGATGTGTTCTTTGCCGCCACAGGCATCACCAACGGCGACCTGCTGCAGGGCGTCAGTTATTTTAAAGACGGCGCGCGCACCGACAGCCTGGTGATGCGCGGACTTACCGGCACGGTGCGCGAGATCATCTCCACCCACCGGCTGGAGAAGCTGGCAAAGATCAGCCCGATACATTACTGAGAAGAATTAGATACCGGATTTCCTGCGGTTGCACTCTTTACACAGCATCTGGCAGTTTTCCGCGGACGTCTTTCCGCCCGCATGCCACGGAGTGATGTGGTCGGCTTCCATTTCGGACAGTTCAAAGTGCTTGTGGCAATTCGAGCAGATACCCTGCTGCCGCTCATAGGCTTCCCGTTTCTGGCTGTCTGTGAACGCGCGAATGTTCAGGTTCAATTCAAAAGAGATAATCGATGTGCAGCCTGTATTTTATGGATGCGATCTTCTGCGATACCCACGCTGCCAGCCACGTCCGGCCAGGATTTCATGGCCGTGGTCAC
>JAAYYW010000328.1 GCA_012515195.1 Leptolinea sp.
ACGCACGTTGTTACCGTGAGGAGTGGAATCTGAAAGCCATGGAGTTTGCCGGCGAACGTAAGATGGCCGGTACAGTTGGTTCTGATTCCCATTCTCTTTTTGAAATCGGTGCCGCCGGGATGCTTTTGCCAGAATTCAACTCGGCTGAAGAATTGCGGGCCGTCATACGAAAAGGGAAGGTGGAAGCTCAGTTATCTTCACCACTCGTACATATCGGCTCGCGATATGCAAAATTTGTTAAAGCATTCTTCCCGGCGCAGGAGACCTGATCTGGAAGTTAATTTCCGGCGGTTCTCTTGACGGGAAGGATGATTCGAGTAGAATAAATAAATCCACGGGGCGATGGCGGAATCGGCAGACGCAACGGACTTAAAATCCGTCGATGGTGACATCGTGAGGGTTCGACCCCCTCTCGCCCCACAAGTTTTTTGTTTTATTCCGGGAATTTCACCGGTTTTTATTTTGCTATATGGATCAAGCGACTATAATTACAGGGTACCGGTTTTGAGCCCTATCAAATCCGGTGGGTGTTTTTTTGTTTTCTTACGTTGAAGATGTTGTTTTACTGTTATCTCACCTTTTTCTCGGTAGCCAAATGTTGAGGACCTAAATGGAATTCACACAAGAGCAAATCCTGGACCTGATCAATCACTCAAACCCCGTGCAACTTTCTGGTAAAGATCTTGAAAAGGCGGATCTTCACGGTCTCAACCTGAAAGGCGCGATTATTCGGGACGCCCGCCTTACTGGTGCCAACCTTAGTGAGACGATATTAAGTGACGCCGATTTGGGGAACGCGAACCTTGTAACTGCCAATCTGAAGAGCGCCATATTACAAAACGCCAATCTATCAGAGACCATGCTGATGGGAGCGTCACTCAAAGATGCCTTTATGTGGAGAGCGAATCTGCAAGGATCAAACCTGGAAAACGCCGATCTGGAAGGTGCGCAGGCAGACGATGTGAATTTTGAGATCGCCAAAATGCAAACCTGCAACCTGATCCATACCAGTATGAAAAATGCCAATCTATGGGGTGCCATCCTTCAATTTGCTTTTATGGAAGGTGCCAACTTACAGGGGGCTAATTTACAGGCTGTGAACATGCGTGGCTGCTTTCTGAATTCTGCCAATCTATCCAATACCAATATGAAAGGCGTCCGACTGGTGGATGCCAATATGGAAAACGCGAACCTTTCCGGCGCAAAGCTGAAAAATGCTCATCTGGAAGGCGCGAACTTAAAAAACGCAATATTGACCGGGGCTGAGTTGGATGGTGCTGATTTCACCGGTGCGATAATGCCGGATGGTCTGGAATTCGACCCTCAAAACCCCGGAAGGGGAATTCAATAGCTGAAGCGGTTTTATATATCAAAGACTGGTTGATTAACGACTTCACCTGTCAAAAGAAAATGATGGTTGTCATTAATGGTTTATGCTTTACTACCTTTTATTAATTCCCTATCTTGGTATAATAATTTCTAAGTGATCATTTGTAGACGCAATTCTTAACATTTTTTTCGTTTACAAAACATCCCCAAGTCAACCCAACCCAATCCAAGCCAACCTTAACCAGGTGAACCGAGGAGTCTCCGAAGATATGGCCATCGAAACTTCGAAGCAAACCGGACCACTTCATATAAAGGGCGGAAATCTTGCCGGTTCCAATTTCAAGGGAAGAAATCTGTCCAAATCGAGTCTGGTCGATTGCGATCTGAGTGATGCAATTTTCCACGATGCAATCCTAACCAAAGCAGACCTGACCAATTCGAACTTAAATGGTGCCATCTTTCAAGATGGAAACCTGACAGATGCCGTACTACGAAATACCCGCATGATTGGCGCGTATTTATGGCACTCGACGATGCAGGGATGTGACCTTGAAAACGCAAACCTGGAGCGGGTTCTCTCCGAAGGATCAAATTATCAACTCTCAAATATCAGGGCAGGGATTTTTAGAGAAGCAAAGTTAAGGGGATCAAATTTCTCAGGAGCCAATCTGCAAGGGGCTAACCTGGATGGCGCGGACCTGGAAAAATGCAATCTTCAATCATGTAACCTGCGCGATGCAACGTTAAAGAAAGCCAACCTGACCGGGGCTGACTTAAAAGGTTCAAAATTAATGGACGCTGATTTTTATAAGGCGAACCTTGAAGGGGCTATTTTAAAAAATGCCCATCTGGAGCGGGCCAATCTGGCCGGAGCCAATCTGCGTGATGTGGATTTTACCGGTGCCAACCTGCAGGAAGCCATTATGCCAGATGGAATTGAGTTTGATCCTAAAAATCCGCGCCGGGGTTTGCCATTTTAGAACAGCAGATGGCTAAATATGAGAATTCAAATTTATGGCAGCGGGCTAAAAACATAGCCTGTAAAGACAACCTGTCCGGTTGATTTTTCCCGGATCTTGAACGGCAAATTTTGATCAACCTTCGGGATGCGGCCTGTGCAATACAGCCGTTCAGGATGGAAGTATTCTGTCAATGGACGGCAGATAAATTGTTTTGGGGGATCTCCAACCTCTGCCTGATATTCACCTTTGATCTCTTCAGGCAGCAGCAGGGTAAAACTGAATTCCCACCCGGGTTTTGGGCCGAATGCGTAAAGGCTGGCGTTGGAGAAATCATCGAGCGGCGGTGGGACTGTGGCCGTTGGTGTGATTGTCGGAGTGTCGGTTGGAAGTGGTGTGGGTGAGGGGGATCTTGTGGGTGTGCGTGTAGGTTTTGGCGGTCTGATCGTTGGGAAGAGAGTAGCTGTGGAGGTTGGCTCCTGAGGAATAAGCGTCGCACAGCCAGTCAATGAAGTCAGTGATAGCGTAGACGTCATTACCAGCAAAAATGTCAACCAGTGATTATTGGTCATGGTTCAGGTTTCTCCTCAGGTGCTGTGGCAGTGGGGAAAACTACCCTGGTTGTCATATTCCATAATAAACGCGGATCGGATTGTTGCAAATCGACGGTAACGATATATGTATTATCTCCTCTGACCGAAATTCCATAACCTTTCACTCGATTGACTATCCCATCGATAACCAGGTCTGGAATGGCATCGAATGAGACTTTTACTTGCATCCCCGCCTCGATCCCCACAATATCGACCTCTTTAAGATCAGTGGTTTCCACCTGCCATTTGCTGGTATCACCGATCATTACCTGCCCTGGAGAAGCGATTTCTCCGACCTCCAGATTGTTAACAATGATCGTGCCATCAAAGGGAGCTTTCAATTCCAGATCGGCCAGGGTTGATCGGGCTGCTTCGGCCTGCGCATTCGCGTTGGAAAGGGCTGCTTCGGCCAGTTCAAGGTCTCGCGGATCCGGGCTTGTTTTTCGGCGCTCATACGTGCGCCGGGCATCTTCAAGTGCTGCCTCTGCTATCGAGACACGGGCATCCGCTTCCGCGATATCCTGGGCAGTTGGTGGGCCTTCTGCATATTCCAGGTTACGTTTAATCTGGTCGCGTGCCAACCGTGCCTGAGATAGGTAGGCTAACGCGCGTGCGCGGTCAGCATCGTCTTCAGTTTTATCCTGGACAAAACTGTACGTTTCTTCTGCGTCTTCCACTGCTTTTTCTGCCATGGTCAACTGAGCCTGGATGTTTTCCAGCATATATTGATTGACCCGCTGATAATTAAGGTTTTCTCTGTCTTCCCTGGCGTCTTTTAGTTCCTGTGAGGCCAGGGCTACCGCCATTTCCGCGTCTGCTGCGGCAATTCGCGATTTTTCAATGAGGTCATCCAGGTTTTTTTGTTTTGAAACCACTTGGAGATCGGCAGCTGCAATCGCAGCTCGAATTGTTTCCGTGCCATCCAGTCTGGCGATCGGATCGCCTTCCTTAACCTCGGATCCCTCCGGCGTCAATATTTCCGCAACTTTTCCTGTTGCGGCAAAACTCAGAGTTGAGTGGCGAATGGGGATTACCCTGGCTTCCGCAGCTGCGCCTGCTCCGGATGTTATGGGTGTTTCTGGTGTAGGTGATGGTTTTGACAGGGAAGAACAGCCGGTAAGGTACACTGAGAATAATCCCATTGCCAACATCAGCCCGGCAAAATATTTCTTGAGAGGAAATTTGGACTTATTCGTGTATTTCATTGGTTTCCAAATGCCACAAAAGCTTTCATATTCCATAGCAAACGGGGATCATTATTTTCGAGATCAATGGTTACAGTATATGTAGTGTCGCCTTTGGTGGCCAGACCAAGTTGCTTGATTCGGGTCACTTCACCGGTCATC
>JAAYYW010000329.1 GCA_012515195.1 Leptolinea sp.
AAAACATTCCTGAGGGGCTTACTGTTTTTGCTTTTCCCGTTGAGCATCGGCGATTTGTGCGCACTACAAATAGTCTGGAAAGGGTGAATAAAGAGATCCGCAGAAGGACCAGGGTAGTAGGCGTTTTCCCAAATGACTCAGCTTGCTTGCGTTTGGTTTCAGCGGTTTTGATGGAGATTGGAGAGGATTGGCAAATTGGAAAAAAGTATTGTTTTGATAAATTGTTAGTGAATTGCTAGTACTTTGGTTGCTTCTGACTTGAATTTACAGAAAGAACGTTGCGTAATCAAGGCATTAACTGAATTTGACAAATTCTTAGGCGCGGTTATAATTTCTAAACTATCTATAGAACTGCTCGAAGTCTCATCCAGGAATGAGCTCTCGGCGTTCTCAAAAAATCCCTAGAATTACAATTAATAAGAGGAGGAGCAAAGTGAAAAAGAAGATCGTATCTTCTGGTTTTGCCGTATTGGTTGTCTTAAGTCTTTTATTGACCGCTTTCATAACAGCGGCCGCTCCGGCACCCGCCGCAGATCTTTCCAAATCTGTCGTAACCAAGTTCGAAGGGTTGAAAGTTGAAGCCCCTAACTGTGATTACGGTGGAGAATTCAAATCCATTGAAGCTGTGGATGAGGGAACCGTTAAATTTACACTATGTAATCCGGATCCTGCTTTCCCGTCAAAAGTTGCTTTTTCCGTATTTGCCATTCAGGATAAAGATTACCTGGATGCCAATAAGGGTGATTCGGTTGCCCTCGGTGAAAAACCAAATGGCACCGGCCCTTACAAACTGGTTGAATGGAAAAAAGGCGACAGCATTATCTACGAAGCCAATCCCGATTATTGGGGCAAAAAAGCCAATGTGAAGAACCTGGTCTTCCGTTGGTCAGATCAATCCGCTCAACGCTACCTGGAACTGAATTCCGGCACAGTTGATGGTATTGACAATCCTGCTCCTGAAGATATTGAAGCCCTGAAAGAAGATGCCAACTTCGCTGTTTACGATCGCGCGGCTTTGAATATTTTCTATGTTGGATTCAATGTTGATCTGAAACCTTTTGATAACGAAAAAGTCCGCCAGGCATTTGGCATGGCTCTGGACCGCCAGCGCATAGTAGAACAATACTATCCAGAAGGTTCCACTGTAGCAGAAAACTTTGTACCTGAACTGTTCAATCCTGGTTACAGCAAGAACATCAAATGGTACGAATATGATGGCGATGCCGCCAAGAAGCTGTTGGAAGAAGCTGGTTTTGATTTCAACCAGGAAATCAAACTTTCATTCCGCAATGTAGTCCGCGGCTATCTTCCGTCACCTGACAAAGTGGCCCAGGAAATTCAAGGACAGCTGGCTGAGATTGGTGTAAAAGTCAAGTTGAACGAAATGGAATCCGCCACCTTCATCGATGAGACGGCTGCCGGCAAGGAAGCTCTCTACCTGTTGGGTTGGGGTGCTGATTATCCGGATTCAACCAACTTCTACGATTACCACTTCGCCAACGAAAATAACAAACAGTTCGGTACTCTGTTCTCCGATATCGTTGATCCGATCAAAAAAGCCGGACAGTTATCGGATGTTGCTGCCCGCCAGAAACTCTATGACACTGTGAATGAGAACATAAAGAAACACGTTCCCATGGTACCGGTAGCTCATGGTGGATCCGCCACGGTTTTAAAAGCGGCCGTAAAGGGAGCCCATGCCAGCCCGTTGACAAACGAGCAATTTGCCGTAATGGACAATGGCGCTGACCAGATGGTTTGGATGCAGAATGGCGAACCGGCTGCTCTGTGGTGCTCTGACGAAACTGATGGTGAAACCCTGCGTGGTTGCGAAGCCATGTTCGAATCATTACTGGCCTACAAGGTAGGCGGTGTGGAAGTTGAACCTGCCCTGGCTGAAAAATTTACTGTAAATGCAGATGCGACGGAATATGTGTTCACACTACGGAAGGGTGTTAAATTCCACAATGGCGCGACTTTGGATGCCAATGATGTTGTGGCAACCTTTGTTTCCCAGTGGGATGCTTCAAGCCCCAACCACACTGGTCGCACCGGCATGTTTGAGTACTTTGGTTCATTCTTCGGTGCTTTCCTGAACGCTCCTGAAGAATAAACAGACGATTTATATGGCAGGCTGCGAACTTTGCAGCCTGCCAGACTAACCGGCCAGGGGAAAACAAAAAATATCTCCTGACCGGTTAGATTATTACAATAGAACGGGTGAAGCCAAGCAATGCTTCAATTCTTGACGAGACGACTATTTCTTTTGATCCCTGTCATGATTGGGATTATTTTCATAACTTTCGGGATTGTTCGATTGATCCCGGGTAATCCTTGCGTTACGATGTTGGGTGAAAGGGCTACCCAGGAAAAATGCGACAGATTCATGGAACGGTACGGGTTAAATGACAATCTGGCCGTGCAATTCGGTCGATATCTGACCAATATGGTGAAAGGCGATCTGGGTGATTCAATTAAATTCACCAGGCCTGTAGCCGATATTATTGCCGAAAGACTACCACTGACCATTGAACTTACCCTCTGTGCGATGCTTTTTTCCACAGTGTTTGGAGTTCTTTTTGGAGTTGTATCTGCTCTTAAAAGAAATTCCTTTATTGATACATTGACCATGATCGGAGCGAATATCGGTGTATCCATGCCAGTTTTCTGGCTGGGATTAATGCTTGCTTATGTATTTGCTTTGATGTTAAAAGGTACACCTTTCTTCATTCCACCATCAGGACGTCTGAGCGCCGGAATGACGTTGATGAATTTAGCCAAGTTTTGGGAAATGGGAGAAATTTCTGGTTTCCAAAAATTTGTGATTGATTTCATCTCGAACTCATTGATCCCAAATGCCATTATTACAGGAAATTGGACGGCTGTAAAAGATGGATTGTGGCATCTGATATTGCCATCGGTGGCGGTTGGAACTATCCCGATGGCTGTTATTGCCAGAATGACCCGTTCGAGTCTGCTGGAAGT
>JAAYYW010000330.1 GCA_012515195.1 Leptolinea sp.
ATTGGCAAGCCCTTTGTTTTGTGAAAAGAAAATGGAACCAGAAGAGGGTTTCTGCAATCCGGCGGCTGTCAGGAGAAGGGTGCTTTTTCCGGCCCCATTTGGACCAAGGATCACCAACACTTCTCCTCTTTTCACTTGTAGCTCTGAAATATTGAGGATCAGGTTGTTTTCGACCAGGACTTGCAGGTCACGGATTTCGAGCAGAGTTTCCATTATGCGGGGTCATTTCCTGTGCTGCTGTATTGATGTTAAACCCGCATTTACCAGAAATGCCAGGCCAAGCAGGATAATACTCAACGAAATCGCCGAGGCGAATTCACCACGGCTGGTTTCCAGGACGATGGCTGTTGTGAGCACCCGGGTTTCCCCCTGCAAATTCCCACCGACCATCATGGATGCGCCTACCTCTGAAATGACGCTTCCAAATCCGGCAATTAACGCGGCGATCAACGGCAACCGGGCTTCTTTCCAAAGAGTGAAAACCATTTGAAGACGCGATGCCCCCAATCCCTTGAGTTGAACTTCAAGGCGGGGATCAAGCTGTTGTAAGGACGTGATGGTCAGCCCTGTTGTCAACGGGCAGGCAATCAGAACCTGTGCGATGACAATGGCTGTCGGTGAATAGATAAGGCGCATAAAGCCCATCGGACCATTGCGCCAGAGGAATATGGAAACGACCAGACCCACAACGACCGGCGGTAATGCCATTCCGGTATTGATCAGACTTATCCAGAACTGACGGGAGGGGAAGCGGGTCAACGCCAGGATCGTACCGATTGGCAATCCGATGATCAGGCTGATCAGGGTTGCCACACCGGAAACCTGTAATGAAAGCAGGGTAATCCGGATAACCTCCGGATCACCCTGCAAGAGTAATTGGATCGCTTTTAGAATTCCATCAAGAATGTTTTGCATCCCTGATTATTTTACTTCATCATTAATTATTTTCAGCATCTGCAAAGAACAATGGTTGACCGAACTTTTCTGTACCAAACGTCGCTATTATCTTTTGGGTTTCCGCAGAAACGATCCAATCAGCGAAGGCTTTCGCGCCGTCGTAGTTTAGATTGGAGTGTTTGTCGGGGTTGACAGTAATGACGTGATAGATATTTAACAGCGATTTTTCACCTTCATACAGAATGGATAGATCCAGAGTATCTTTTAATGAAAGGTATGTGGAACGGTCGGTCAATGTGTAGCAGGCTTTTTCTGATGCGATACGCAATGTCTCACCCATTCCCTGTCCGGATTGTAAATACCAATCGCCTTCCGGGGTCAACGATAATTGTTTCCAGATCGCCAGCTCTTTGGAATGTGTGCCCGAATTGTCGGCGCGCGATACGAAAATTGATCCGGCGTCTGCGATGGCTTTGAACGCGTCAGCTGTAGTGGCTGCTCCGCTAATCCCGGCAGGATCATCTTCCGGACCAACGACAACGAAATCATTGTGCATAACCAGAACCCGGTCTTTTCCGTAACCTTCTTCCATGTATTTCTCTTCTGCTGCCGGGGAATGGACCAGTAACACATCTGCGTTGCCTTCCTGTCCCATTGTAAGCGCAGCACCGCTGCCCACAGCCACCATCTTAACTTTTATGCCACTAGATTTTTCAAACTCAGGCAGCAATGTATCCAGAAGGCCGGAATCACGGGTACTGGTAGTTGTTGCCAGGATGATTTCCGTATTTGAATTGGAGGAGGATACCTCTGTCGGATTGGCAGCCGGGGCGGCTTCTGCCGGAGCGCTGGTGGAGGCAGGTACAGCCTCTGCGGCTGGAGTGGGCGCGGTTTGCGGCACACAGGCTGTCAGGGTTGACAGCAGAATGGCTAATAAGGCGATCAGCGATAACGCATTCTTTTTCATTCGGTTTCCTCTTGTAAAGTTGAAATTGTGAATTTGATGATTTCAATTCGTTTATTGTGGATAAATAACAGGAAAAAACACAAGAAACGGCACCCGCAATAGTATATATGTATAGTATAAAAGATACAAGTCAAATGGGATTGGGGATTTGTATTCCATCATTATTCATTTACTATAATCATTATCCAACTTATTACGATTTAAACATTCATACTTATGGACAACGATTTTTTTACATATTCAAATTTCTGACACATTCCGACGAGCCATCTTGAATGGTCTGCGTTTCGGCGATCTGTACGATGCGTTTCGCGCCGTACAATTAGGTTTGACTGCCATCCTGCAGCACTTGCGTCAGGCTGGCGTTGATGTCCAGTGTGTAGTCCGTGGTCATGCTGTCAGTTGCGTCTTGTCGATTAACTTGTTGGATAGGATTCTCTCTTTTTCTTTAAGAAAAACACATTACCTTCAAATTCCACCGATGGCAAAAATTGAAGAGAGTTCCCTTCAATTTCTGCCGGGATTGTTTTTACCGGAAATGTTTCAACGATGCTCCAATCACCTTCAGGGAGGCTTAAATTCAATGTCTCCGGGACCGGAAGAGCGAAGGAATGAACAACTACAAGCGCTGAAAATCCATCATCTGCCACTCGCACAACGGCTTGTACCCCTTGAGGGTGCCGCCAGGAGTTCTTAGTTTTCTGGTATAAGCGGCTTTTTCCATTCTTTATAACAGGCGAAACATTTTCATAGAACCGAATGGCATCTTTTACAAATGACCATTGTAAATCAGACAAACAATCAAGTTCACCCGATAGACAGAGACGTCCGAGAAAACCCGCGGATAGAGAATAGGCAAGCCGTTGCGTTGTATCAGACGTATGAAGCACGGCCCATATTTGAGATTGACGGGGAAGAATAAGCCGGTGGAGATTTGCCGCAATGATCGGTATTTCGGGGGATTCGTGCGCATCGGAAAATGACCCCATACTGGATAGAGAAAGCATCGATGGCTCCAACCTGTGTCCGCCAGATGCGCAAACTTCAATCACGAGGTGGGGAAGTTCTTCCCGCATTTTCCCGAAGAATTTCTGTACGCCCAAAATATGCTGCCGTAACCCTTCTCCGGGGGATTCGCAACCATCAACACCAACACCGATTGCCTCGTTGTAATCTACCTTGATATAACCGATTCCCGTTTCTCTAAGAAAAGAGATAACTTTTTTATATAAGTAATCATGAACCCACGGATCACGAAAGTCCCAGAACCGCCTTTTTCCCGCCGTTACAGGAATTCCATTGAGGCGTAGAAGATGGTTATTACTGGATTCAAACAATGGGGATTGATCTCCGACCACTTCGAATTCAAACCAGATTCCGGGAATTAATCCCTGTCCCTGGATGGCTTGGGCTGTAGCTGCAATTCCGTCGGGAAACTGGATTTTATTAGGGACCCATTCCCCTTGAGAAAATTCCCAGTTCCCCTCATCGCTTCGATACCATCCCGCGTCAATTACCAGATATTTTGTACCGGAATCATTTAAACGCCGGGCAATTTGTACCAACCTGTTGTGTTCCGGCTTACCCCATGAGGTACACCATTCATTGGCTATTACCGGTAGCGATTCTTCCGGCGCGGGTACCTGCTCGGGGGTATGGTTTTGCATCGATGTCAGACGATGGCATAGATCATCAAGGTCTCCCCGAACTGTTGAAACAACTGCAAGGGGACTAGAAAATGTCTCTCCCGGAAGTATTCTTTTTTGCCAATGTCCAAATTCATAATCCGCCAATCCTCCGGAAAAACTAAGCTGGTCGTCACAACGGTAGGCTTCCATTTGCCAGGACCCAGCCCATACCAATTGCGCGCCCCAAAAAACACTTTCTTTCCGGTCTTCCACGCCGATGAACGGGAAATAACCGCGAACAGGCATTGAACCGACCTGTCCATAGCGTTCAGACCTGACACCATGCCCGGACCAGGAACGTTCCAAATTAAGATCTTCAATGGATTCGCAAACATGACGTCCTTCAGCACTCCAGGCACTGCGGAATCGATGCAAGAATAATCGATCAGGCGCGTCATCGGGCGCGAATGGAGTCAGCCCTGAAATTGAAAAGCTTGTTAACAATTCTAGATCGAGAGGTTTTTGACATTCATTTCGAATTACGGATTGAACAGTCAATGCCTGATCGCCATTTTTATAAATTAAATGGTGTTCACAGGCATATCCCCGTAAAGATCGTAAGGTGGTCACTACTTCAGTTATTTCATCACCATGGAATATCTCTTGGCCTGAATAGGATAGGTCGGTTGTCGAGAGACTATTACGCATGGTGACCCCTTGACTGAAGCCTTTCAGCGGGTCACCCGATAATTTCACCTGTACCAATTGTTCGGGTTGCCAGGCTCGAATGGCAGGCATAAAATCTGGCAGTAAAAGAGTCTCCGGATTCTCTAATATCTCACGACGCGAACACCTTTTTGTTTGCAGGGTTATCGGTATTATTTGGAACCCAACGTTCTGAGTCATATTATCCAGCAGGTATTCGACCAGGATATCGCCAAATTGAAATTTTGACAGGACGATGGTGGGTTTGGATGACATCGTAGATTTTCCTAAAAAAAACATCCGGAACTTGTTGAAACATAGGCAGATATAAACGTTTTGTGCCTATAGAATTCAGGTGTGGGTATGCGATATTTTGCATGTCGTAATCGCGTATTTGCAAAGGTTTTTCAAAAAGGTTAATGAGCAGAATCTTGGAACTGGATTATGAAGTGCAGGCTTTCCCTGTACTCCCTCGGATCGTCAATTCAAATGGATAAAGGACCTGATGTTCTCCATCAGGCATTCCATCCAATTGTTCGATCAACATTTTTGCGGCTTCATAACTGGCTGTTTCAGCCTGGCAGTTGATTGTGGTCAATGGTGGGGTTGTTAATTCTGCCATTTGCTCTATCGCTGATGCAACAATGGAAATATCTTCTGGTATCCGCAACCCTTTATCCAGAATGGCTTTCATGATACCGGGGATTGTCGTATCCTGGCTGGTGATAATTGCGGTGATCTCCGGGAGTTTGGTTAATAATGAAGAGACTTTTGCTTCAATGCTTTCTGTTAAAACATGAACCTTCTCACAGATAACATCGATTCCATAAGAATCGCATGCATCAACAACACCTTTATTTGACCAGTATGTATGCCCGTAAGCATTTTTTGAGTCCTTGCCGGAAAATATATAAGGTTCTGCAGATATATAGCCTACCTTTCGGTGACCTAGAGAAACCAGATGCTCGACTGCTTTTCTCATTCCATTTTCCACATCGAAATCAATGTAGCTTAAGCCTGAATTATCTTCACAATGTCCAAACATCACAAAAGGATAGTTCGCCTTGCGTAGAAGCTCTACGCGCCAATCATGCAAGAGGATCTCCATCAAGATCATGCCATCGGTCTGACCGCTGCGGAAAAATGACAGCAGACTGTTCTCATCCAACGGACTGACAACAATATTGAGAGAGTAATTCAGTTTTTCGCAGGCTGCCGCAGCACCAATGACAAACGAGTTCATCGTATGGATCCTGGTTGGATTTTGTGGATAATGCAAGGTGATGAACCGGCTCTTGCCGGACGCAAGTTGTTGCCATGAAGCTTGTGGAGTGAACTGCAATTCATGTATTACAGAAAGTACGCGTTCCCTTGTTTCATCTGAAACGTCCGGTTTGTTGTTTAATATGCGTGATACAGTTGATACTGAAACACCGCTAGCTTTTGCGATATCAATAATTGTCGTTTTAACAATTCTCTTAGAGTTTTTCATTTTATAAAGATTTCCCAAAAAGAAGGATTTTTCATTTTTCTGTCCCGCAAACATCTGTAGTAAAAGGAACTTACTTAAAGCTCAAAAAAGCAAGATTTCCTGATGGGTGGGTTTTACATAAAAACCACCCATTATTCATTCAGATACAATAGCAAGTTTTTATCCACAATGTAGTAAAAATTTTGGATCGTTTTTTCTCCCGAGTGAAATCAATTAAAAATCCTGCCAACAAGGCCGTCAATTTAATCACCTGTCATCTGGTTTGT
The DNA here is from genome assembly GCA_012515195.1 of Leptolinea sp. Classification (GTDB taxonomy): domain Bacteria; phylum Chloroflexota; class Anaerolineae; order Anaerolineales; family Anaerolineaceae; genus Leptolinea. Next base: position 5,956 of record JAAYYW010000330.1, read on the forward strand.
TAAAATTTACGCTGATCTCTTTCCCGGCGTAAGCAATCTGTATTTCAATGTTTTCACCAACAACAGAAATATAGAATAGCTGAATTTGATTCATTCCGGGGAAACTCCCGCTACGTTCTGCAATAGTAAGGCAATAATTCTCGTTATTCCAGCGCATTTGAATAGTGGAAAAAAGGCCTCTTTCATAATTGTAATTATCCCCTTCGTCCTGGTACAACGTGAAGCAGCCATCGTTTCCGGGGAATATTTTCAGATATATCTTCCCAGATTTTTGCTCGTCAGCATAAAAAATCTCCGGGCCCATTGGGAGGATTGACCCGGACCGTACAAACAAAGGTATTGTGTCCAAATCTGCTTCGGCCATTATTGTTTGGCCGCCATCATAACGATCTTGTGACCAGAAGTCATACCAGAAACATCCGTCCGGCAAGTATACGCTTCGCGTTTTCTTCGTGTTGGATAATTCCTTCGAATTTGGACCGTAATACATCGGTGAGGTTATTGGGTTAACGAGCAAAGCCGGCCCGACCATGAATTGATCCGAAATGTTATATACATTCGGATCGTTCCGGAAATCAAAAGCCAGTAACCGATAAAAAGAATAATCTTCTATTGCCACAAGACCGGCTAAAGAATAGATGTAGGGAATTAAGCGGTATCGAAGTTTTAGAAACTTAACCAGGGATTCATACATCTGATCACCCTGGTTTCCAAAACGCCATATTTCTCTGGGTGTATCTGTTCCATGTGATCGGAACATGGGTAAAAATGAACCGAATTGGAACCATCGAACATATAGTTCTCTATAACCCAGGTCATCGACTCCCTGGTCGTAATCACCGCGCCAAAACCATAGATCAGGTTTTTTACCAACAAAGAATGCCCCGACATCAACAGTCCAATATGGTTCGCCGGTAGCGCAAAAGTTCAAGCCATCTGCTATTTGACGGCGTAAGGTGTCCCAGGTAGCAGAGGGATCACCTGACCAGGTTATTGTTCCATACCGATGTTGTCCCGCATATGAAGAGCGGGTTAAATTAACAACCCGCTTTTGATCAGTCACATTCCTTTGGCCTTCGAATATCCCTTTGGAATGAAGGAGAGAATAGGCGTTGATAAACTGGGGATCTATGTACTTTTTTGCTTCATAGGTATTTATCAATGCGCGCTCTTCGGGTTCAGGTTTGTGTGCACCTTTCCAATCTGCTTCAAAGGGTTCTGTACAATCACACCACCAGGCATCAACACCGTGCGTAAACAGACCGTCATTCACCTGTTTCCAATACAAGTTCCTTGCTTTTTCTTGAAAGGCATCATATGTTGCCTGGTTCGCGAGCAAACATCCCTGTGTTTTCATTTCAACACAGTTTTCACTTGCAGGATGCATGATAGGCCAAATAGAAACCATCAATCTCACATTTTCTTTGTGGAGTTCTGTCATCATGTGAACGGGATCAGGAAACCGCTCTGCATCTAATGTCTTTTGCCCCCAGAGGTCTTCTGGCCATGATTTCCAATCTAGTACTATACAATCGAGGGGCAGGTTACGTCTCCGGTACTCGTTAACGACTTCGATTAGCTCAGCTTGTGATTGATATCTTTCTTTGGATTGAATGTATCCGTATGCCCAGCGCGGCAACAGGGTTGCCTTGCCGGTAATTTTCCGAATACCCTTTATGATTTGATCAAACTCTGGTCCATAGACAAAATAGAAGTCCAGTTCATCTGCAATATCCATCCAGAGATATGATCCAAACGCATCATCATGGAATGTCATGTAGGAATAGTTATCAACAACAATTCCATAACCTCTGGTGGAAAGAAGGATGGGTACAACGGCTTTCATATTTTGCTGATATAAGAACTGGTGCTGTCCACGTAGATTCAGCATGCCTTCTTCATGTGAACCGAGCCCGTATAGTGCTTC
>JAAYYW010000033.1 GCA_012515195.1 Leptolinea sp.
AATACTTCAGATACCAACCGTAATGTATACGGGAATGTCTCCTCCGCGGGAATGACCGGCATAAGGGCACGTTCGGCCAGGGCTCCATGCCCGATCTCCCGGCGCGATTGACCGCGGAGCATCTTGACTTCACCGGTGCAATACGGTGGGAAGTTGTAATGATGCATGTAACGTTTGGAATCAACCGGTGACAGGTTATCCAACTCCTGAGCTTCCCTGGGTGTACCAAGGGTAGCCATGGTTAGTACCTGCGTCTCACCGCGCGTGAACAAACCGGAACCGTGCGCGCGGGGGCTTACCCCCACTTCGCTCCAAATTGGGCGGATCTCTGTCAAGCCACGTCCATCAGGGCGTTTGCCCTGTTTTAATATACGTTCGCGTACAACCTTCTTATAGGCTTCTTCAAAAGCGCCTTTATTGGCTTTAGCCTTTTCAACATCATCACCGGCTTCAGCTACAAGATCAGTAGATATTTTATCGACAGCCTCGTTTAATTCAGCCTTGGTGTGAGAAGCGTCCAACGCAGTGTGAAGAGCCGGGGCAATTTTGCCGAAGACCTCTTCAACGACCGATTCTTCCAATGGGAAGAGCTGAACTTCACGTTTCGCTTTTCCGACTTCGGCGGTCATTTGTAACTGTACATCGATCAACGGTTGAATAGATTTATGGCCAAACATAAGCGCTTCGACCATATCATTTTCCGAGACTTCATCGGACCCGCATTCGACCATCAGGATCGCATCGCGCGTTCCGGCAATTCGCAGGTCAAGGTCAGATTTTTCGATTTCCGGATAAGTCGGATTCACGATCAGTTTTCCGTCAACGCGCCCTACTCGGACAGCAGCAACCGGTCCAGCCCAGGGGATATCAGAGATCATAATCGCCGCCGAAGCAGCGTTGATCGCCAGAATATCCATGGGATTTTCCGCGTCGGAAGAGACCGTGAACAGGATAACCTGAACCTCATTCCGCATTGACTGGTTAAATAGCGGACGCAGCGGGCGATCAGTCAACCGGGCGACCAGGATCGCTTCCTGGCTCGGGCGGCCTTCACGCCGGAAAAAGGAACCGGGGATACGTCCACCGGCATACATGCGCTCTTCGTATTCCACAGTAAGGGGGAAGAAATCCTGTCCCTCACGCGGGTTTGTGCCCATTGTAGCAGCGGCAAAAATAACAGAGTCATCAAGGCGTGCCGTGACGGCTCCTCCGGCCTGTGCGGCCAGTTTACCGGTTTCAAAGATAACCGGCTTACCGCCTACCATGGCGGTAAATTGTTTGACATTCGGTGTCATTGTATTATCCTTCTCCCGCCTGTCAGGGACTGAAAACCGGGGAGGACGTAGTCCTCAACGAATTTCAATTCCCAACTGACGGGCCAAAAAATTTATAAGAGAGCAGGTAGTTGGTTTTTGATCCACTTACCTGCTCTCACGTTCACGTTATTTCTTGCGGATGTTCAATTGATCAGTTAAGGAAATATAGCGGTTGTAGTCTTTGCGTCGCACATACGCGAGCAATCGACGACGATGACCGACCATTTTCAACAATCCACGTCGTGAGGAATGGTCCTGCTTGTTGTTGCGCAGGTGCTCGGTTAGCTGTGTGATACGTTTTGACAAAATGGCAATCTGCACGTCAGCCGAGCCAGTGTCACCTTCATGCTGGTGATACTGTTCAATAAGTTGGGTCTTTGCATCTTTTGTAATCATCTGACTTCTGCAACTCCTTTAAATTATTCGCAGGTCTCCAAACCCGCAGTCCACAAGAACCGCGAATCGGACCAGTCAAGTTATAAATTATACCAGAATTTCGCTGTTCATCCGGATGTCTCCTGCTCCTGTATAACCTTCCGCAGCGCTGCCTGACTTTCCGATGGGAACGATGGCAAACATTTCCGGATCAGCCGCGCGAGAATGGGATTGTGCGTGCGGTTATAACATTGCCGTAGTAGAAACAGGGTTTCCACGGCGGACCGGCGGGCCAGTGTTATGAGGAGCGGTTCTAATTCGTGCATGGTTGTCCGATCAACCGCTTCCAACGGAACGGTTAGCAGACGATAGATTACCGGAAGGTTTTCAAATTCGCGGTCTTCAATGACATCCTGCAGTGCCCGGAAGCCAATAATCTGCTGGGATAATTGCCCTGAATTGACCCAGCGTTCCACCAGATCGAACCAGACATCGATGTTTGCCTGGCGAAGCTGGGAACCACTGCGTTGCAGCAAAGCCTCCTGAACCAACGGGTTCTCAGTTGGGACACAATACTGGACCAGTAGTTCAGATGCTGCATGAGCATCCGTTCTCGCTGCCATTCCGATAAGCGAGGCTGCGATCAGCTTTGGCTCAAGATGTGTCTCCTGCCAGAGCTGTTTTGCCAACTCCAGGGCTTCCAGTGGAGAACTGGACGCGGATTGCTGCATCGCCTGTTCCACTGCTTGCAGGAACAACATCGGAACGCTATATCGCGGGATCAACGGCGCTGGTCGGGCCATGTTTCCAGGACGGGTCACACGATCTGCATAGAATTCCAATCGATCAAGTAGCAAGCGTTTAAACTCCACAGGCTGATGAAGGCGCGCGGCCAACTCATCAGCCTCTTTTTTTAAACGGATCAGTTCAACAGCAGGCATATATCAATACGCGCGTGAAAAGTAGACTTTCTCACTTGCAGGTTTCCCACACACAATACACTTTCCACTGCCACCTTCCTGCTCCAGTGGAATATTACGTGTGGTGGCTTTGGTTTCTTCCTTAACCCTGGCTTCGCAAGCGGCATCACCGCACCACCAGGAATAAGACCAACCATTCTGAAGAACTTCCTTCATCTCATCATAGGATTTCGGATCGAAGATATGGTCTTTACGGAAATTAACCGCTTTCTGATAAATTCCGGTCTGTATCTGGTTCAACATATCCGCTACAGTTTTTGCTGCGCCAGCCTGGGGAACGAAGGTTTTTCCCTCGCGTCCGGGGATGTCACGGCGGGCCATGGCAAAGGAACCCTTCTCAACATCCTTTGGTCCCACCTCAATTCGCAACGGAACGCCGCGCAATTCCCAGTCGTTGAATTTGAAACCCGGTGTGACTTCATCGCGATCGTCAATTTTTAGACGGAAAGCCGAAAGCTCAGCCTTCAATTTTTCCACCACAGGCATCACAGCAGCGCGTTCATTATCATTTTTATATATGGGGACGATTACCACCTGGAATGGTGCCAATCGCGGTGGAAGAACCAGTCCCTGGTCATCTCCATGTGCCATGATGATGGCACCGACAAATCGGGTGGATAGTCCCCACGATGTCGTCCATACATGTTGCAGGGTGTTATTCAGGTCAAGATATTGAATATTGAAAGCCTTTGCAAAGTTTTGTCCGAGAAAATGCGAAGTACCTGCCTGTAGAGCACGGGTATCACCCATCATTGCTTCAATACTGTAGGTTTCTTTCGCGCCGGCAAACCGTTCTGCGGGGCTCTTGCGTCCTTTGATCACCGGAACAGCTGCTTCGTTCTCCGCAAAATCAGCATACACATCCAGCATTCGCAAAGTCTCTTCTTCCGCTTCCTTTTGTGAGGAATGGGCTGTGTGCCCTTCCTGCCAGTAGAATTCCAGCGTGCGAAGGAACAAGCGTGTGCGCATTTCCCAGCGAACGACATTGGCCCACTGGTTTATCAGCACCGGCAGATCACGGTGTGATTTGATCCACTTTGCATACATGTATCCAATCACCGTTTCTGATGTGGGTCGGATGACCAGCGGTTCTTCCAATTCCTGTCCGCCGCCGATGGTCACAATGGCCAATTCAGGCGCAAATCCTTCGACATGTTCCTTTTCTTTTTCCAGAAAAGACTTGGGGATCAATAAAGGGAACGCGGCATTGACATGCCCGGTTTCCTTGAAACGCTTGTCAAGGGCTGCCTGCATATTCTCCCAGAGAGCCCAACCGTACGGCCGAACGACCATACAGCCGCGGACCGGGGCATAATCAGCCATTTCCGCCCGTTGAATTAGCGTGTTGTACCATTCAGAATAATTTTCACTGCGTGTGGGTAATTTTTCTTCAGCCATTCGTACCAGTTCCAATTAAGAGTGATGTGCGCCGTTTAAAAACTCAAGCACGGTTTGAATATCAGGTGCATAGGCAAGCAACTCATGATCTTGGGGAGCAATGTAATTGTTTTGCGCCGTAAAAAAGCAATCGACAATTTCTTTCCAGCCATCACCAACCAGGATCGCAGGTTTTTTGGGAACCGCGTGGACAAGCATTTGATTCCACAAGACTGAGATCTCAGCCAGTGTACCCACCCCACCCGGAAGGGCGACCGCCGCGTCACAACGGTTGATCAGATTCATCATGCGTTCAGACAGGGAAATAAACCGCCATTCTTCTTTGACCCATTTATTCGGTTTGATCGGACGGAAGGCCTCAATCTCGTCGCAGGTCACCCCAATGACATGTCCGCCAACTTCTGCAGCACCTTTTGACACGGCTTCCATTACACCAATGTAGCCGCCGGTCATAACCATATGGCCAGACCTTGCCAGGCCAGCCCCCAGCAGAAGGGCTTGATCATAATCCGGTTCACCTGGATGAGCATTCGCCCCACCAAAAACGGCAACCTTCATAAGGTTCCATCCTCTTTCCGGTTATTTGTATCCAAATCCCATGTTCGTTGATAATTCTGTGAAAGCTTTTTCATTATGGCTTCTTCCAGATCGATGGCGTTTAATTTCGCCAATTGAAGCAAATACAGGGCTACATCGGCCAGTTCACCAGAGAGTTCTTCACGATCCCTTGATTCTTCATTCCATTGGTAGTGCTCAAGGATTTCAGCAGCTTCCAACGAAAGGGAGATGGCAATATTGCGGGGGGTTTGCTTACGCTGGCTGTTGGTCTCATACCAACCCTTGGATCGTACAAAATCGTCCATTGCGTGAGATAGTTCCGCCAGGTCCATCTTGCCCTCCACCTCGGTTTGAATTGGCTTATTATACCCGCTTCAATTCGGGCGGTTGACGCCGATATGTTCACCAAATCTCAAAAATCTAGCAGCCTGTTCAGGTATCGCTCTGCCATTTCCAGGATCACAATATCCGGTTCTTCTTCATCGATAAGTTCAGGGTTGTAGGAGAAATCTGAAACATACACTACCCGGCTGAAATGCTCGGAAGTGAAAGGTTGTAATCCGTTAAAGAATGAATCCCTGAAAATAACCGCTTTGGGAAGCGCGGGATCTGGCATTACCGTGATCATTTGCCCGGTCGGTGGATCCTTTAACCCACGGGACGGTTTATCAAAACGGGCGTGAAGCGCAGTGAAAGGTTCTGTCACTTCACCTTTAAGATGGATCAGCCCGGCCAAATCACCGGATGCGGTCTCGGTTACCCGGTCAAAATCCTCCAGTGGGTGCGGGATCAGAATTGGAAAATCCAGTTGCAGTGTTGTCAGAATGGCATCGTAGGCAGCCCTGGCTCCGACTGGGTTCCAATGCGTATCTGTTTTGAAATATACCGGAGCATGTTGTTTTTCCGCCCGCATATCATCTCGCAGGTCCAGCACACGCACGCCCGTGCCAGCCAGGCTGGTAGTGATCTGGTCCGCCCAGCTGGGATTGTCCGTCACGGGAATTCCCAGCGGAAGGAATTCCGGGTAGATCGTTTCTTTGTTCGGCGCAATAACAAAAAGAAACGTGATATTTTTGTCGGACAGTTCATTACGAATGGCTTCCAGCCGTTCAGATAACAAAAGAACCTGGTCATCTGATAGCGGTTTCACCCGCTGGTAATAATCCAGATTACCTTCGTCGGAATAAAACATCCATCCGTCAGAACCAAGTAGAACCTGGGGGAATACTGTTTCTTTCAATATGAAGTAACGGCTCCAGTAATCCAGACGGATGAGATCATCTCGCAGGAAGAAATTGCTATTGAAAGTGTTTCCGTAATTCCGGGTGAAATCCACCAGACTCGTAAATCCGGAAGGCTGACCTTTGATCAGATCAACCGGATTTGCCCAACGGGTTAACAACCCGATTACACCCAGCAGCATTACCAAGGCAACCAGGAAATGGGATGAAAGGCTTTTTGAGTTCTGGGTTTGTAGTTTCATTAAAAATTTCCGTAGATGTATGGCTGAAAAGTAGAGCCGGCCACAAAGATCAGGCATACTGTCAGCAGAATAAGACTCAAAACGGCCTGTCCCCAGGTTTGGCTCTTCGCGTCCATCCATGCGAACCGCGCTTTCAACCAGCCATAAACAGGGAAGGAAAAAGCCAATCCCAGTCCTAATGTGATCCACAGACTGGCTGTCATTGGCGGGAGAACAGAATATGGGGTGGTAATGCCTTCCGGGTTAAGCCCGACAAGGTTCTGCAGAAATGCGAAAGCAAATGCCGGGCTGTTCGACCGGAAGAAAACCCATGCGGCCATCACAACTAGCAGAGTTCCGGCATTCCGCAAAAAAAACGGTACGCGGCGCAGGAACAAACCCACTGGTGAGTTTTCAAGGCAGATGACCATTCCATGCAAAACACCCCAGATGAGGAAGTTAACCGTTACACCATGCCAGAGTCCGGTAAGAAAAAAGACAATCAAGATATTAGTATATGTATTCAACCATCTAGAGCCAGACGCACGTTTCCGTTCAAGTGGAAAGAATACCACCTCCCGGAACCATCCAGACAGGGTCATGTGCCAGCGCCGCCAGAATTCAGTGATACTGGCTGCCGTATATGGATGGTTGAAGTTCTCCGGGAATTTTAAACCAAAGATCATTCCCAACCCTATGGCCATGTCAGAATAACCGGAAAAATCAAAATATATCTGGAGCGTGTAACAAACCAACACTAGCCAGGCGCTAGGTGTGGATAAATTTGGCAGTGCCTGGTCAAAGACACCGCGGTCTACCATCAGGCTCAACCTGTCTGCGATGATAGTTTTCTTGGCCAGTCCTATTATGAATCGGTTTACGCCGATACCGGCCAGATGTACATCAAAAGGGCGATGCCCTAACTGCTGGATTTGATCACGATAACGGGTGATCGGACCCGCAGTTATTCTGGGAAACGCGGTCATGTATTCCGTGAAATACAAAAGGTTATTCTCTGCCGGTACCCGCGCCGCCGCGATATCCAATAAATAGGCTACAGCTTGAAAGCTGTAAAATGAAATCCCCACTGGGAGTGAAATACTCTTTAATACATATGGCTCCAAACGGGCCAAAATCATTTCTGGATATATGGAATTGAATTCCATGATCCACGCCGGACCATAAGCCACTAAAAACTTGAATCCAAGCATCAAGAAAATATTAAAGGCAATTCCACCAGTCAGCAGCCTGCGCGGGTTCAGACCCATGTCCTGCTGTTTTTGGATGCTTTTCCCCAGGAAAAAATTTACTCCGGTGGATAGTAATATGACCGGAAACAGCAGCGGGCCAGCCCAAAGGCAGAAGAAAAGACTTGCGGCAGTGAAAACAGCCGGCCGCCATCTATCACCCACAATCCGGTAAACGGCAAGGGTAAGCGGTAGAAACGCAAATAGGAATAGGGGGGAACTAAAATTCATTCAGTGGTCGGCAATGTTGGCATGGATGGTCCAGATAAACCCAGGTATTCAGATAAGGCAGCCTTCAATGCGGTGCGGTCGTCCCATGGGTATTCGGTCGTGCCAAAGCACATGGATTGTTCGTGTCCCTTACCGCAACAGATCACAATATCTCCCGGGCTGGCCATTTTTACTGCCATACGTATAGCTTCCCGCCGGTCTGGTACCCGGAAATAGGATTCATCTTCCCGTCCACCCGCCTTTTTGGCGGCGGAAGCCATATCTGCAAGAATATCCGTAAGAGATTCCGTTCTGGGATCCTCGGCAGTAAGAATAGAAATATCGGCGAACTTTTGTGACACCTCGGCCATCAACCGACGTTTCTGCCGATCGCGCAATCCGGCTGACCCGAACAGAGCGATCACACGGCCTTTTGTCATTTGACGACTGGTTTCCAAAGCGCGAAGCAGCGCGTTTGGTGTATGCGCAAAATCAACAACAGCAATGAAGTCCTGTCCCAAATTGATAGGTTCCATCCGCCCGGGGATGGTCCTAACAGACACAATCGCTTCGGCCGCGTCAGCAGGTGAGATACCAACACCATCAACGGCAGCGGCAAAAGCAGCCAGACAATTGGAGACATTATATAGTCCCGCCAGATTGCACCGCACGGGTTGGCGATATTTTTCTGTACAGATCAAGAATTCCAAACCGGCCGGGGTGTAACACACATTTTCTGCCCGGAAATCGGCGGGCTCATTCAAACTATAAGTTCGCTGGTTTCCCCCGGAAACAGATTTCAGGTAATCGTAAGAGCTGTCATCCCGGTTCAACACAGCAAGTCGCGGATTTCCACGCATTTTTTCGGTTGTTGCATCCAACATGCGAAACAGCATGCTCTTTGCGTGCCGGTAACTTTCATAGGTCTTGTGAAAATCGAGATGTTCATGGGTGATATTTGTGGCTACCGCAATATCAAACTCACACCCGGTCACACGGTGCTGAGCCAGTCCATGGGAAGTCGCTTCCAGGATCACGTGGGTTATCCCGGCAGATTCCATCCGTGCCAGGTAACGCTGCACATCCGGAGCTTCGGGTGTGGTTACATGCAAGCCGGTATCCAACGTATCATTACCAATTACAGCATTAACTGTGGATATGATTCCGGCATGGATTCCGGCATGAATTAGAATCTGAAAAAGCAAATTTGATGTGGTTGTTTTACCATCTGTCCCGGTGACTCCGATGACTGTCAAGTTACGGGCTGGAAAGCCAAAAAAAGCAGCAGAAACGTACCCCAGCAATTCACGCGCATTGTCTGTCTGAATATATGGCACAGGCAGACCTGCGATCATTTTTTCTCCTACAATACCGGCAGCACCACGATCGACCGCCTGGGGTATATAGGCATGTCCATCAGTATTCACTCCAGGCAACGCAAAAAACAAGTTCCCCGGTTGAACCTGTCGGGAGTCCATCGCCAATCCAGTGATCTTCAGATTGTTCCAATCACCGGATAAACTCCATCTGCAGGGAACAGTGGATAATAACTGCTGAAGGTTTTGTTTCAAGAATCCAGTCATTATTATTAAGTATTCTACCTTGAAATCCAGCTGGTTTCAAAGAACCGAACCTCATAGAAAACAAAAAAGGAGCGGAAAATCCGCTCCTGCAATGGAAAATGGTATCGAACTCTA
>JAAYYW010000004.1 GCA_012515195.1 Leptolinea sp.
CCATGCAGATTATCCTCTGTTACTCCCATTTTCAATTGCGCATTCCTGGTTGATGGCAGGAACAGAATCAGTACGCATCCCCCAGGCAATCGCTGGACTATTCACGTTTAGCACTGCGGGGATTTTGGCTGGCGGATTACGTGAATTTCAAAAAAAAGAGAATGCCTGGGTGGCAGGCATGGTCCTGTTATGCCTGCCGTGGTTTATCTACAATGGATCCAGACAATTTGCCGATATTCCTCAGTCTGCCTGTATTCTTGCTTCCCTGGTTAGTCTTTCATTGTTTTTTCAAAATGAAGGCAATTCGAACAGATGGCTTATACTCTCCGGCTTGCTTGCCGGGATTTCCGCGTGGGTAAAAAATGAAGGACAATTATTCCTGCTTGTTTATTTTGCCATCCTCGGAGTCGCAGCCTTTTCCATCTTCCGAAAAAAAAGGGGGCGTACTTTCTTCACTCACCTGATGATCGGGCTTTTGCTTCCATTGGTGGTATTGGGAATATTCAAAACCACGCTTGCGCCCGCAAATGATGTTATCAATTCTGAGACGATGAACCAAAGTCTTTCCATGCTTTTTTCAATGGATCGTTACAGGGAAATTCTCTCCAAATATCATCTGTTTCATAGAACCTTCGGGGGTTTGTCCTTTCCCTTTCCTATCTTTTTCATTATTTCAATTTTCTTAATGAAACCGCGGATTTCAGCAGAAAATAAAGTTGCATTTTTCTTTACAGTGACGGTTTTGGTACTGCAATGGATCGGATATTTTGTTATCTACGTGATCACTCCACATAATCTGGCGAATCATATTAACACGTCCTATGAAAGACTTCTATTACATCTTTATCCATCAATCTTGATGGCGGCTTTTATGCTAACAACTCCGCTTAGTGACTTCCTTAAAACGTCTGAAATCGGACAGGATACGCCTGCGGTATAATTTTTCTATGCTGCTTACCATTGATATTGGAAATACAAATATAACCATCGGCTGTTACACGGGAGAAACCCTTGGTGCCCGCTGGCGTCTGGCAACCGATCACGACCGTATGGCAGACGAATATGGGATCCAATTATCCAGTCTGCTTCATCACCAGGGTCTCGATACAGCCAGCGTTGATGCCATCTGTCTTGCCTCGGTTGTACCGCCCCTCACCGGACGCATATCACAAGCCTGCCAGCAATACCTCAAAAAAGAACCGTTCATAGTAGATTCATCTGTCAAAACTGGAATATCCATTCTGGTTGACGATCCCAAGTCGGTAGGAGCAGACCGAATTGTTGATGCTGCCGCTGTCCAGCGACTATACGGCGGTCCGGCATGTATTGTAGACTTCGGTACAGCCACTACATTTGACGCGTTGGATCCGGACGGCAACTATCTTGGCGGAGCTATTGCTCCTGGAATTGGGATATCTGCAGACGCTCTTGTTCAGCGGACATCAAAATTACCCAGGGTCGACCTCGTTCGTCCACCTTCTGTTATTGGCCGTAATACCACCCATGCCATGCAATCTGGATTGCTTTTCGGTTACGTAGCCATGGTCGAAGGGATGGTTCACCGTTTCAGGTCAATTTTAGGAGAGAGAATGAAAGTCATTGGTACCGGTGGACTTGCCGAGATCGTATCCAATGAGACGGATGCCATCCAGATCGTTGCTCCCTGGCTAACTCTTGATGGACTCCGCATGATCTGGGAGATGAATAATAATAAATGAACAACCCGCTAAAAGACAAACACGTCATTCTTGGTATAACCGGCTCAATTGCTGCCTATAAAGGTGTTGATCTGGCTTCCAAACTCACACAGGCTGGCGCAATTGTTGACGTAATTCTTACAGAGTCAGCCTGCAAGTTTGTTTCACCGCTATCGTGCCAATCGGTCACAGGTCGAAAAGCTTTCATAGAAACAGACCTATGGGGCGGTGAAGGCCATGTTGTTCATGTTGCCCTTGGTCATAGAGCCAGTCTGGTAATCATTGCTCCCGCTTCCGCCAATACCTTGGCTAAACTGGCAGCCGGCATCGCAGACAACCTGTTAACTGTTACAGTATTGGCTTCTTCCGCTCCATTGCTAATCGCACCGGCCATGGACGCGGACATGTTTGATAAACCGGTCACACAGGCCAATGTACAAAAACTTCGAGGATACGGTGCTGTGATCGTTGGACCGGAGAGCGGGCATCTGGCGTCAGGGCTGGTTGGTCCGGGGCGAATGACCGAACCATTGGAAATCACCAACCAGGCCCGGTTCATGATGAGTAGGAATGGGTCGTTGGCAGGGCGAAAAGTCGTCGTCACAGCCGGAGGCACATCAGAAGCTATCGATCCGGTTCGGGTTATCACCAACCGTTCGTCCGGCAAACAGGGATACGCCCTGGCTCAAGCAGCTTTAGATCTTGGTGCGGATGTAACTCTGATCAGCACAACCAGACAATTACCGGTTCCGGCAGGCGCCAGACTAATAGAAGTTATCTCTGCTCAGGATATGTTGGAGGCTGTCAATCAATCGATAGCTGGTACCGACTTGTTGATCATGGCAGCGGCAGTAGCAGATTTTCGTCCATTTAAGGTTTCTGGGCAAAAGATTAAAAAAGAATCCGGACTGCCTGTCATCAATCTTGAAAAAACTGTGGATATATTAAAAGAAGTCGCAAAAAAACGTGAACAAACGGGGTTTCCACGCCGGGTGATCGGCTTTGCTGCGGAAAGTGAATCTCTTATAACCAACGCACAGAAAAAAGTTAAACAAAAACAATTGGATTTGATAGCCGCAAATGATATATCCAGTTCAGATGCCGGATTCGAAGTGGACACAAACCAGGTTGTACTTTTGCATCCGGATGGAACATCCCGAGACCTGGGCTTGAGGACGAAAATGGAAGCCGCTCAAGAAATCCTTGCAACAGCGGCCATCTGGTTTGAACACAGTTGAAAAAAAAGCACATATTTCCGGTGTTTGTGTTTATCCTGCCCCTGCTCATATCATGCCAGGTGTTTTCCAGTGCTGCGCCTACTGTTGAACCGTCTTCCGCTCCCTTTGCACCAGTGCAATCTGAGACATCGAGTTATGATGGTTCTCCCGCGGTTTCATCAAATCCATCCGATTCAACACCCCAACCGATAACCATTCCACCGGAAAACTTCAATCCACTCACTGGATTACCGGTTGAGAATCCAGAAAACCTGAACAGGCTGCCTGTTCTAATTAAGGTATCCAATTACCCACGTACCGGAAGGCCGCATGCCGGTTTATCATCAGCTGACATTGTTTTTGATTATTACATTGGTGAATTATTTAACCGATTTGTGGCTGTGTTCTATGGGGAGAATGCATCTCAGGTAGGACCGATCCGTTCCGGTAGACTGGTTGATTCTCAGCTTTCCATGATGTTTCGGGGAACATTGGTCTACGGGAACGCGGATGAACGTGTGGATGTTGTATTGGATAACGATCTGGGAGCCCGGGCAATACCATATAAATATGCCCCCTGCCCGCCGGTTTGCGGCGATGACACCCATAGTGTGACAGGGGTTTTTGCCGACTCGGCTGGTGTTACAGAATACTCCCGAAGTATCGGTGTTGTGCAGGAAAAACCCGGCTTGCAATTTGCCGCCTTCTCTCCGGTGCCTCCGCCGGACGGACAACCCGCCAGTCAGATTCTGGTCCAATACGCAGATATCAACCGTGGCGAGTGGCAATATGATGGCTCCTCGGGAAATTATCTGCGCTGGATTGAAGACGGGAATGAAGGTGAACCGCTCACCATGATCCCCCTGGTTGATCGCAATACCGATGTACAGCTCGAATTTTCCAACATCATCATTCTCAATACGTTTTATATCGAATACAACCGTACATTACACAACATCGATCTGTGGAACAATCAGGGGCCCCAAACAGCTTACTTTTTTCGCGATGGACAGATGTTTGAGGGAAAGTGGATGGTAACTGATCATTCACAACCAATGAGCTTTTTTCAAAAAGATGGCAGTCCCATGATGTTGAAACCGGGAAATACATGGATTGTCCTGGCAGGGATATCTTCATTAATTACAAATCCGCAAGGTGGGCGGTTCGAACTTTACTTTTATACCCCTTAAGAGAATAATAAATTAACTATGAAGCGCCATAGTCCTATTCGACTTGCTATATTCATTGTGATGATAAGCTTCATCACCGGGTGCAATTCTGTCTCGGATCAGACGATTGAACAAATCACACCAACAGATATTCCTTTGCCAACAGTCACTGATACTGCCACATTGATACCAACACAGGTGACTCAAAAGATTGTTACATTAACTCCACAAACACCCCCTACCGAGACTCCCATACCGACATTAACATCAACCATAGAGATGGTGCATTACGGTCCAGACCGTTTCCCAAAGGATATCAATCCTTTTACAGGGATGAGAGTTGACGATCCGAATGTTCTGGACAGGCGTCCTGTCATGGTCAAAGTAACAAACTTTCCTCCATCCGGTCGACCGCAATATGGCCTTTCACTGGCTGATCTGGTCTTTGAACATTATATCGGCGAGGGGATGAACCGTTTCTCAGCGATCTATTTCGGGAATAAACCGGAGAAAGTCGGCCCGGTGCGATCTGCCAGATTGGCTGACATACAGCTGGCAAGTATGTACCAGACGATTTTTGCTTTTGCCAGCGCAGATACCCGTGTCCGAAACGACCTGATAGCCCGCCTTGATGGACTTGCCATAACGGTCAAAGATTCTACTTGCCCCGCACTTTGCGATACAGGAGAACACACGGTCAATTCTGTCTTTGCGAATATTTCAAAATTTGATGAATACGCGAAACTTATAGGCATAAATAACTACAGGCAAATTGTCACTGGGATGGTGTTTGATTCAACTCCACCTGAAAATGACAGTTTTGCCGGTGAATCGGTGCTCATCCGGTATAATGATTTAAATCTCAGCGAGTGGCAGTATGATCCAGATCAAAGGAAATACTTGCGCTGGACTGAGAGCGATATTCCAGAAAATCCGGTAAAATTGATTCCATTACTGGATAAACTAACCGGGAAACAACTTACATTTGACAATGTCGTCTTACTCTACGCCAGGTACAATGAATACAATCCGACGCTTCACAATATTGAGCTTTGGGCCAATCGTGAAGCGCGAAGAGCTGTATTCTTCCGCGAGGGAAAAATGACAACCGGATACTGGCAGTCACAGGCAAATGATCGCCCCATGGTTTTCTTTAATGATAAGAATCTCCCCATCGCCTTGAAACCGGGTAACACATGGTTTGTTATCCTCGGGCTTGCCTCAACCATTGACCAAACAGAACCTGGTCAATGGAAAGTTCAATTCGCTATTCCCTGAATCCGATGAGAGTACTTGTCCTTTCCGACATTCACGCTAATCTCGCCGCGTTAAACGCGGTATTAGAGGATGCCGGAAGCATTGACGCAGTCTGGTGTCTCGGCGACCTGGTTGGTTATGGACCTGATCCTAACGAAGTGATCGACCGCATCGCATCTCTTCCCTATACGCTCTGCATCTTAGGGAATCATGACGCCGCTGCTTTGGGACAAATTGATCTCGATAGCTTCAACCAGGAAGCAAAACAGACAACTCTCTGGAACCAGGAAAACCTGACCCGCGATAGTAAACTTTACTTAACGAGCTTACGAAAAAAAACCGTCAGACACGGATTTACTTTAGCGCATGGAAGTCCCCGAAACTCAATCTGGGAGTATGTTCTGGATGTTGAGAGTGCAGCTGATAACCTTGATTATTTTGCCACTCCCTTTTGCCTGTTGGGGCATACCCACATACCCATAATCTACCATACCAATAATGGCAAATCATCGCTTTACGCCATGAACTCCGATAATCCATTAAGTACAAAATTGACAGGCCGCGCGATATTAAATCCAGGATCTGTTGGACAACCCCGTGATGCTGATCCGCGTGCTTCTTATGCTATATTGGATTTACGCGATAAGACATGGGATTTGCGCCGCATCCCCTATGATATAGCCTCGGTACAACAACGGATTGTACGTGCCGGTTTACCGGTTCGAAATGGCGAAAGGTTATTCGGGGGCTGGTAATCTAAGGAACATTTTCCTGGCCGGTATCGTCATAACATTATAAAATCAACTTTGGAGGAGAGAATGAAACGGATTGCGTTGTCATTGACTGTTCTGGTATTACTTTACACAGGTTGTGCGCCTGCCGCGTCAGAAGCACCGGCCATGAATATGCCCCTGGAACAAAAATCTTATGTCTCCAACGAAATGGCACCTCCATCCCCTATGGCCGATGAGATGGCAGGAGACTGGTCAGACAACCAGTCTTACGGAGGAGAAATTGCCTCCCAGGTGGATCAGCTCGTCATACAAAATGCGAACCTTTCTATTGTTGTTGTCGATCCTCTCGAAGCCCTGAATTCCGTCACAATGATGGCGGAAGAGATGAATGGGTACATTGTTGAATCCAATGTTTATAAAACCAGCAATGAGAATGGCCTTGAAACACCGGAAGCCCGATTGACGATCAGAGTACCTGCGGAAAAACTGACCGAAGCAATGGATCGGATTAAAGCATTAACCCAGGATCCGGATGTGGACGTAATCTCTGAAAATCGAAGCGGCCAAAATGTAACGAAAGAATACACCGACCTCAAAAGCCGTCTGAAGAATCTTGAGGAAGCGGAATCACAGCTTCGCGAAATTATGGCCTCTGCTACCCGCACCGAAGATGTCATGTCTGTTTTCAATCAGTTAACACAGGTTCGCGAGCAGATCGAAGTGATCAAAGGCCAGATGAAATATTACGAAGAATCGGCCGCCATGTCCGCGATCCAAATTTATATCCGATCAAAAGCCTCCATCGCTCCCCTGTCCATTGGCGGGTGGCAGCCAGCCGGTGTTGCCCGTAACGCCATTCAGTCTTTGATCAATGCGTTGAAGTTCTTTGCCAACGCCGGAATATGGATTGTCCTCTTCTTCGTTCCCGTGTTGATCATCTTACTTATTCCAGTCTGGTTGGTATTCCTCGTCATCCGGTCTATTGTCCGCCGTAACAAGGCTAAAAAAGCGGCAGCGCTGACAACTGACTCAGAAGCCACAAAGAAAGAATAGCCATTAGATTGTCTTCCTCATAAAGGCAATTGAGCAAACCTCAATTGCCTTTTTTTGTTCCCACATGAGATGCTATAATCGAAAGGTTGTTCGGGAATGAACATGAAAACACAGTAATTCTAAGTTCGAGCAACTGAACTTGAATGACCTCCAAATACGTTGCTTCACGCAATTTCATGATGAAATATTCGTTGGCAGCGCTACAAAGAAGAACCTAGATATCTAAGTAAAGGAAATCCAACCGGTATTCTCATCCGGTGGCCACTACATGACATCGATCGTATCACTTGACATTGA
>JAAYYW010000331.1 GCA_012515195.1 Leptolinea sp.
CCAAACCAATAACGTACTTAAACTAGCGAAAGTCCCATCAAATACATTTGCCAGTTTGGATATTTCAAGCAAAGACTATTTTTCAAATTTTCAAGTCTATTTGATGCTAGAACAGCTTTACCAGGGGCACACACTATTCATTCCAGATATAAACATGTATCTAAGTGAAATACGAATAGATGAAAATGAATTGTTAGTTTTAGCCCGTGTAAAATCAATTAAACAAATTAATTACGATCCATATCTTTCTAAGGAAAAAATGGATGAATTTGATTTTTTTGATAAGAAAATCATAAAACAGATGGGAAGAATCAGGTTTGATTATATTTTTTTTCAAGAACCAATTTCTTTAGATCAAACCCTCTGTGTCTGGCGATTTGATAATAAAGTGCTTTTCATTCCAAATTCGGACTATCTTAGTTGTTCATGGAAATAATTATGTCTCAATTATTTTTCCTTATATATATCTTTCTGCTAGGTTTTTCATTTGGTTTATTATTTAAAAAATGGATTCCATTAAAATTCTTGGTATTTAGTAGTTTTCTTTGGGGAAGCATACTATTTGCATGTATTTTGATAATACTAAACATAACCGGTGTGAAATTGTCATCTCAAATGATACTTATTTTAATGACAATCAGCTTGACGATTACATTATTTATTGGGATTAAATTCCGGATATTTCTTTCTTCCGAAGAATGGAGTGTTTTCTTATTAACAATAATCTCATTTTCTTTACTAAATTATCTCTTTATAACATTCAATTACTCTTTAGCCACCTCGGATTCATTTTCAATTTTAAGAATTGGGAGATCTATTTCTTTTTGGGGTTTCGATCAGAATCCCCTTGAACGCCTATTAGTTCGGGGCGTTTTTATTCCAGTTCTTCAATCGGTTAGTGTATTCATCAATTCAGATTATCTTGTCACTTTACAATTAAGCTTTGCGTTTTCCTTCATTCTGGTTTTTTATTATCTTTCAGAACACATTCTACAATCCCTTTTCGTAAACAAGAACATTGTCACTCCATTAGTGATCACTTCAACATTATTATTAGTCAGCACACCATTATTTATTGTTCAATTCTTTTATATTCATGCAACACTGACATCAGGAATTTTTCTTTTTACAGCAATTATTAGTTATTGGCTTTCAATCACAGAGAAAAATAATTACTGGTTAGTTTTCTTTCTCCTTTCATCTATTGGTGTCATTTTTTCAAGAGCTGAAACATTCATCTATATGAATATTCTCCTCATATTTGTTTTACTGACAAACAAATATACGTATAAATCAATGTTGAAATTTTTATTGCCAGTAATAATCATACAGTTAGCATGGTTTCTCTATATACTGTTTCGTATTGAAAGCTTTTCATCATACGTCAATCCTCAAAGATTTATTCTCATCATCATCGCATTGATAATGATACTTGGAATAGTAATATTTTCTAATAATAGGTTTTTGGCAAAGTTTTTGCAAAATTTTAAATTAGAGTATTTGCTAATTCCAATTTATTTTTTTGTTCTTGTTTTCATACTTATACGGCCCGATCATATGTTAATAAGCATAGGTAGTTTTCTATCAAATACATTCGTTACAGGATATTGGGGTTTTTCATTCTGGCTTATTTTTCCGTTACTAATAATCTCATTATTCAAAAAATCTCAAACTTTTGTTACCTTCCTAGGGACATTTATCCTATCAACGATCGGCATTATTTTTGTGTTGGTTATTATTCGGCCTCCATACCATTTATATTGGACAGATTCATCCAACCGTTTAATGACGATAATTTTGCCCATTGGATTATTGATGGTATCAATTATCATTGGAAAATGGGTAGATTCAACAGTTCAAAACCATAACAAGATTACATCTCAATAACTACCAATTTTTCTTACTCTGAGATCGAGCTAAATAAGGCTTACACATAATTAGACTGCATATTTAATATATAAACAAAAAGACCGCCCGAATGGGCGGTCTCTTCCTTGCCTAATCTATTTCTTTTCCTTAGGGAGGATCTTCATAACGGTGGTGCCGCAAACAGCGCACTTGCCTTTTACTGCGTTCGCGCCGTTCTTTAGCACGGTCTTCTGTGCATCCACCATCGCCTGTTTAGTTTTGCATTTCAGGCAGTAGGATTCATATTTCTCGTCAGCCATTGGTTGTCTCCTTTCTAAAGAGTATCGAACTAAACACCGGAATACATTCCGATCCGGTGATAATTCCCGGTGTCAGGAAAAAAGCTATACGCATTACTTCATCGGAACCTGAGATTCGTTTCGTCCCCTAATCCTCAGTCTCATCCTCAAATTCGGCCGGGTACCAGCGCTCCGCTTCGGGAAGTTTCAGCACATCCTGGTCTTCAGGGGTGAGTGGATCATCCATTCGCACCAGCAATGTGATGCCGGCGGTCCGGATTCCGTTGGGTGTCATCATGCGGCGGACAGTGTACCGCAAAAAGTATTTTTTCACCAGTTCTCCGGCCAGGACGTCTTTGACCGTGCGTACCGATACATTGGCCTTGGCGGCGATTTCAGCCATATCCGTTTCCACACGATTACGCAACTCTCCGGTTTTCGGGTTCCAGAAGCACATGCTGCGCGCTGCCAATATGACCGCCATGGCAGAATGCCCTATGAGCGGCAGCCAGTGTTCAAAGAAATACAGGGTGAGAAACAACCCCCGTTCCGGTTGAATGGCTCTCGCACGTTCACTACCATACGCTCTGGCCAGTAATATCTTTCGCGGTGTGGATTCGCCCTGAGGTTTATCCGGGTGCGGGTCAGGTTCTTCCGATCCGTCTTCCATGCTTGCGATGGGAAAACTTTTTGGTTGTTTTTCTTTCCCCGTCGTCAGGCTATCTGAGTCCTCATGATAAAACTCATTGATTATGGTTAACTTTATCTTTACCGGAGCCGGCAGCATGCCCTCCAACATGTTGGTCAACCGGCTGCGCAGGCGGGCATCAACCCAATCCCGTCCGTAGGTATTGCGCGCGCCGATGGTGAATACCCCATCCCGGAAGCTGACCGGTTTGAGTGGACGGACCCAGGTCTCGAAACTGGTTTTGTCCATCTCCGATTGAAGTTGACCGAGGACCATTTCCCAGGCATCGTCCACAGATGATGCGCTCAGCGAATACGGTCGTGTTTGTACCAGTTGGTCCATGGGATGGGAGTTTTCTCCTGAAATAAAGGGGGTGTTTTTTTCTACCATTAATACCTCATATTATTGGTAGAAATAATTACCCTCCCTCTACCAGGTGTTCAATAAAGTCCATCATGTCGTCAAAATCATGCTCTGCAAGGCGCGACAGACGGGTGGAACAGATGCGCGCAAGAATACCCACGGTTTCGCCGATCGAAACCTTGCGTCCGAGCATCTCACTGAAACGGTCCTGCCAGACCTTCAATTCAGCCGTTTCTCCCTGTGACAGGGTCAGGCCGACTTTGTATCGCGGAACAGGCGCAGGCGGCCTTCCAACGGGACGGCTTTCCTGCGTCTGGTTAGCACGGGCGTCATACAGTTGAAGCCACGCCGGGCGGTTTGTTGCCAGAGTTCTTTTCAAAGTTTTACCGCCTCCTCTGCGATAGCCAGGGTGATCATGCTCTCGCTGCTCTGCAATAACAGGTCAATGGCAATATTACACAGCCGGATGATCTCCCGGGGAACGCCCTGCGAACTTTCGTACAGCAATTCAAAAGCATTGTCATCGATCAACGGCGCGGTGCGTCCGGCCACGTTGAGGCGGAAAAGCACCATTTGCAGCGCGCTTCCCAACGCCAGCGGCGATAAGATCAGCCGCGCGAACACCCGCGCGTTCACAGCCTTGTTCTGTTCGAACAGGCCGAGCATCTCGTTCTGGCCGAAAGCCAGAACCTGCGCCACCTTGGCGTCATAATCAAAATTGTACAAACGGTGGATCACCTCAAGCGCGGTAGGATCCATCAACTGTGCGTCATCCAACAGGATGACCACGTTGCGTTTGGCTGTGTAGGCGTCTGCCATCTTGCGTTCAATGCTTTCCATTTGACGCTGAAAGGAGCGCTGCAAATCAACCCCGAGTGATGTGGATATCTGCCGGGCGGCATCCATCCCCGATTTGAAAGCCGCGGTGTGGATGTAACACACGTCCATATTTGGTTCAGCAGAATGCACATCGTATAAACGGCGGGCAAGCGAACTCTTGCCCATCCCCATATCACCGATCACCAGCCCGAGCCCTCGTCGGCGTGAAATGATATTTAATAGTTGTTTGTAAACGGTCAGATGTTCCGAACCGAGGTATAAATATCGAGGATCTGCCGACAGTTTGAAAGGATCTTCTTTCAATCCCAGGCGCTCCAGGCGGGTCATGCGCCATTCTGCGTCATTGAAGGCAAATGTCATGGTAATTATGTCCTCCTGGAGAGTATTATAGAACAAATCGGTACCGATTTCAATAGGTTACCGCATTTTCTCATATTTTGCAAATAATTAGCGTAACTTTTCGTCATTTAGTCCAATATAGCACATTTTATTCCCCGTTGTGTCCCGAAATTTGGTTTTCAGCCCTTACCATTGTATTTTATTCGTAAATATGTTCTATTTTGGCAATATTTATAATAGCACATTAATTCTATGTGTCAAGAAGGATCATCCAGTCGTGATATATTTAACTTCAGCCTAAAGTTTGGCTCAGATCACCCGATAATCTAAACATGATCAATTATGTATCGATGGAATCCTCTCTTGCATCTTTCGCCACAGGCAGCCGCAGCCGTGCCGTGATGAATGAGATCAGCATGGCTATCATGAAGCAAACGCTCGAACAACAGGAAGCCGTTGGACAGGCGTTGATCGAAATGATCCAGCAAACACCCATGCCCGACGGAACCGGCCAGATCATCAATACCGCTGCATAACATGAGACATTGATTTTATTCAAAGAGGCGACCCTTAGGGTCGCCTCTTTGATTCCCTATTCCCCTCTGCTTTTCTTTGAGTCAAATCCTTCTGTCCGATTTGCGAAAAATAGGCGTGCTTATTGCACCTTCTTTTTTTTCAGGTGTAGCTAACTCCGTATGACCAGTACGCCTGGCCATTTCTTTTTCAACAGGCAAATACATGACAGACAAACCCGATCCCTTCAGCATTTTGCCCAGAGAGTTTACCCCCGGTATGGGCGCAATCGTCCGAAAGACCCGGACGGTCATGAATAATAATTTGACCAGTCTTCTTCAACAAACAATTGACCAGCCGGAAATCCATGGATTCCTCCCGGCGGATGCTGTCAGGCGCACTCCCCTGCCGGATGGCACCGGCCAGATCATCAATATCGGGATCTAATCATATGTCGGCTTTCAAAATCAAGCGTTACTCCAATAATTCCATCACAGATGTTTGTATATCTACACGCAATTAAGTAACTCACCGCTTTCCATTGATAACGGTATCCTTTTTTTCATTCCTGTCTTTTGTTGATCGCAATCCAATACCAGATGGTTACAACCCGGAATATAACGGCGACCCTTAGGGTCGCCGTTATATTTTAGTCGATATTTCCTGTCTGCAATATTCGCCTTCGGGCCTGCCGGCATTAATTTCCCTATGGCCTGATTGCATATTTTTCCTTCCGGCCTGTATGCAATTATTTCCATCTGGCCTGGATGCAAATCTCGCGCTTCGGCCAATGTGCAATTTATTCTTGCCGGCGGGAGTGAATTTTTTACCCTCCGGCCGCCGGATGGAATCTTTTGCACGCCAACTACATGCAAGTTCTGCATCTCTGGTACATGCAAATTTTGCACGAGATTCTATTGACTACTTATTTAACGACTCTTAATTACTTTAAACGATTAAGAACGTTTTCGATTATTTTTTAGAAGCATCCGTGGCATGACAAGACCTGGCATCAGGTTTTCTGGAATGTCCAGATTCCAATCATACCGCGGACTGCGCGACGGTTGCTTCATGGCATCCACATCGACAGTTCCATTTTCAAGATCGTTCAAAAAGCGGATGAGTGCCAGACTGACCAACTGGCTGGCCGGCAAACGTTCGCGGTCGGCCAGGTCTTTGATTCGCTGCCTGAGTTGCGGCGGCAGGTCATAAGTGGCCCGCTGCTCGCGTCGAGAAGTGATCTTGGCACGTTCTTTGGCCTTTTTCTCCCGCTGCTGGCGGGGAAGCTGTGTCTCGGCTTTGCGGCGTTCCATGCCAGAAAGCAGGTCGGCCACGGCCGGATCGAGCACTTGACGGCGTTCAAACTTCGCTTCAGGCATCCAACACCTCCACCAGACGGTCCAAA
>JAAYYW010000034.1 GCA_012515195.1 Leptolinea sp.
ACAGGGGTGACCCGTAATCTCAACACCATAACAACCATCCTGACTGTTTTTGTTCTCGTCCAGATTGTTCTGGCTTTGGTCGCATTGAATCCAACAAGAAGAACCACGGAAAGAACATTCTCCACGCTATCGACACAGTTGGCCGGTAAGGGGGACAGAGATATCTATTACCTTCTTCTCGATGGGTATGGCCGTTCTGACCTGATGGCCGAAGACCTGAACCTCGATATTCAGCCATTCATCGATCAGCTACAGGAAATCGGGTTCATTGTCCCACCCTGCGGCATGAGTAATTACACCGATACAGCTCTTTCGATGGCATCCATATTCAATATGGATTACATCGAAAAATTTGGCCCTTCTTATAAAGAGATCACCTCACAGGACCATGAAAAACTTCTAACACCCTACATAACCCACAGCCTGGTTCGGGAAAAATTTGAGTCCCTGGGTTACCAGTGGATTTCATATAAATCCCCCTATCTTTTCCTGGACATGCCCGATTCGGATATCTATATGGACGCCGAAACCGCAACAAGTCCTGGTGAAAAGCTGGAAACACTGAATTTCCAGCGTCTCTTCATTAACACTACATTTGCCCGGACAGCCGCGGAGTGGTTGGAAGAAAACCCCGAAGATTCCGCCCGCGTTCCAACAGTCCTGGTTTGGCTCATCAGCCCGGGCAGCCTGAATCCGGAAAGCAGCAGTTTCGCGGGGCGAAATTACAAACAATACCGCCAAAACTTGTTCCAGCTGGAAACATTGGAAACAATGCCAGAAAAACCTGGAAGGAAATTTGTTTACAATCACCTGTTGATCACCCACCAACCCTTTACATTCACACCATCCGGAGAGTTTCGGACGGAAGGCAAGGACAGCTACAACAGCTATCTAGATCAGGTTCGGTATACCAACACCCGAATGATCGAGATCATTCAAATCATTCTGGAAAAGTCTGATAATCCCCCGATAATCATTATCCAGAGCGACCATTCATTTTCTGACGGTGGTAAACGGGCTAAAAATTTCCAGGCATACTATCTCCCCGGACTTGATCATGATGAGATAAATATCCCTGACTCGTTCACCAACGTGAACACGTTTCGGTTGATTTTGTCGGAATATTTTAAAGAAGATATTCCTCTTCTGCCCGATATGTCCTACCAAGTGAACAAAAAATATGAAACTTATGTAAAAGAAATTCCTCCCAGTTGTCCATGAGAAGGTCTATAAAGGATCTTCACTGAACCTAAAAACCATCAATGGAAAAGTGCCAGATATCCATGATTAACTTCCTATTGACAATATAAAAAAAAAGGCTATTATATTTATTAATTAGTTTGGTTGACAAACAAACTAATTACTGCCCTAGATTATTGTTACTCCAAAGAGTTTTCCCCAACTTAATAGAACTCCGGTCCCGGTGGAAGCTTCGCAAAATTGCAGCCCACACCCCAACACCCAATGAACCACCGGGTTCCGGTTTTCTTTCTGCCTGTTCGGGGCGACTGGAAGATATCCGGTCAATCGCCTCCCCAGATCAGGTGGATGTGCTTGTATTGCACAACGATGAGAAAGGAGGAGGAAAGGAGAATAAAGGAAGGTAGTTAGAAGTCAAGCAGTACCCCAACTATTTTGCAGTTAATTACTTTTGAAAGGGTTTAAGGATATGTCCAAGTCATACCGTTCCATTTTGACCATTTTGTCATTCCTTGTCATGGCCAGCATGCTCGTTGCCTGTGCCACTCCCACCGCCGCTCCGGCCGCTCCTGCCGAACCGGCTGCTCCTGCCGAACCGGCCGCTCCCGCTGAACCGGCTGCTCCTGCCGAACCGGCTGCCTCCGGCGAAAAGATCAAAGTCGGTCTGTCATTCTCCGACTTCGCCACCGAGCGCTGGAAGAACGAAGAGATCCTGCTTCGCAAGCTTCTGGAAGACAAAGGCTACGAAGTAATCTCCTCCGAAGCCAACCACGATGTCAAACTGCAGA
>JAAYYW010000332.1 GCA_012515195.1 Leptolinea sp.
AGATTACGGACATTCGCCCTGGTGGTATTGATCCGGGATTGTCGGAAACATTCATCACAAGGCGGCAGTCTGTACGGGTTGTCCCGGTCAGTTCCATGCACACAGCGGGAAAGTCCCCGCTGGCACACAAAATGGACTACAGGAACACCAGACAACTGAAGCGCCCATCCAGTGAGAAGTTGAAAACCGGCATTCAGGCTCAAACCGCTCAGCCGAGTTGAAGCATTAAAAAGAACCACGGGCTTTTCGCCGGGGTTTTCCCGTGTATTCTCGGCTACCCTATTAGCCATCGCCACAATCCGGGAATCATTTTGACGGCGGGAAATTATCCGCTGAACACGTTCCAGGTTGCGTTGAAATGATAGGTCAACAGGCATATTTACGGCATATCCGCCGGAGACTTACCACTGGAACAGGAATGGGGAATCTCGACAAAAGCGTACGGAGCCTCATCATCAGAAAAATAACTGACATCATCCAATAATTCGAAGTCGTCACCAAAGTACGCGTTGAAAACAGTTCTAAAAGTATTTACCGGGGTAATCGTTTCATAGATCAATTCATCCCCACCATTTGGAAGATAGTATGCGTTCAATATCTCCATACGATGATCGGCATCCCATCCATGATCTGCCTGAATTATGATCACCGGAGGCACTTTTGAATTTTCGATGATCGATTTTGTCATGGGGATCACCCGGGAGTTTAGATACGATATCGCATCCAGATACCCCGGATTGACAGCGCCCGTGGATATGTAACGCCCATCCGGGCTGAAAACAAATGGCGCATGCGGTGCCACTATATGGGCATATACAAATTTTTTTCCAGGCAGCAGGGGAACTTGTTCCAACTGGTCAAGCGCAAAAATGACCTGGTCATGGTGTTTCTCCTCCGGTGTCCGGATATTCTTGACCAGATTCTGCGTGAATTTTGATTTCAACTCATCCACTGTGCGGAAAGCTGTCGTTCGTAAATACATCACCTCGAATTCAGACACATCCCGCCCCTGTTTGACCTTTTCCAGCGGATTGTCGTTGGCGATGATGTAAACATCAGCATCCGTTACTTCATTCCAGAAATACCCTGTTTCAAAGGCTACCATCTGGTAACCAAATTCTTTCAGGTGGCTGCGTACCGGGCTGTTCTGAATATAGTCCAAATAGACAGGCATATCCAGGCTCTGATCACCCTGTTTATACAGGGTACTGAATTCCTGAATGTAATCCATATGCAACGCAGAGGATATAGACAACGCAGTACGGGCATAATTGCTCTGGGCGCAGTCTGGTATTACAAAACCAAGTTGACGCAATTCAGTGTAAAAACTGGAATTGTCGTAGTTGTACAGTTCTTTGAGAATATCATCCCGGCTGTATCCATCCAGGATGATATAGTACACATCAGGCAACGTTTCAGGTTCCAGATTCTTCCCGGCCGAAGTGGTAATGGGTGCGGCTTTGACTGTGTTGGTTCCAGTTTTTACACGTGATGCTCGGTATTCAAACTCCACGATCTGAAACAGAGGCAGCACCAGCAGAATGATGGAGACAGTGTTCAGCAGGCTGTTAAAGGTCTGCGCGTTCCGGGCTTTCTTGAAGATCAACCAGATACCAAGACCGAATAGAAACAGCCAGAGAGATCCCAGAAAGCGATGCCGGCCAATATCCAATCCGGCAACCATCTGTCCTTCAATTAACTGATATATATGGCCATAGGAATAGAAGAGCAGAAAGATAAAGGTGGTAAATACCGCCGATAATGACCGGTTACGTATGACCAGTATTGTCAGACCATAAAACACAACGGCCAGAACCAGACTGATGATAAATGACCGCACAGCCGCTTCAGGCCTGATCTGACTGATATTAGCCGCCAGAAGCGCCACGATCGGATAAATACCAAAAAGCAGGGGATGAAAATACCACGGTTGACCCGAAGATCGCCGTGGTTCACTTGTTTTCAATGATGCCATATCGAACTAACCGCTATCAGGCTTTCTCGTCCGATTCTTCCTCATCCACTTCTTCCGGAGGGGTCTTCACAAAGATAGCCTTGATTTTCTTCCAGTACGCCTTGATGGCAAAACCGCCCCCAAGGATTGCGGCCAGAAGGACCTGCAAAATGAAACTACCCGAACCGGGGTCCAGATATAAAGCGGGTTTTCCAAGAACACTACTGAACAAATGAATTCCGTGGATCATATCGCACTCTCATTCCCTCGACCGGATCATTCCTGAACCCGGCGAAGTTTATTTAAGGATGGAAGTTCACTTTCGTAAACTTTCTTGACACCGTCACCCAGTGATTGCTCGGCAACGCGGATGTATTTTACCAGTCTTTCGAACCCGCTGGGCTCGACAGAAGCCGCCTGATCGCCACCCCACATGGCCCGGTCCAGGGTGATATGGCGCTCAATCAAACAAGCGCCCAATCCAGCCGCCAGGACGGAAGGGATCAATCCAACCTCATGGCCGGAGTATCCAATGGGAACGGGGAATTCCTTACGTAAGGTTTCGATCATGCGCAGGTTTAATTCTTCCGGTTCGCAGGGGTATGTGCTGGTGGCGTGGGTGATAACCAGATTCTGAAGCCCGATAACATCAACCGATTTACGGATTTGCTCCATGGTGGACATGCCAGTCGAAAGAATAGCCGGACGGCCAGTGGATCGGATCTTTTTCAACAGATTCGAATCGGTCAATGAAGCCGATGGGATCTTGTAACAGAGTGGAGAAAAAG
>JAAYYW010000333.1 GCA_012515195.1 Leptolinea sp.
ATAAATATCTGGATTGCCTTAGTTCATACTCGGCTGTAAATCAAGGGCATGTTCATCCGCGGATATTAAAAGCGATGGTTGAACAAGCGGGTAAGCTTACGCTTACATCTCGTGCATTCCGTAGTGACCAACTAGCATTGTTCTATAAAGAATTATCAGATTTGACTGGTTACGAGATGGTTTTACCGATGAATAGTGGCGCAGAAGCTGTTGAGACTGCGTTAAAAGTGGCCCGTAAATGGGGCTACGTATCCAAAAAAGTACCACGAGATCGGGCGGAGATCATTGTTGCGGATGGAAATTTCCACGGACGAACGATAACGATCATTTCATTTTCTTCAGAGCCTGCGTACAAAGATGATTTTGGACCACACACTCCCGGATTTATATCAATTCCGTTTGGTAATGCGAATGCTCTGGAGAAGGCCATAACACCCCGTACCGTTGCTGTTCTTTTGGAACCCATTCAGGGTGAGTCGGGTGTAAATATTCCCCCTGCTGGATATATCAAAAGTGTCAGGGAGATATGTACCCGTAATAATGTATTGTTTATGGCTGATGAAATCCAAACAGGGCTTGGCAGAACAGGAAAATTACTGGCTACTATGCACGATGACGTGCGAGCCGACGTAGTCATTCTTGGAAAGGCACTAAGTGGTGGTTTTTATCCCGTGTCAGCCGTTCTGGCTGACCGCAGCATTATGGGTGTTATTAATCCAGGAGATCATGGATCAACGTTTGGCGGCAATCCTCTTGCGGCAGCTGTTGCCAGGGAAGCGGTGAAAGTACTGGTTGAAGAAAAACTGATAGAGAATGCCGCGACACTTGGTGAGTATTTCATGGATCAACTATCAGAGATTAACAGCCCAAAAATCAAAGAAGTACGTGGAAGAGGACTGCTAATCGGGGTCGAGATTAAGGCTGAAGCCGGAGGAGCGAGAGAATACTGCGAAGCTCTGAAAGAGGAAGGTATTCTGGCAAAAGAAACACATCAACAGATCATTCGCTTTGCGCCTCCGCTTGTAATAGACAAGCCAACGATCGATTGGGTTTTGAAAAAAATCCGTAAAGTTTTACTGCGTTCATAACCCGGAGTAATAATGGATTGGAAAACC
Source organism: Leptolinea sp. (assembly GCA_012515195.1). Classification (GTDB taxonomy): domain Bacteria; phylum Chloroflexota; class Anaerolineae; order Anaerolineales; family Anaerolineaceae; genus Leptolinea. Next base: position 1,116 of record JAAYYW010000333.1, read on the forward strand.
GAGTACGCAAAAAAAATAGTCTCGGCTGATGATGCTGTCCGTTTGGTGAAGTCCGGTATGCGGGTGTTTCTCACAGGGAATTGTTCTGTTCCACGTGAGTTATTATCTGCGCTCGTTCGGTACGCTCCCAATATACAAGATGTGGAAATCTGCCAGGCATTAACCATCATCGGGTCGGAATATGTAGAGCCTTCGATGGCCGGACATATTCGCATCAATTCTCTTTTTGCCAGTCCTAATGTGCGGAAAGCCATTCACGAAGGAAGGGCGGATTTTACTCCTGTACATCTTTCAGAATTCCCCCTACTTTTTATGAAAGGTGTTTTGCCGGTTGATATCGCTTTTGTGCAGCTTTCACCACCTGATGACCACGGGTATTGTACGTATGGTGTCGAAAGCGGCCTGACCATTGGACCGGCAGAATCTTCAAAGATTCTAATTGCAGAGATAAATGACCAGATGCCGCGAATGCTTGGGGATACTTTGGTACATATTAGCAAGCCAGACCTTCTAGTGCCGGTGGATTACCCTCTTGCCGAGATTCCAATGGCTGAAAATGGAACAGATCCGGTAATGCAACGGATAGGTCAAAACATTGCCGAACGAATTCCTGATGAAGCCACTCTTCAGCTTGGAATCGGAGATATACCCAATGCCGTTTTACGATTCCTGACACATAAAAAAGATCTTGGAATTCACTCGGAATTGATCTCCGATGGAGTTATTGAGCTGGTTGAAACGGGTGTCATAAATAATTCTAAAAAGACAATCCACAAAGGAAAGATCACGACCGGATTCCTTTTAGGAAGCCGCGTATTGCACAGGTGGTGTGACAATAATCCGATCGTTGAAATTCAACGGACAGAATACGTAAACCATCCATTTACCATAGCAAAAAACCGTAGGATGGTCGCTATAAATTCTGCCATTGAGGTGGATCTTACAGGCCAGGTGTGTTCAGATTCAATTGGTCACAAGATATACAGTGGCACTGGCGGGCAAATGGATTTCATCTATGGTTCGTCTTTGGCAGAAGAGGGAATGCCAATTATCGCTTTGCCAAGTACTTCGAAGGGTTCAAACGGTGATATTCACAACAAAATTGTTCCCATTCTAAAACCAGGTGCCGGGGTTGTTACAACAAGGAATCATGTGCGGTTTGTTGTAACAGAATATGGTATGGTTGACTTGTATGGTAAATCTTTCAGGCAGCGTGCTCAAGCTTTAATATCCATCGCCCACCCGGATTTTAGACAGGAATTGATCCGGGAAGCAAAAAATCTACATAATATAGAATGAAAAATGAATAATCGAAAAGCAAAAATTGTAGCAACTGTTGGCCCTGCATGTGATACATTGGATAAACTCCGTGAGCTCATTTTATCGGGCGTTGATGTTGTCCGTATGAACTTTTCTCATGGAACACATGATGATCATCGAAGACGAATTGGGATGGTCAGGCAAATTTCTGAGGAAATTAAGAAGCCAATAACAATATTACAGGACCTTCAAGGACCGAAAATGCGGGTAGGAAATCTACCTGATGGCGGCATTATGCTGAATGTAGGAGATGATGTCGTTTTATCTGCCTCCAGTGAACCGTCGGAATCAGGTGTTGAACATGCAATTCCGATGGAAGTACCGGAATTGGCCCGATCTGTCCGAAAAGGCAGCCGTGTATTACTGGACGATGGGCGGTTGGAACTCGAGGTCACTGGAGTACGCATGGATGCCATTGAGGCAAAAGTCGTAATGGGGGGAAAGTTGACGTCCCATAAGGGTGTTAATCTTCCAGGGACTGAGATTTTGATCCCTGGATTTACAGAGAAAGACAGAGTGGACCTGGCTTTTGGCCTGGAGCAAGAAGTTGATTATGTTGCCATCTCCTTTGTCCGTTCATCGGAAGATATCAAAATCGTACGGAGAGCTATTTCAGAAATTAATCCGGAGAGGATGGATACCCGTCTGATTGCAAAATTGGAACGGCCCGAAGCGATCGCAGATCTGGATGCGATTTTGGATACGGCAGATGGAGTTATGGTTGCCCGCGGCGATCTTGGAGTTGAGACATCTCCGCAGATCGTTCCAATTATGCAGAAATTGATCATCGAGGCTGCCAACAAGAAATCTCGTCAGGTTATAACAGCAACGCAAATGCTCGAGTCGATGATGCAAAATCCACGTCCAACCCGAGCGGAAGCTTCAGATGTAGCAAACGCCGTTTTTGATGGAACTGATGCTGTTATGCTCTCCGGTGAGACAGCCAGTGGCGCTTTTCCCATTGAAGCTGTGAAAATGATGGATGCCATTGTTCAGGAAGCCGAAGCGCATACCAATGAATGGGGACATTGCCACCCTACTCCAGATGCATTGGGGTTACAGGATGATTCATATTCACTTGCAAGGGCCGCCAAAGAGCTGGCTCATGATACAGATGTTGCCTGTATCGCAGTCTTTACGCGCGGAGGGCATACAGCCAGGGTTATGTCAATGGTGCGGCCTGATGTTCCAGTTCTCGCCTTTACGCCGGATAAACGGACCTACTTGCGCCTGGGGTTGTACTGGGGAATAACGCCGTTCCTGGTACCTTTCGCGTCCACTGTAGAATCAATGATAAGAACGGTTGAAGAAGCGATCTTCGAATCATCTTTGATGAAAGCCGGCCAACAGGTTGTCTTGATCTCTGGATTTCCGGTGGGCGGGAAAAGACCACCCAATTTTGTCTTGTTGCATACATTGGGAGAGTATGGATAATCTACGTTTGCAAAAGAGCCCAAGAGGGCTCTTTTTTTTAGAAAGATTCGCGCATCAGTTTTTCAAGCGATTCTCTTGATGGACGGAGTTCATCTTGTGTCAGCCGATTAAGAGGTTTATCAACTAAATTATACAGATCATACATTGAAGGTTGGTCAGGGTTAACATAGATAAGGCCAGTGACAAGCCAATCATTGATATAGGCTTCCTCAAGCATGTGCATTGCGTCCCACCTATTGGTTGGATCATATTCTTTGTCAAGTTTCTTCAAGACTACAGTTGAGCCATCGTGTAATTCTATTTCACGCACGGTGTTCTCTTCAAAGTCCTCAATGAGAATCTCGTCGCGCGGTGGAACAAAAGAGAGCTCATGTAAGTGGGATTCATGATCTTTGCCCCATGAATAAGAATGAAGCGATGACTCTTGATTGTAAAAAGTAACACATGGGCTGATGATGTCCAGTACACTGATACCCCTGTGACTTAACGCGGCTTTGATTAATTCTTTAACTTGTTTTGGATCGCCGGCAAAAGAACGGGCAACAAAAGAGGCATTGGATATCAGAGCTTCCATGCAAATATCGACAGGCAAATAGCGGCTTGTTCCCTGTTTCTTGAGGGTTTTTCCGCGTTCAGCGGTGGCGGAGAACTGTCCTTTTGTCAGGCCGTAGACGCCATTGTTTTCAACAATGTAGGTCAGTGGAATATTCCTTCTGACAAGATGTTTAAATTGACCTAAACCAATACTTGCCGTGTCGCCATCACCGCTGACTCCAATGATCCGCATACTCGTATCCCCAAATCCTGCCCCCTGCGCCAGTGAAGGCATTCTGCCATGTAACCCATTGAAACCAAATGATCGTCCAAGGAAGTACGTGGGGCTTTTACTTGAGCATCCGATTCCAGAAAACTTCATGATTTTTTCCGGACGTAAATTGAGTTCAAAGCAAGCGGCAATAATCTGGTGAGTAATTGAGTTGTGGCCGCATCCCTGGCATAAAGTACTTACAGTCCCCTTGTAATCGGCTCTTGTCAAACCTATTGTGTTAATTTGAGTGGTTGTTGAGTAAGGATTATCAGGCATTTTGATTCTCCCTGCTTGTTTGAATGTTTTCAACAATCCAATTGGCAGTAAGTGCCAGACCATCAACATGACACATCTTCACCAGTTTTGATGCGTATTCTGGAAATGAGGTTTGTAAGAGCTGGCACATTTGTCCATCCCGATTGATCTCAACAACATAGACAGGATCTTTTGTATTAAGAAAATCTTTCACTTCAGTCGAAAACGGAATACTTCGCACACGGCAATAATCAACATTGTTTCCTTTTTTGTGAAATTGATCAATTGCTTCCTTTATAGCTGGATCGGTTGATCCAAAGGACAGAATACGGATTTCTGCGTCTTCCTCATTAGAGATGCATGGTTTAGGAACGAATTTTTTCGCCGTCTCATATTTGAGACCCAGCCTCTTTAATCCCTTTTCCCATGTCACATTGTCCTCTGAGTAGCGTGCGTATTCATCATGCCCAGTTCCCCTGGAAAAGAATGCGCTCTTGGGATGAGTGTTGCCAATAACAGTACGATAAGGGATACCGTCACCATCAATATCAAGGTATCTTCCCCAGTCGCCACTCCGTTCATCTAACAATTTTTCCAGATCATCTTCCCAAAGGATTTTTCCCCGATCCATTGGTTTATCAGGATAACTGAATTTCCGGGTCATCCACTGATTCATACCAAGTTCAAGATCTGATAGCACGATTACCGGCATTTGCATTCTCTCGGCCAGATCAAATGCCTTCCATCCAAATTCAAAACATTCCGTAACGGAGCCGGGAAGCAAAATGATGAACTGTGTGTCACCATGGCTGATGAAATAAGATTGTGTTAGGTCTCCCTGTGCGGTTCGTGTCGGCAGGCCTGTGGACGGACCAATTCGTTGAACATCCCAGATAACCACCGGGACTTCCGCATAATACGCGAGACCAAGATATTCTGACATCAATGACAATCCGGGGCCAGACGTGGAAGTCATCGCACGCAACCCTGCGTACCCCGCACCTACAGTCATACCGATGGCCGATAACTCATCTTCTGCCTGAACTACAACATATGATTCCTTGCCGGTTTCCGGATGAAGTCTAAGTTGTGGCAGGTATTCGTTTAGGGATTCAGAAACACTGGTGGCGGGTGTGATTGGATACCATGCATTAAACTGAACCCCTCCATAAATTGCTCCAAGGGCGGCGGCCGTATTGCCATCAACGAGGATGTAATCGGAAAGCGGAGAAAGACTTTGTACCCGATATGGATCTTCTTTTATGATTTTTTCAGTTGCCCAATTCGCCGCGTTTTTGACCACTTTCCAGTTCACATTTACAGCGGACTCTCGGCTTTTAAAATGGAAATCCAATGCCTGGTGGATTAAATCCAAATCCATGCCAAGTATCTGTGCCAACACACCCACATAAACCATATTTGCCACATAGTCACGAACAGAACTCATGATCTCCGACTCTTGTATTATCTTTTTTACTGGCATCGAATAAATGTGAATGTCTGGCCTTTCAACAGGCAAATGGATATGGTCTGCAAAAAGTAATACACCTCCGGGACAAACAGAATCAATCTCCTTTTGAATTGTTACAGGATTCATGGCAACAACAATGTCATCTTTTTCCTGGCGAGCTAAATAACCAGCCTGGCTGATCCTCATGGAATACCACGTGGGTTGACCTTGAATGTTGGACGGGAAAATATTTATGCCAGATACTGGAATTCCCATATTAAATATCGATCTCAGGATTGTCACGTTGGCGGTTGCGCTACCTGATCCATTCACCGTGCTGATCGTCAGATTAAATTCGTTAGTTATTTGGTTCATTCGATCCTTCGGATCATTCAAATTTATTCTTGATTTCTTTTGTGGCTGATCTTTGTTGCAGTAATATCATATGCTCCAACAGCATTTTCCGGCTGTTCGAGATTTCTCCATGATGGATAGTCTCAACTATCTTTTCGTGATAATTCCATACTCGAATTTGATACTCCATATCTGAATAGCGGTTCAATCCGGTTTCTTCATACATTTGCCAGTATGCTTCCAGCAAACCAATAACAAATGGATTATCTAAGCGGCTGTACATTAACATATGAAAGTCCCGGTGTTCAAAAAACGGGATTTCTACCGGTTTGTACATCAATTTTGCGCGGGCTTCCTGAATCAACTGCTCTAACCGGTTAATATCCTCTTCAACCAGTAACGCAGCCGCTTCTTCAAAATAGGAAGATTCAATATGTTTACGAAGGTCGGAAAATTTATCAAACATTCCGGAGTCGTTCTTTATCACATATGAGAGGCTGGCAGTTACTGCTGGAGTAAAGCGATACTTATTCTTTCGAATTCCAGTCTTGGGTTTGACTTCAACAAAACCAAGAGCTCGGGCAACTTCCATCTGTTCACGAAGACTGGGAATACTCATCCGGGTGACTTTGCTTATCTCACTCAGTGACGGAAGGCGCGAGTCATCCTGATTTTGATGATTGGTCAAGTATTCGAGAAAGGCATTAAGGTAAGCTTCAGCCATAAAAACCTGATAATGCTCTTATTAATCAGATAAATAATATGAATACAGTATAGCTCCGATTTTTCCAACCGTCAATCGGAGCTATAGTGACATTCTTCTGGTATTTATTTTTGAAAAACGAAACGCTTAAAACCCTCTTCGTAACGCGGGTTGTCAATGGTAGTATCTTTGGTGTGGCGGGTGTTGCGCATCCGTCTCTCAAACGTATCCGGATCGCCTATCTGACTCTTGTGCTCGAGAAGGGCTTTTATTTTTATTTCAAAGGTGTCCGTTATATCGATATTTATGTCAGGCTGCGATGTTAATGATAACCATACCTCTTCCACGGAGTGTGGATGCAGGTTTTCTTCCGTTATTAATTCAGGGAAAAACATCCGGTTACCGCTTGCTGGAAAAACAGCATCCAATGCGATCTGACCGGCTGTCCGATGATCGGAATGGTTGATATACCCTTCATTCGGGAAAAAGTTCGTCGGATCGCAAGAAACCAGGATATTTGGTTTGATCTTTCTAATCACACGAACAACATCTTTTCTGGCCTGTAAATCGGCTATTAACATTCCATCATCATATCCAAGTTGCTCTATGTGATGTACCCCTATTATTTCCGCGGCTTTCTTCTGTTCGATTTCCCGTAGTGTGGCTAATTCCACGGGTGTGATATTGGGATCATCGGATCCTTTATTTCCGTTTGTGATCAGACAATAATGGACATCATGACCTGCCTTTGTCCATCGGGCCAGAGTTCCCCCACAAAAAAATTCCGGGTCATCCGGATGAGCTAAAACAACCAGAATACTCTTTTTTGTTTTCCAGCCCTCAATACTGATAAAGTCGATCACGCCTTCTTGACCTCTTGAGGAGAAAAGTCGAGTTCTGTAATGTGGAATTCCCGGTAACCTACTTCTGGAATGTCTACCTGTACCATTTCCTGTAATGGACGAACATCAATGACTTTTCCGGTGCCGGCTGGGGTTTTGATTTCTTTATTTCGTTTTGGCAGATGAGATCGGGCTTCGGAGTACTGTTGAAATTCATAAGACAGGCAGCACCGTAAACGACCACACATTCCGGTGATCTCTCCAGGAGTCAGGGATATTCCCTGCTCTTTGGCCATTCGAATGGATATAGAGCTGAATTCAGAGAGGAACTGACAGCAGCAGCGTTTTTCAAGACCACAGGCGCCAATTCCACATAGATTTTTGGCTACATCACGGGGCCCGATCTGTCTTAGATCGACCTGTGAAGGACTGAACCGGCGTTGAAGGTCCTGACGTAGTGACTTTAAATCCGCTTTCTCTTCAGTCTCGGTACTAAAAAAAACTGTAAGACGGCTTCCATCAAAACTGAATTCAGATGTTATGATTTTTACACCAGCCAACCGTAATTCCCTTGCCCGGTTGCGCGCAAAATCCAATACTTCTGGTTCCTTGTTTTGCCAACTCTGCCGGGTTACCAGGTCACGTGGGGTTGCACGGCGTTCAATTGATTTCCAACCACCTTCGGGAGGTATTCCCGGTTCGTTAATGATCTGAGCCACCTGTCCAAGCTGTTTCCCACGGCTTGTTTCAACTACAACATAGTCATTTACAGTCAGATCGGATGTCTTTCCACTATCAAAATGATAGATTTTACCGATGGGGTTAAAGCGGACACCCACGATCGTTGACGTCATATGTGCACTCCTATCCGACCATTTTTATGGTCACGCCTTTATCCTTGCTTGCGGCAGCAACGCTTAAACTGGCCGCAACTTTTTCAGCGATGTCTGTCATGGCTTTTGCTGATGGAGAATCAGGCAATGCGTGGACTATTGGTGAACCCGAATCACTACCCTTTCGAACATCCGGATCCATGGGAACGGATCCAAGAAAAGGCACTTCCGAATCTTTTGCCAGTGTCTGACCGCCGCCACTACCAAATACATCCATCCGGGTTCCATCCGGTAACTCCAGGTAGCTCATGTTCTCGACAACACCAATGATGGGAACATTCAAGACTTTGAACATCTGCAATCCACGGCTGGCGTCTTCTAGCGAAACTGCCTGAGGAAGGGTAACAATCACTGCGCCGCTCAGGGGGATGGATTGTGCCAGACTGAGTTGGGCGTCTCCTGTGCCTGGGGGAAGGTCGATTACAAGATAATCAAGATCACCCCATTCGACGTCGGATAAGAATTGCCGTATGGCTGAGTGCAACATCGGCCCACGCCAGATTAACGGCTGACCGGGTTTTACCAGGAACCCTATTGACATCAATTTGACGCCGTAGACTTCAGCGGGGATCATTTTTTCACCCAGGGCGGGCGGTAGATGGTCGACACCCATCATTGTCGGAACATTAGGTCCATAGATGTCAGCATCCAACAAACCTACTTTCGCGCCGGCTTTCGCAAGAGCAATGGCAAGGTTAACGGAAATTGTTGATTTTCCCACGCCACCTTTGCCGGATGCTACTGCAATTGCATTGCGAATAGAAAGCCCTTGAATTCCACGGTCACGCCCATCATCCAAAACCCGGGCACTCATATTGACCGAGACATTCTTTACTCCCGGGATATTCTCAACGGCAGCCTTCGCCTCTGATTGGATTTGATTACGCAATGGGCAGGCTGGAGTTGTTAATTCGACAGTGAAACTTACATCACTGCCGTCAACTGTTACATCCTTTATCATGTTCAGGGTAACCAGATCTTTGTGTAATTCAGGGTCCTGTACAGTACCGAGTGCGGTCATTACTATTTCTTTTGTTATTGAAGCCATGGTTAATTTTAACCTCTAAGAATCTTTGAAAAATGTTTTTTTTGTATCCATCAAGGCCTGTTCGTATTGATGGACTAGATCATCGTCTGTTCCCTTATATCGCCTGATGTTTAACTGGGCACAAGCCGGACATCCCCGCATTGCCCTGAATGAATCCACATTACAGGTGATACACCCGTCAATCTTAATCATCATCAACAGAAAGGCCGTCTGTTCGGGTGAGTCTAGTGGTTTTTCTATCACCATATTGACCAAGTCTTGCCATGTTTCACCACGCAAGCTGGACAGACTGCCTATTGCTTTGCTGGGAAATACAATTTCAGTTTCAGGATTATACATCGAAGTTTCCTTAATTCGTTAAACCTTTTTAAGATACGGCAATTTTGGCTGCTTTGGCTGCCGCTTTTTCTGCTCTTTCAGCTTCTTCCTGAGCGAAATTTTTGGGACGGATTTCAGCATAATAGGATGCCGGTTTCAATAGGCGTTGCAGATTCCAGATGTTGTTTTCCTCTCGACTGGTATTGGCTAATTCGTAATCATGATCCATACGAATTGCGTCAAAGGGACAAAACTCCGCGCAAAAACCACAATTCATACAAAGGTCAATATCTATGACGTATTGCGCTGGTTGAGAAATCGGTTTCCCGGATTCTGGATCGGTTTTGCGTTCAATCCAAATACATTGCGGAGGGCAGACCTTTGAACAGATGCCACAGGCTGTGCAACGGATATTGCGAGTTCCATCAGCTGCTTCATCATAAATAAGAAAAGGAATAAACCGGAACTCTTCCGGGACCGGCAACTTCTCTTCTGGATACTGCACACTAAAGATACCCCGTTGTTCGGCGGAAGAGCGACAGGCAATCCCTTCAGAGTTGTAGTATTTTTTTCCCAACCACTTCAAATCGTCCAGATAGGTTCCAAAAAAGTGTTTAAGGGGAATCAGCAGTCCTCGTATGATGCCAGAGCCATTCATATTGTCTCCTCTGCTTACCGATCAACTTCGCCCAGAATGATATCCATCGATCCAAGAACTGCGACTGCGTCTGCGACTTTATAGCCTCGACACATTTCAGATAATGACGTGATATTGATTAACGAAGGCGCCCTTACGTGATAGCGCTGCGGATTTGGCTTGCCATCCGATATGACATAAAAACCGAGCTCTCCTTTGGGGCCTTCCACCCTGCCGTATGATTCACCAGCCGGTACACGAGGTTGATATTGCGGTTTTCCGTTTATTATGGGGCCATCTGGTATTTCAGTAAGCGCCTGTTGAAGGATGCGAATACTCTGGCGCATCTCGTCAAGTCTAACCAGATATCTGTCGTATATATCACCATGATAGCGGACAGCCACATCGAACTTGAAATGATCGTAGATGGAATACGGATCCGCTCTCCGAATATCATATGGAACGCCTGAAGCGCGAAGCTGTGGCCCTGAAGCAGAGTATGCCGCAGCCTGGTCAGCTGTCAAAACTCCCACACCTTCCGTTCGCATTCGGACAATTTCATTATGGGTAAGATAGGTATCCAGTTCGTCGATTTTTCGGGGGAGGCGGTCAAATACCAGTCTTCGGGTCTTTTCCAGTGATAATTCCCCGATATCCCGCGCAACCCCGCCAAATCGAAAATAGTTGCACATCATTCGGGAACCGGATACTTCCTCAAAAATATCCAAAATCAACTCGCGTTCTTCGAGTGTGTACAGAGCTGGTGTAAAGAACGCTCCCAGATCATTCAGTAGAAATCCTGTAGTCATAATATGACTGCTGATGCGGGTAAGTTCCGCCATGATCACACGAATGTACTCTGCTCGCTCTGGAGGATTGATCCCCATAAGCTTTTCCACAGCAAGTGCATACCCGAAGTTGTTGCTCATGGATGATATGTAATCCAACCGATCGGTATATGGCATGATCTGTAAAAAAGTGCATCGTTCAGCAATCTTTTCATGATTGCGATGTAAATAACCAAAGACGGGTTTGAGGTCTACGATCGTCTCTCCTTCCAGAAGAGCGGCCATACGAAATACACCATGTGTTGACGGATGTTGTGGTCCAAGATTAATGATTAACTGATCTGTTTTCAGTCCCCCGGTCATAACGTTCGCGGTTTTCCGAAGGTTTTCATAAAGTAAAGCGTCACCATTTGTCTTGAATTGTTCAGGTTCAAAGTTCGCCGGGTAATCAACGTTGTTATTGAACGGATTTTTTTCTTCAATTTTTTGGAACTTACCTTCTGGCCAGCGATTTTTATACGGCTTTACTTCATCTTCATAAAATGGCTCTTTCCAATCTTTCCTGAGGGGATGTCCGGAAAATCCTTCCCACATGAAGATGCGTCTGGGATCAGGATGGTTTTCAAATACCACACCAAACAGGTCGAAAACCTCACGCTCCTGCAGTTCTGCGCCAGGAAAAATGGAACATAAACTGGGTATGCTTGGTTCTGATCGAGGTAATCGGATTTTAAATAAAAACCCCGGTCCACCTGTTGTGCGATATATCTGATAGATAATTTCAATCTGATCATCAGGGAAATAATCAACAGCTGTTACCATGGACAGGTAATCAAAACCAAGCTCATCCCGTACCGCCCTGGCAAATTGAAGTAAATTGCCTGCATCAACCATAAATCCAGAGTAACCTGGTCTTGTATCCGATTCCACCCAATGCGGGTATCTCGTGACAATGTCCTCATCGAGCGTGACATTGGCCTGTTCGATCATGAGCCCACCTCCTCTATATTGGTTGAAGAAATGGGTGGTTCCTCGAGGACATTGGTTGAGGGTGCTTCATCATTTTTCAAGCGGGATATTCGAGCGATATTATCGTACTGGCGAGGGTCCATCAGATCGGGTCCCAGAACAGGTATCGGAACGGCGTCAATTGGTGCTTTTTGATACCAACGAGCTGTCTTTATTGATTCACCGTCAACTTTCTTCTGCAACGTGATCAAACCATTCAACAATGCCTGGGGTGTTGGAGGGCATCCGGGAATGTAAACATCAACTGGAAGGAATCGATCTATGCCGGGAACGACGTTATATCCTTCTTTAAATGGACCTCCTCCATTAGCACAGGCGCCCATTGAAACCACATATTTCGGTTCTGCCATCTGGTTGTACAAACGGACAATTTGTGGAACCATTTTTTTAGTAACTGTCCCGGAAACAATCATAAAATCAGCCTGGCGAGGACTTGGACGCATGACTTCCATGCCAAAACGGGAAATATCATACCGGCTGGCTGCCGCGCAGATCATTTCGATGGCGCAGCATGCTAGTCCAAACATCATGGGCCAGAGGGAATTTCTTCTACTCCAGTTGTATAACCTGTCGAGTGTGGTGACTGTCACGGTGCCCTGAATGTCAGGAGGAATCTCAATCCCAGGTGAATTCAACGTCTCTTTTTCCATATCGCGCCTTCCTGCCCGAATTGGAGAAATCGGATAGAACAATTCTATCATCCGGGGAAAGCGTGTCAAGTTATAATAATGTAAAGGAAAGTTTACGTAAATATGGATAACAAAAGCTCGAACTATCGAATAATGACCTCCATAATCCAATCTGGCCGGTCGTCATCACGTGAACTTAGCAGGGAATGCGGTATTGCTGAACCAGCGGTTCGCTACCATTTACGGAAATTAAAAGCACAGGGTTTGATAAAGGAAATCCCGGGAAATATCAATATTCCAGGGGCAGGACGCAGGGCATCTGAATACTACCCAGTATTGCAGTATGGTGATGACAATATAGTGTTGTTATTCCGTGGAGTGTTGGATGATTGGGGAAAAAGGCAAAAAAAACCGGCGCATGATCTGGCGGATATATACCTCAACATCACTAACGCAAAAACAAACTTTAGTTCAGGAGAAAAGGGGAATCTGCGTGAAATGATCTCCTGGCTTACGAGCTACCATTACAATGCTTTTTGGGAGGCGGGAAAAAATGGTCCTGAGATTATTTTCAAAAATTGCCCCTATCGAAGTATTCGTAAAGGATCGGATATGCTGTGTGAAATGGACGTGTGGATTCTGAGAAAATTAGGTGGGAAGTATTGGGATCTTACAGAACGTATAGATCAGGATACCACAACCGGAATCTGTCGTTTTATTGTGAATGACATTACAAAACGGTAAAATAAAATATTATGATAA
>JAAYYW010000035.1 GCA_012515195.1 Leptolinea sp.
ATTCGTTTTCATGAATGCTCATCCCCTGAAGAAATGGTGGTTGATACTGACGAGTATGACCTGGGAATTTCACTTGAAACGATAGAGCACATACCCCCAGCGATAGTTGATGGTTATCTGCAAATAATTTCGCGCAGTGTCACAACAATTGTATTCTTCACTGTTCCAAATGAAACCGGTCTGCCTTTTCTCATAAAGTATATTGCTAAGAAAGTCCTATATCGAGATAGTAAGGACGAAGAATATACTATTGCCGAATTTTGGAATGAACTGCTGGGAAGAACGACGAATGTACACCGAAATGAACATAAGGGTTTTAATTATCGCTTATTTATCAAGCAACTGGAGAATTATTTCCATGTTGACCATGTGATGGGTATTCCAATCGGGTGGTTGCCAGCAAGTTTGTCTTTCACCATTGGGATTGTCGCCCGACCGAAGACTTTTTGATCAACTGGTATACTTCGCGAATCAAGTCTATCAAACATACATATTTCAACTCAACGAGCATAACAAAGGAATAGAATGTGTGGAATAACCGGATTTCTTGATACCCGCTGTGATCGATCAAATGCAGAACTGGATGCTTGGGTGACCAGAATGGCTGACAAGATTGTCCATCGCGGGCCGGATTCCAGTGATACGTGGGTGGATGAGTCCGTTGGTCTGGCCCTGGGTTTCCGTCGGTTGGCCATTGTAGATTTGACTCCTACCGGTCGGCAACCGATGGTTTCATCCAGCGGCCGCTTTATCATGGTTTTTAATGGCGAAGTTTATAACTACAACGAACTTCGTATAGAATTGATAAATTCCGGAGCCTCTTTCCGGGGCACATCTGATTCGGAAGTAATGGTCGAAGCTATTGATTCCTGGGGCTTGATTCCTGCGGTTAAACGTTTCAATGGCCAGTTCGCCTTTGCCCTGTGGGACAGGCGCGATCGTGTTTTGCATCTTGTACGAGACCGTGTTGGGGTAAAACCGCTGTACTATGGCTGGTCAGGCTCATGTCTTTTATTTGGATCGGAATTGAAATGCCTGCGTGCATATCCTGAATTTCACGGGGAAATCGACCGTAACGCTTTGGCTCTATTCACCCGGCATAACTACATCCCCGCGCCCTTTTCGATCTACAAACATGTATACAAGCAAATGCCGGGAACCATTTTGTCATTCCCGTTTGACCTGCCTGGATATGTACCTGAACCGGAAGTATTCTGGTCGGCTCGCAGTGTGGTTGAATCTGGGCTGGCAAATCCATTTACCGGATCTATTGAGGAAGCCAAGAATCAGTTGGATAGTCTATTGCGTGAATCAGTTCGGTTGCGCATGATGGCTGATGTTCCCCTGGGAGCATTTCTCTCCGGTGGTGTGGATTCCTCTGCCATTGTCGCGTTAATGCAGGCCGAAAGCAGTATCCCTGTAAAAACGTTCACAATCGGCTTCATGGAAGATGAATACAATGAAGCCGGTTTTGCTCGAAAAGTAGCTGAGCATCTAAAAACAGAGCATACAGATCTCGTGGTTACGCCGGAAGAGGCACGTGCGGTAATCCCGAAATTACCGGCTATGTATGATGAGCCATTCTCGGATTCTTCACAGATCCCCACATATCTTGTTTCTCAATTAACACGGCAATATGTAACCGTGAGTCTATCGGGCGATGGAGGAGATGAATTGTTCGCCGGGTATAACCGGTATTTCTGGGGAAATGATATCTGGGCGCGGATCGGTTGGATGGGAGCTGGTCTGCGTGGAGCCCTGGCGGGAAGTATGGGTTTTCTCTCTCCGACTACCTGGGAAAGCCTGTTCCAATCTCTGAAGCCGATAATTCCTGGCTCTCTACGGGTTCCCCAGGCCGGTGAAAAGATGAAAAAAATCGCCGATGTTGTTGCCGTAGATTCTCCGCAAAGCCTGTATTACCGTCTGGTCTCCCACTGGAAACAGCCGGAAGAACTGGTAATTGGTGGAAAAGAACCCAAGACCCCCCTGACTGATAAATCCCAATGGCCGTCCATTCCAGATTTTACCCGTTGGATGATGTATATGGACCTTATCACCTATCTACCGGATGATATTTTAGCAAAGGTGGACAGGGCGAGTATGGCAGTAAGCCTGGAAGCGCGCGTGCCGTTTCTTGATGATCATCGGGTGATTGAGTTCGCCTGGCGATTACCGATGAATATGAAGATTAAAAATGGACAGGGTAAGTATATCCTCCGTCAATTGCTTTATAAGTATGTGCCAAAAGAGTTTATCGAACGGCCCAAGATGGGTTTCGGAATCCCGATTGATTCCTGGCTGCGGGGTCCATTGCGTGAGTGGGCGGACGATCTGCTGGATCCTTCTCGCATGCGCGACGAAGGTTTCTTTGACCCTGAACCAGTTCAGACAATGTGGCGGGAACATCAATCCGGGACACAAGACAACCAGTATTACCTATGGGATATTCTTGTGTTTCAGGAATGGCTGCGGGCTCAAAAAAACTGTATTTGACCATGAAAATTCTCCTTTTTGCGAACACAGCCTGGTATCTCTATAATTTCCGGCTTCCCCTGGCAAAAGTTTTACAATCAATGGGACATGAAGTTATTCTTGTTTCTCCATTTGATAAGTACTCAAAAAGACTTGAACAAACGGGATTCCGTTGGATTGAGTTTCCTTTGTCAAGAAAAGGAATGAATCCGGTACGAGAAATTGCTAGCATATTAAAATTATTTAACCTGTACAAAAAGGAAAAACCAGATTTAGTTCATCATTTCACTATTAAATGTGTTTTATATGGTTCCATTGTTGCAAAATGGATCAAAATTCGAATGATAGTGAATTCTATTACTGGGTTGGGTTACATGTTTACTGGAAATTCTTTGGCTCAAAGGTTATTGAGACCAATAACAATTCTGCTATATCGAATTGCGCTAGG
>JAAYYW010000334.1 GCA_012515195.1 Leptolinea sp.
ATCTTTTTTTCGAATGAGATCTGCAAGCATCACCGTCACGATAATATAGCACATCAGCTCGAATGCATTCAGCCAGTTCATTTGTATACCCCGTCGTCTTTATTGTCGCCTAATGTGTCTACCGTATTTCTAATACATTATCGTAGGTAGCAGGGCTTCGAAGTGTGTTGTTCGGAACCGGCTCAGGTTTCCCAACGGTCTCCAAACATCACCGAAATCATCCAAATCACCCGCTGGCTCTGCCGGGGTGTGAGCACTAACTTTCCATAACGCTCGTCGGGCAGCATGGCCTTCTGAGTATGTAACAGCATTGTGCACCTTTTTTATCCAGTTGTCAAGGGAGTCCATTCAATATATTGAAAGGGGCACACTGCGGTGCTAGTGAGGCTAGAACTTATTTTACATTGTTTCATCAGCTTGGGATTTGATGATTCAGATAACATAAAATCAGGTGAGTTTTGCGATAAAACCCACCTGAATGTTGAATTATTTCAATCACTATTACTATAAGCAACCAGTTACAGGTACCTAGCCGTTACCTGCGGCTCTGATGATTTTAATAAACAATTACGGTTATCTCCAGCCTATCCTCTCAAGAGCGGTTCATGGCATAGCTGTTGTATATGTTTTCGAACGCGGTTGGAATCTGTTTTTTCAGGCCTGGAGTTATGGAATTAGTAAAACCTTCAGTGAACCTTCCCCTTTACCGGCCATTTCAAAAGCTTCCTTGCATTGCTCCAGAGGGAATTTGTGTGTCACAACACCATCAGCAGGCAGTGCACCCTTCGCAATCCAATCAATCACCGGTTCAAAGCAGTACGGGCTAAGGTGAGCACCCAGCAAATCAAGTTCCTTGCGATCTCCAATGATACTCCAGTCCACTGTTGCAGGTGCTCCAAACACACTGAATTCCACAAATGTTCCAAGCTTTCGAATCATGCTCAAACCCTGGTTTACACTGGAAGGATGTCCTGTTGCTTCAATATACACATCACAGCCGTAACCTTCGGTCAAATCCATTATTTTTTTGATGGCATCTTCTTTGCCTGGGTTAATGACAATATCCGCACCGAATTTCTTCGCCAGTTCAAGCCTGTCATCCTTCATATCCAAAACCACCAGAGTTTTAGGATTTTTCATTCGGATATAGCCGACCATCCCCAAACCAAGCGTACCTGCTCCAGAGAGAACCACAACATCCTCATTTGAGATATTTCCCCTGTCAACGGCGTGTTTTGCGCAGGCATAGGGTTCAACCAGCGCGGCTTTTTCAATCGGCATATCCTTTGGCAGCTTATAGACAAGGGCTTCCTTCGGCAGACGCATATATTCTGCCATTCCGCCATTCACATTGCTCTGGAACCCGAAGATATCATGCTTCTGGCACATCCAATACTTCCCTGTTTTGCAGAACCTGCATTCCCAGCAGGGTACGATTTGATCCGCAACAACCCGGTCGCCGACTTTAAAGTCTCCCTTTACATCGGTTCCCATCTGAACGATTTTTCCAACAAACTCATGTCCCGGAATAAAGGGTGGCTTTACCCAGCTGTTCTGTCCATTATCACCCCAGAACATGGCTGCACCGTGTTCAGCCTTTACATCGCCTGCGCAAATCCCACAAGCTTCAATTTTGATAATGATCTCACCAATTCCTGCTTCGGGTACAGGAACATTGGTTTCCAGCCTGTAATCACCTGCCCCATAAGAAACCAAAGCTTTCATTGTTTTAGGTAATTTTTCCATTCTAAAACCTCCATTCTCATTCACATTACTGATTCAAGAATTCCGCTTCGCGGAGATTTTTACATAATTGTCACATGGTTTTTACAATCATCACCTTTTTTAACTCGTTCTCATGTTCCATGGTGAATACGAAACCATATGTACTCCGGGTATCTCTTTGATAATCGCAAGAATATCCTCTGCGTCATCATTCTTTGAAAGGCTTAATGTAAGCTGTACAGTCAGGTAATCCTCTTCTTCATCTTCAATACTTACATTGTTGATTTGCATACCCAGTTTACCAATCGCTGAAACCATCTCACCAAGCTTTCCCGGCGTGTTTTGAAGCCTCATGCTGATATCCAGTTCATCACTTGATTTGCGTCGGAAGACTTTTTCAAACTTGCTCAACAGTACCAACGTCATAAAAACAACGATGCCGGCCAATATGGCCGCAGTATAAAAACCAATTCCTGCAGCAAGTCCGATGCAGGCTACAGCCCAAAGGCTTGCCGCTGTAGTAAGTCCTTTTACGGTGGTTCCCTGCTTAATGATAGTA
>JAAYYW010000335.1 GCA_012515195.1 Leptolinea sp.
CCCCCCCTTGACAAACACCCTACCACCAGCTAAAGTAGTGATGTTTTCGAGTTGGCTCGAACCAACTCCTGGCCGTTTCCGCCCACGGATGGCGGTTCGGTCAGAAACGAAGGCCGTGAACGGTTACTGATTTTCGTAGTCGCTATCCGGAAATGACCCCTTACATCGGGGACAATTATGGAATGGCACAGCAGCACGGCAGCGCATTGCTTGTCATAGGCGAGAGCCACTATCTTCCAGAATACAGCACCATTCACAAGGATTGCGCCACGTGGTATACGTCGGACCACACAAAGCTGAACGAGGAGGAAAAGGGGTGGATAAGCACACGGGATATCATTACAGAAGAACTTCCAAGAGATTTTCCGAACCAAGCCCATGGTATTTGGAAATACGGATACCAGAAGATTAACCAATGGGGGCCTGATCTGGATAATTATCATGACCTCTTTCAATACACGGTGTTCTATAACTTTTATCTCCGCCCTGCGAACCAAGGCAATACGTTCCGGGAATTGCTTACCGAAAAAGACAATGCCATTGCTAATGAATATTTTAAGTATATGCTTGAACAGCATAAGCCCAATGGCGTTGTCTTCCTGTCAAGGCTCGCCTTCGATTGCTGTTGGGAAAAGGGAACTCTTGCCATCCCCGTTGCAGGGGCTCCACATCCGACTTGTCGTTGGTGGAATAGAAAGTGCAGCAAATACGGTGGGCGCTTTGGACGGGATGTTGTCCAGGATGGCATGAAAGGCATGGATTGGAGTTGGACGAAGTATTTATAAGCGAATAATAAGCCAGGAGTAGTGATGATGAATTATCCCTCTGATGAAATCGGTTTGAAGAATAGGATTGATGAGTTGAATGCCAGATGGGAGGCCGCGTGCCCTGATGGCTTCCTCAGTTATGGTTTCTATCCATATTATACGAAACAAAAGTACCGTATTCTTTTTGTTGGACGAGAGGCGCATTCTATGTCCTATGATGACTACATTCAGGTTAAGTATAAAGACTATATAAACGCCAGTGGCGACACCAATGGGAACTTCCATCGGCGCATTTTCTACCTCACATACGGTCTTTTGAATGACTTTCCCGAGTTTGCCATCATTCCTCATTCGAGCGACATTGCAAAAGGTGACTTTGCACATGGGAGATTGAGTTTTGCTTTTATGAATGTTTCCACAATAGGCAACGAGACTGGTGACACAAATACCCAATGGCCTGAATATGAAAAATCCAACAAGGATGGGCAGCGATTCCGCAAAGAAATGATTGAAATTCTTGCTCCTAACATCATTGTCTGCGCATATTGTGGCTGGGATATTACGCAACTGGCAGATAGATTTGAATCCCTCGAAAGTAGCGAACTCGTTACAACAGAACAACTTTTCTTTGGTTCGATATCCTGTCTAAGATTTGATACATACCACTGGTGCGCGACCAATGCTCCAAGTGTCGGCGGTCTCAATGATGAAGATGGTTTTTACAATCCATTGCGTGATGCGTTCCGTAAATTTCGCCACCTTCTGAAATAGACTGCCATTCTCCGTAGCACCGCTGTCCCCATTCTCCGCAGTCAAGAAAGCGGTTGAGAGGGCAAATGAATAATCCATAAACCGCCGACCAGTTTTTGAGTTATTGTCAAAATCGGCGGTTTTGTGCTTGGGGCGTTCTCTTTCCACCCATTTCGATTGCTCGGGCGGTTTTCGCAATATCATTAAAAACGCCGTCTTATGACCACAAGTTTGAGTAGAAAATAAGTTCTCTCTTTGGCTTCGGTGCAATATAAACGAGAGGGGCGAAGGAGAGGTCACGTGTCTCCGCTGACCTCGGCAAGGGGTGTGGACTTTCTGACCACAGGTTAGAGAGAAATCCGCCGAAAAGGGCGTTTGAAACGCAAAAAGGCCGCCAGACGGGAATCTCCCGAAAGGCGGCCTTCAAGTGGCAATTTCTGTCCTAACTACATGCAAACAGGGTGGTTGCACGGGCACGAAAAAGCCCGGCAAATCGCATGGATTTACCGGGCTGATTGGAAAATCTGGTGGAGCATATCGGAGTCGAACCGATGACCTTCTGCATGCCATGCAGACGCTCTAGCCAGCTGAGCTAATGCCCCTCATTGCTGAAAATCTTCATTACTATAGCCCTTGCGGACTGTTAATCAAG
>JAAYYW010000336.1 GCA_012515195.1 Leptolinea sp.
CGGCGGTGAGATCCGTGTAAGCGGACAGATCCGTCCCGACAGGGTCATTATTTGTGTCAGTGATGAAGGCCCGGGAATCTCGCCAAATGACATTCCTCATGTGTTTGACCGTTTCTATCGGTCTCCCGAAATGTCACGGGCAACAAAAGGCGCCGGACTCGGGCTTTATCTGTCTCGGGCTATTATTGAGGCGCATGGCGGCCGCATCTGGGTTGATCCCTCACCCAAAGGTGCAAGGTTCTACTTCACCCTGCCCCGCGGAATCACCGTGTAGATTTCACGGGTATAATCTTCCTATCCTATTTTTTGAGAGTGTCCTTTATGGCAAAAACCCAAACCATGTGCCCGCGCTGCCATCAACCAGTTATTGTGGAGATGCGGCAGCTTTTTGATTTAAACACAGATCCTCAGGCAAAACAGATCCTCCTATCAGGCGCGTTCAATATTGTGCAATGTCAGAGTTGCGGACATCAGGGGACAATTCCCTCACCCATCGTCTACCATGATCCGGATAAAGAATTATTGCTGACATTCTTCCCTCCTGATCTTGGTTTGCCTGTAAATGAACAGGAGCGCATGATCGGACCGATCATCAACCAGGTTGTAAACGCATTGCCATTAGAAAAACGCAAGGCTTACATCCTTCGGCCACAGACCATGCTCACCTTCCAATCCTTGGTAGAGAAAATTCTCGAAGGAGATGGAATAACGAAAGAAATGCTGGATGACCAACAGAAACGGGTCAGCCTAATTCAAAGACTCCTCACAACCTCCCCGGATTCCATTCCGGATGTTCTAAAGAACGAAGAACCCCTGGTTGATACCATGTTCTTTAGCATCATCAATCGGCTGGTGGAAGCATCACTCGCCCAGGGAGACCAGCGCTCGGCTAAAGCACTGTCCGGTATTCAGAGAGCTGCCCTTGAAGAGACAGAATTTGGCCGAAAGTTGAAAGCTCAAGCCGAAGACACAGAAGCCGCCATGAAATCCCTTCAGGAAGCCGGAAAAGACGGCCTCACCCGCGAAAAACTGCTGGAGTTGATCACTTCCGCACCCAGCATGACCCAGGTTGACACGATCGTTTCGATGGCCAGAGCAGGATTGGATTACACATTCTTCGAGCAGCTCACAGGCAAGATCACTGCGGCCGATGGTGATGAAAAGAAACGTTTGGAAGGACTTCGTGATCATCTGTTGGAATTGACAGCAGAGATCGATCGGATTATGCAAGAAGAAATCGGGCATGCCCGGGGTATGCTGGATTCCATAATGGCTTCACCAGACCTGGAAAAGGCGACAGAAGAAACCTTGCCGACGATGACAGAAATGTTTGTCGAACTAATCCGTCAGGAATTACAATCCGCGCGTCAGTTGAATGATATGGTACGCATGGAGAAACTTCAGAAGATTGCCGGCGTCCTGCAAAAAGCTAGCGCGCCTCCACCAGAGATCCAGTTCATTGAAATGTTAATGTCACTCGAAAAACCGGAAGATCGTCAGAAAGCCATGCAAGACAACGCCGCTCTGATCACTCCGGAACTGGTTTCCCTTCTCAACAGTCTTATCACGCAGAGCGAACAGCAGCAGAATCAACCGCCGGAAGCGCTCGAAGCTGTCAAATCCATCTATCGAGATGTCCTTAAATTCTCCATGGAACAGAACCTGAAAAAGTAGTTGGATTTCCTCTTCAAAGGAGATGGGAGCGGGGATCGCCCCATCTCCTTTTAGTATCCGGGGGGGTTTTTATACAATATTTATTAAAAAAAACACCTGGCAGGCGCATAATATTTTAAATACTATCAATCAATGACAGCTATATCGCCATTGATCCCATAGATAAACATTATTGGGTTCATTCCATTAAGACTGCCATCAACGCATATAAACGATCTCACCCAGACCCAATTAACCAATTCATAGCTCTTCAGAGGGAAAAATATGAAAAAAATGAATAATGGTTCGGGAATTCGTTTTCGAGATTCATTGCGCACTCAATTCCTATTTTATTTCTTGGTGCTGGCCGTAATCCCATTGATCGTGATTGGTGTGGTCAGTATTATTCAGAGTCAGAACGCCTTGCTAAGCCGGATCAAGAACGACCTCCGCGTCCAGACAGAACTTCAGGGAACTATGTTAAACACATTCCTTGAGGAGCGAAAAGACAATATGATAGTCCTGGCCAGCACGACGCGGGTACGTACGATGGACCCGGACAATGTTGTGGCCGCTCTTGACCAGTATTACAAACAATGGGGGGTATATGAAAACCTGAATTTGTACGGATTGGATGGTGGAACAGTATATCGAACAGATAAGTCGTCCATTAACGTGGCAGACAGGTCTTACCATAAAAATGCGCTAAAGGGCGAAACAACCATATCTGATCCTGTTGTATCAAAAGCTTCAGGAAACATTGTGTTTGTTGTTGGGACTCCTGTGTGGAATGAAGGAAAGGTAGTTGGCGTTGTGACGGGTTCCATTCCAACTACAGAATTCAAAGATTTTATCAATGCCGAGGACCTTGTTGGAGGTGATGGCTTCCTTATCAATAAAGACGGATTTTTAATCACACCTTCCAATCACACAGAAACCCTGCTGGAAGAGGGGCTTTTGGAAACCCGTTCTGAATTGGAATTAAAACCGGATACGCTCGCAGTCAATTCCATCCTTGAAGGTAAATCTGGCGTGGAAGAATACACAGATACCATGGGTAAATCGGTTATCGGTGCCTTTTTCCCGGTAGAGGGTACAAGTTGGGGTCTGGTAATGGAGCACAGTACTGATGTGGTTTTATCAGATGTATTTAACTTACGGAACCTTCTAATTGTGATAATTTTGTTAGCTGCGATTATCGTGATATTCCTCTCTATCCTAATTAGCAACTACATCACAATGCCTATTCTAAAAATATCCACCTTGTCACAGAAAATTGCGCGTGGAGAGATGCCGGAAGAGACTATCACTCATAACCGGAAGGATGAGATCAATTTGCTGGCTACCTCATTCCAGAACATCGTTGAATATTTCTCACAGATTGCGCAAGTATCCTCCCGATTGGCAGATGGTGATCTTTCAGTGGACATCACCGCACATTCAGAAGATGATGTTCTGGGAAATTCATTTGGTGAAATGATTAAACGATTACGGACTATGATCCAAAATCTGATAGCCCATATCACCGAATTAGACACAGCATCCATCGAACTAGCCCAGACCGCATTGGAAGTTGATGGGGTAACGACACAGATAGCCACCACGATTCAACAGGTTGCGAAAGGTACAACCCAACAAACAGAATCTATCACCCGCACAGCCTCCAATGTGGAAGATTTCTCCCACGCTGTAGCCGATGTGGCAGGTGGTGCGCAAGAACAGGCAGTTGCGCTCGAAAAAGCTTCTGATGCAATGGAAAAACTCTCCAATGTGATTAAACAGGTTTCTGGAAATGCTAATGCTGTTGCCCAGGGATCTGCAGCCGCGAAAAAGGCAGCCGACAACGGTTCAAAAACAGTGCAAAGCACTCTTGAAGAAATGCGATTAATCAAAGAGTCGGTTGGAATTTCATCCCAAAAAGTTCAGGAAATGGGTGAACGATCGGACCAGATCGGCACTATTTTGACTACCATTGAGGATATTGCGTCTCAAACCAATATGCTGGCGTTGAATGCCGCCATTGAAGCAGCCCGCGCTGGCGAAACGGGTAAGGGGTTTGCTGTGGTAGCCGATGAGGTAAGAAAACTGGCAGAACGCGTCTCTATGTCAACCCAGGAAATCGATGGACTTATTAAGGGGATTCAGAAGAGCATGACCGAAGCCAATAATGCCATGTCAGAAGGCACGAATGAAGTGGATAAAGGTGTAGAACTGGCAAACCAGGCAGGGATTGCTCTTGAGGAGATACTCAATGCCGCAGATACTGTGAATATCCAGGCCGAACAGGAAGCCGCAGCCGTAAGCACGATGACAGAGTTTGCAAATGACCTGGTGAATAATGTAGATGCAGTTTCTTCAGTGGTTGAACGTAATACAGCAGCAACGGAAGAAATGGCTGCTTCAACGAACGAAGTAACTCATGCGGTGGAGAATATAGCATCCATATCCGAAGAGAATTCAGCCGCCGCACAAGAAGTTTCCGCTTCTACAGAAGAAATGGCAGCAAGAGTCGAAGAGGTTTCAACTGCAGCACACCGGCTGTCCGAGCTTTCACAGCAATTGCGAGCGATGGTCAGCCAATTTAAAACTGAATAGGATCCTGAAAAATTTTTAATAGAAAGATGTATAAACTGCCCCGGTTTTTCCACTGATCGGGGGCAGTTTCTATTTACTTTCTCCAAGAATGATCGGCAAATTTAAAACTTTTCCTGATCTGACTACTTCAAGCTGGATCGTTTGCCCGGGAGAATAAGCAAATAGTGCGTTGATATAAGGATGACTATCATCCAGTGTCTGATCGCCAATCTTTGTTATGATATCGCCTCGCTGCAAACCAGCCTGAGCCGCCGGACTCTCTCTATCCAGTTGCGCTACATATACGCCCCATTCCACCGGTAGACCGTAAACTGATGCAATATCGGGTGTAATGGATTGATAACGGATTCCCAGGTAAGGCCGGGCAAAATAGCCTTTCTGGATAATTTGGTCTGCAATAGCACGAGCTGTGTTGGACGGGACGGCAAAACCCAAACCTTCGGCACTGGTTGAACTAATTCCACTGCCACGTAAAACCAGCGTATTAATGCCGATGACCTCTCCAGCCAGGTTTACCAAAGGACCTCCTGAGTTGCCCTGGTTGATGGCTGCATCGGTCTGTATCATATCAGTTAGCTGATAGCCACGGCCTGAATCCAGGCTTCGTCCTGTCGCTGAGATCACACCAACCGTAACGGTGTTTTTCAGGTCCCCCAACGGCGATCCAATAGCTATAACAGTCTCACCGGCAGCTAGTGTATCGGAATTTCCCAATCCAGCAATGGCAGGAACGGGACCAACTGATTTCAAAATAGCGATATCAGCAAACCGATCAGATCCGACAACCACAGCTTCGTGTTCTTCACCATTGGCCAGTACAACCATTAACTGTGAAGTATCTTCAATTACATGATTATTCGTAAGAATAAAACCTTCTTCAGAGATAATTACCCCGCTTCCGGATACTTGTGACTCTGATGCGTACCCGAAAAAATCCCGCTGATCCAGCACCCGACCGACAACAGTAACAACGGCTGGACCAACCCCTGCCACGGTACTGGTTATCGCTGTCTGTATTTCCGTTGAGCTAACAACTAAATTTTTGACTTCATCTTCTTGTTCCAAGGATATTGATGGTTCAGATCCACTGCTGATTCCGAGCGGAAGCATTCCATCAACAATTCCTTCGTTTATGGCAAAATACATCACTCCCGCACCGCCTAGCGCACCACCTGCCAACGAAAAAAACATAGCTACAAAAACAAGAAATACTAGTAGTAATTTATTTTTCATTATCAAAACTTTCAAAGAACAGAAAGCACCCCTGCCTGGCGATGCTTCCTGATCTTTTATCATCTAAAAAGGAGTTTACTATGTTTCACCGAAGCTCTATCTTGATTTGTAAATACTTTCAGATACAAATTGAATTTCTCCCGTTGATTACTCTTCCGGATTATTGATTCGAAAACCAAAACCTCGAACTGTGACCAGGTAATCGTGGTTGGGATCAATAGCCGTTATTCGGTCGCGTAGACGTCGAATTAACGCATCCAATGCCTGATCTGATACTCCCTGCGATACTTCGTCACCCCATACCTGCGAGATCATATCCTGGCGTGAGATCACTTCACCCGGATTTTCATTTAGAATCTGCATGACCTTGAATTGGGGTACAGAAAGGGGTGGAATAACTTCTGTCCCTCGAATCCAAACCCTTCGCGAGCGCAAATCTATACGCAGTCTTCGACCCTGCCCTTTGGCGGGTTTCATATTTGATTCCAACGGCATCGTAGCATCTGAACTAAGGTAAACAAATGTTTGAACCATGGCTACCTGGATTTCATCACCATCATTCAGAATCACAGGGTCAATGATTTGCTCGCCATTTGAAAAAGTTCCATTTTTACTACCCAAATCTTCAAGTTGAATACCTTCAGGCGTAAGGCTCAGCCGCGCGTGGATCCGTGATACTTGCCGGTCAGGAATGACAAGCGAACAAACCGGGTCTCGCCCTATAGTCATTTCACGATCAATAGACCAACGTTGGCCACTTAGTACGCCACTTTGGGCAATAAACACCGGGGATTCCGGTACAGTCAGGGATTCAAGAGGCTTTGTCATTTTCTCATCCTGAAAAATGATTAACATCATCGAGGTATAATATAGCAGAATTTGTGCTGTTTTACATTCTCATAACCGGTCGAACGCTCAACGCCGATAGTTGCTTCCGGTTTGGGGAGAGAAGAGAGAACATCGAATGCCAATCCCTCTGAAAACAGGGGAGGTTTTACGCGGGCGTTATCGCATCCGTCGGATTATCGGTCAGGGAGGTATGGGGTGCATTTACCTGGCAGATGATTTGCGGTTGGAAGGCCGCGAAACCGCCCTCAAAGAAGTCGAGCACGACCGAAGTCTGCCCGCTGAACTGGTAAAGGAAGCCCGTGAACAGTTTTTGCGTGAAGCAACGGTCCTTGCACGCCTGGACCATCCCAATCTCCCCAAAGTTTCGGATTTCTTTTCAATCGGTAGTCTTGATTACCTGGTTATGGATTATATCCCCGGTAAGGATCTCAGAATGTTAATGATGGAAGCGCGCCAGAATGGAGAATTTCTGGACGAAAACCTGGTTTTGAGTTGGGCTAACCAATTATCAGATGCACTCTCATACCTTCACAGTCAAACTCCACCCATTCTGCACCGCGATATTAAACCAAGCAACCTGAAACAAACACCATCCGGGCTGATCAAGCTGGTTGACTTTGGTCTGGTCAAAGTTCTAGCACCCGGCGAGATCACCATTACTATTCTTCAGGGACAGGGGACAGCCCTGTACACCCCTTTGGAACAATATGGCGGTGATAGCGGACACACCGATATTCGGTCGGATATATTCTCTTTCGGGTCCACCCTGTATCACCTCCTTACCAATACACCACCGGCAGACGCAAGAGAACGTTTTCTCCACCCAGAGGCATTACTTCCCATGCAACAGTTGAATCATGAAGTAAGCCCACGGACAGAGAAAGCCATTCTTTGGGCAATGAGTCTCCATCCCGATGACCGACCTCTCACCATCAAAGACTTTCAGGAAAGCATACTTGGAGACCGGATTGTATCCATCACCCATCCAATCCCCAGGAAAAGACGCCCATCTGAATATCTTTCCACCAATCCCGAAAAAACCCTGCTTTGGCTTTCGCTAGGATGTACTATTTTTAGTCTTCTGGCTGCTTTGTTACGCTGAATTACTCGGCCTTTTTGGCCATCCAACGAGGCAGGCTATACCAAAGCCAGGCTAACAAACCGCCGGTTAGCCCTCCCCCACCGCTGAACACCAGCGCATTCCAAATTTCCGGGAACGGCTGTCCGATTGGTGTCAACCCGTAAACAACCAGTCCAAAGCTGCCTATCAGCGCGGTTAAAAGAGCAAACCGAACTCCCCATCGAATCGAAATCTTATGTGAGGCAAGCTGATAGAACAGTGTCAGTAACCCCAATAGAACCATTATTCCCGCCAACCAACCGCCAAACGAACGC
>JAAYYW010000337.1 GCA_012515195.1 Leptolinea sp.
CCCGCCGAACGACCAGCGCTCGCTTGAATAGCCAGGTCAATAAACACGGCCGAAGTCCAACCAAAATTCTTTATCGATCTTTCCGGCGGCGCACCCGTTTCGGCATCATAGAATTCATAAATATCCTCATGCGCCATAATCATTTCCAATGTGCTGTCTCTGAGTGTCTTAGCAAGGACGGGTTCTCCTGCCAGTTCCAAGGCCTCAATAAAGAAGTAGTTTATGTTGGCCCAAACCGGTCCGCGCCACATGGTTTTTGGATCAAATTTTGGATCGTTGTAGGCAACAGTGGGAAGTTTAAACTTTCCCCAGAACAAATCAGGGTTTGTTAGTTGCTCCAGCAACCGTTTCTTGATGGTTTCGGGCAACAACCCAGTCCAAAGCGGATACAGGTTGAAAGGCGTTTTGATCTTAATTGGCCCATGATCTTTTATCACCCAGAAAAAGCCTTCATCCGGGTCCCAGAAATGCTTGATCATTCGTTCCACCATGGCAGAGGCTTTCCTTTTCCACATGGATGCTTCCACGTCCATCCCCAGAATGGTGGCTATCTTTGCGAGGGACGTGCATTGCATACACAGATATGTGTTCAAGTCAGGTGATTCTACTGGCATACCCTGATCCCAAAGGGGGCTGTCATCCAGACCCGACGAATACGGATGGTTATACTGTGCCAGACCATCACCATCATCATCATTCATAGTAAGCCACCAGGCATTTAAGCGCACCAGTGGAACATAAATCTCTTTGAGGAAATCAATATTGGGATCATACTCGTGCAATTTCAAAGCAGCCCACGCGAGAATTGGCGGCTTGGTCACTTCACCGACTATTGGATGATCGATGGTCAACACCACTCCATCATCATAAACAACATCCGGAACCATTCCATTCGGTAATTGATGGGCCAACATGGATCGTATCTGGTTACGTGCCAATTCAGCATCCACGTAACGGTAGGCTAACGCGTGCATCGCGTTATCCCAGAGCCAGAGTCCAACATAGCCCATCTTGGACGGCGTCATGGCCTCGTAGATCACTTTACCCTGCGGACTGATAAGGTTGTTTGCCATGATCCACCACGCAAACGCGTATGTTCTTGCGTATTTCTCTTTCACCGGAGGAACCTTGTCAAACCAGGAACGCCACCGCTTCTCAGAAGCTTCCCGCAATTCAGAGAATGGGAGGATTGCC
This sequence comes from Leptolinea sp., assembly GCA_012515195.1. Taxonomy (GTDB): domain Bacteria; phylum Chloroflexota; class Anaerolineae; order Anaerolineales; family Anaerolineaceae; genus Leptolinea. The sequence continues at coordinate 1,195 of JAAYYW010000337.1, forward strand.
GGAACATCCGGTTCAGATGGAAATATCCCCAGTATTATTGTGGAATCTTCTTCTGATTGAACAAGAAATTCCACCTCATACCCCCCCTCCACAGGGGAAATCTGGTTGTGAACTACATTGCCGCTGGTGTTATATACCAGATTCCTTACTGTCAGGAATTTTCCACCCTGGGGAGTGCTTCTCCAGTATTGGGGAAAGACCCTGAATTTCAAACCACAGACCTGATTCGCCGGAAGAGAGACCGCAATGATATGCTGGTCTTGGAAAATTAGTTCCATATCACCAAGATGTGTGTGAAACAGGAGACGGTTGGGAGTACTTGTTACCGTAAAATCAATTGCTTGTTTTTTTTTCATCAATGAAGAAAAGGTCCTGGATGAATGGAAGTCGGTTGAGATAGGCTTCGATGTTGGATTCCAAATTTGTCAATCGTTCAGCCAACCTGATGTATATCGCGTTTTGATCAAGATACCGGTATACAAGAATTCTTGAACCGCGCTCACTGAAAGGTACATGACGGATATCGATATGATTTGTAAGCAAACTAAAATAATCAGGTTTTTTCATTGTTTTTCTAGAAGTCTCCGTTTAGATACCAATCTGTATAAGGAAAAAATGCATCCCACCTGAAAATAGTCTACCCTATACAAAAAATGGTGTCAAACTTGTCTATATGAATAGAATTAGTCAGGATATTTTGAAAGTAACGTGGCAGGCAACTAATGGTCAGAAGAAACTTCACCGGTTTGAGAGTGTTTTAAATGATGAGAGAAATATTCCTATACACAAATACTGAATATACTTAACCCATTACAGACGTGAAGGATGATATTCAATGATCTATCTTGAAACGAATTCACTGGACCCAACATGGAATCTGGCTTACGAGGAAGCCGTTCAGGAATGGGACCAACCGGAAGATGTAATGATGCTCTGGCAGAACAAGAACGCCATCATTGTCGGACGCTATCAAAATGCCGAGAAAGAAATAAATATGGAAGCCGCAAAGACAATCGGTGCGAGGGTTGTTCGGCGGTCATCGGGCGGCGGGACAGTGTATCATGATATGGGAAATCTGAATTACACATTCATCCGGCCTATTAATTACAAGCAGCGCATTGATCTGACTGTTCTTTCAAAACCGATGGAACAGGCGTTGAACCTGATGGGAATCCCGGCGTTGGTTCAGGGCCGTAACGACATCACCCTGGAAGGAAAAAAGATATCCGGAACAGCCCAGCGCATTCACAACAAGAAATTGCTTCATCATGGAACCTTGTTGTTCGATTCAGATCTGGATAACCTTCAAAGTGTGTTAAATGTCAACCCATCCAAGATCATATCCAAGGGCATCGCCTCAGTACGCAGCCGGGTGACGAATATAAAAGAACATGTCCCCGCGGAAAAATATCCGGATATGCAGGCTTTTTGGAATGGATTGATAGATGCTTTCGGGAAGGAAGCCCCCCTGACGCGTATGAATGCCCCCGACCATCTACTCGAACGGGCGAAATTCCTGCAGGAAACCAAATATCAGACATGGGATTGGAATTTCGGTCGCGCTCCGGCGTTCCAATACCGCAACACCAAACGCTTCACCGGTGGCAACCTCGAGATAGACATTAATGTTGAGAACGGTTTGATCAGTGAATGCCGCTTCTGCGGCGACTTTATGGGGTTGGTTGACCTGGACGATCTGGAGAAAACTCTGGTCGGCGTCCGGTTCATTGAAGCGGATATTCTGAAAAAACTGAATGAGATTGATCTTCCTTTATATCTGGGAAGCATCACAGCAGAAGAAGTGATCAACTGCCTGTTTGAAGCCAATTCATAGGTTCAAAATAAACTCGTATCCATGAAAAGATTCCCAAATGGGAATCTTTTCATTTTTGTTATTCCAGGGATGTCAGCCTGATGTACCCGGGCACTGGTTTAGTTATAAAATAGAATGTAGACTTGTTCGCTGACATTCTTACCTGTTCATTAATACTATTCACATAGAAAAAATAAGGAGCTCCCGATGACAACCAACTATCGTTTTTCATTCGGTCCCTGGAACATCCATTCTGGATCAGACCCATTTGGCCCCGCCATGCGTGATGAGTTTACCTTCGCGGAAAAGCTGGAATTTTATAAAAAACTGGGGTTTGATGGAGTCCAATTCCATGATGATGATGTAGTAACAAGTGCCGATGATCCCTGGACAAAACAGGAAAGTGACGCGAAAAGGGTCCGGCAATTGCTCGACGAACGCGGCCTTGTGGCAGAATTTGTTGCTCCCAGGTTATGGGAAAACGAGATGGGAATTGATGGTTCGATCACATCCAATTCGCCGGAAGCTCGCAAATATACGCTCGAACGATCAAAACGCGCGGTGGATATCGCTCAAATCATTGGGACAAAGAATATTGTCCTGTGGCCCGCTCGCGAAGGGACGTACATGCGCGAGGCGAAAGATCCTGTGGCATCCATCGGTCGACTGGTCGAGTGGATGAATGCCCTGTTGGAGTACAACAAAGATATCCGCATTCTGGGTGAAATGAAACCCAATGAACCCATGGATCAGGCGTATGTACCAACAGTAGGGCACTTCCTCGGGTTAGCCAGCCTGACAGTTGCCCCATCGCGCGTTGGTGCCCTGATCGAATCCGCGCATTCCATCCTTGCCGGGCTTGATCCATCTGACGATATGGCTTACGCGCTTTACCAGAAAAAATTGTGGTCTGTACACCTGAATGATCAGAACGGTCTGAAATTTGATGAAGATAAATCATTTGGTGTTGTAGACCTGCGGCGCGCGTTCAACCAGGTATGGGTGTTGGAGAGAAATGGATACGGCCAGAATGGCGAATTTGTCGGATTGGATGTAAAAGCGCTGCGCACGCAGTCAAAGGAAAAATCCACCAAACACCTCAGCAACAGCCGGGAGATATTCCTCAAATTACTGGACCTTGTGCGTTCACTGGATGTGAAAAAAGTGGAAGGCCTTCGTGCCTCCCGCGATTATGAAGAACTGGATTTGCTGATCGTCAACCACCTGATGGGAAAATGAAATGACCCGAGCCATCGTCGCCGGGCACCTGTGCCTGGATATCATTCCCGATCTGTCAGCGTTCGCTCCGGGGCAATTTGACGTGAACTTCCGTCCCGGCCGGTTGACTCAGTCCGGACCGGCTGTTCTGACGACAGGAGGTGCGGTTTCCAATACAGGTATCGCGCTTCACCGTCTGGGAATTGCCACCCGTCTGATCGCTCGCACCGGTGACGATACGTTGGGGATGACCCTCCGGCAGTGTGTTGAGAAACAAGGAACCGGACTGGCATCCGGATTGATAACACGAGCCGAATCGACAACGTCATATTCACTGGTGATCAGCCCACCCGGAGAAGACCGACGCTTCCTGCATAACCCCGGCGCCAATGACGATTTTTCTGCCGGAGATGTGCGCGATGACGATCTGTCGAACGCCGATCTATTTCATTTTGGTTATCCACCGCTTATGGCCACCATGTACGCTGAAAATGGCGACCAGCTCAGGAGGCTTTTTGAGCGGGCAAAGGCTTCAGGGCTGACAACTTCCCTGGATATGGCCTACCCGGATCCCGAATCATCCGCGGGTCGTGCGGATTGGTTATCCATACTGCAAAATGTACTGCCTTTCGTGGATATCTTCGTCCCCAGTTTCGACGAGATATCTTATATGCTTTGGAAAAAGACCGACATCCCTCTATCTGCTCCCATACTGGCGAAAGCCAGCAACATCCTTCTCGGAATGGGAGCAAAAATAGTTTTACTAAAACTGGGAAATCGTGGCCTTTTTCTGCGAACCGTCACCCGTGCCAGATTTTCCGGTTTGGGGCGTGCTTTCACAGCCAAACCTGATGAATGGGCGGGGTTTAATGCCTGGCTGCCCTGCTTCAGGGTAAACGTAATCGGCACAACCGGTGCCGGAGATGTAACCGTCGCCGGATTCCTGGCCGGTCTTGAACGAGGCCTCCCGCCATTGGACGCGATGCAGACTGCCCTGGCTGTAGGCGCTTGCTGTGTAGAAAAAGCCGATGCGCTTAGCGGCATCCGCGGATGGGATGAGACCCGCGCCCGGATTCTTGCAGGTTGGGATACTCATCCAGAGCCGGAACAATTCATCAAACACCCATGATGGGAAGAAAAAAAGACCATAACCACAGCGCCACCACAACCGGTGGCGCTGATCATTTTGTTTTATACGTTTCCCAACTAGATTTGTATGAATAAAAGAGAGATTGTACAATCTATATTGATAAACCGGATAATTTGTATAATATTTGTAAACAGGAGGAAACAAATGGCCAGAGTTGAAATAAACACACCCGCCCCAGACTTTACCATGCAAGATTTTCGCGGAGTAACTGTTCAGTTATCTGAATTTCGTAACAAGATGAACATCCTGCTGGTATTCAATCGTACATTTACCTGACCATTCTGCCAGAGGCACATGGCGCAGTTGCGTCAAGACTATGGAGAATTCGAAAAACGATCGACCTTGATCATTGTGGCAGGCCCGGAGAATGCGAAATCCTTTGAATCCTATTTCAAGAAACATGACCTTCCTTTCATTGGAATACCGGATCCCAAAGCCAGCGTGCTCAAATTGTACGGGCAGGAAGTAAATCTTTTTAAACTAGGTCGGATGCCAGCCCAGGTACTGGTTGACAGGGATGGATCGGCTCGTTTTGTGCATTACGGCCATTCCATGTCAGATATACCGGAGAATAGTGAGTTATTCGAACTGATAGACAGCATCAACCAGGAAAAATGAGAGGGTAGTATGGATATATTAATGATCCTGAAAATCGTGGCTGCTGTGGCA
>JAAYYW010000338.1 GCA_012515195.1 Leptolinea sp.
CCTCAGTATGTCCTTCAAGCAATGAAGTTTGCGTTCCATCCCTTGGATTCCAGAGAGTGATCCGTCCGTCCTGATTTCCTGCAGCTAAGACGGAAGAATCTTGAGAATATGCCAGGCTGGTGACCGAGAAAGTAAAACCTGTAAAAGGAGCAACCAAGGCATCATCAGACGGACGCCAAACGTGCAACGTATTTGCCCCAATTGCCAGAAGGGAGCCATCCTCATTAAACGCAAGAGAATTGACTTCGCCTGGAACTTTTCCCACTGTTTTTGTAAGCTTGCCAGTTTCCAGGTCCCAAATGCTAACAGTGCCATTCTGCTCTCCGGAAATGAGATTGGAACCGTCCTTAGTGAATGCCAGGCTTCTAATACCGGATTGCAATGATGTAAGTCTTACTTGTTTGCCGTTTGCGGTATCCCAAAGGATGAATGTGTTGTCATCGCTGCCTGTGGCAACAAGCTTAGAATTTGGACTGATGGCTATTTGATTGACCGCTTTATAGTGAGCGGTTAATGAAATAAACCGCACACCAGACGCAACCATCCAAATTGAAAGAGTCCTACCTTCGGAACCGGCAACAATTAATTGGCCATCAGCACTCACTTGAAGTGATCGGATTGCCGTTCCATCTCCTTCGAGTTGCCGAAGTAGTGCACCATCCACTGTACTCCAGATGAGCACATTCCCGTTAACTCCAGCTCCAAACAGGAGTGATCCGTCCGGGCTGTAGGAAAGACTGGTTATCAATGTACCGCCTGTATCCAGTGTTGCTTGAATTTCGTTACTGCCATACTTCCAAATTGTGACAGAATTATCCATTCCACAGGTAACAAGGTTTGTTCCAGCAGGATTGATGGCAATCCCTGTTATCCCAGTTTCGAGTGAAAGAGAATTCGCTTCTGTACCGGTAAATGGATCAAGATAGAAGTACCCACCGGTTGTCGCTGCGACCAGATTGGTCGAACCGGTAGCAGAGGGTGCCCAGGCAACCTGGTTGATCTTTCCTTTGCCCAGTTGACCCAGGAATTTTAAATAAGCCAGATTGTCCAAACGAAATGGTTCATTGGGGTGTTGAATAACCGATTTCGTGTTAACTGTATTCGCAGTTGGAGGAACTACTGGTTCTGAATTTTCTTCAGTCGCGGTTGGTTGAACTTCCGGTAAGGCAGTGGGCGGGACAGAAACAGGCTCTGCTGGGGCAACTTCCGAAGGCACAGGGGTGGGTAAGACTGGCTCAGGAACTGTAGTGGCTGTGAGCGTCATTTCCACCGTTGGGGCTGCCGTTTTCCCCCAGAATAACACCATGGGTGTTTTTATTATTTTTGTTTTTGTTGGGCGAGAAGTGCCCATTGGATCAAGGTTGCCGACAGTCAGGTTTGTCGCAAGGAAAAAAACGATGATCGCAAACATGACCACTGTTAAAGACAGGAACAGCTTGATGATCACTGCGATTGTCAGGGTCAAATTGGAGAATCCTGGGCGCTGTTGCAATGAACGGGTCCTCTTCCTGTGTAAATCGGTTTCTATTATCAGATTAATTCAAGGTATTCAGATTATAATATCAGATAATCAATACCGGCAAACAAGACCGGAGCAGATTGGTCCCGGCAATCGGATCATCACTCATAGAACAATGTCGGGTAATTTATGAAATTGAGGCTTGAGTATCATGATCACTACCTTTACGTCCATGAAGGGCGGGACCGGCAAGACTACCATAACTGGCCTGATGGCTAACTATCTGACCCAGTTCTATAAAAAAAGAGTCATCGTTGTTGATATTGATCCGCAGGGGGGCAGTACAACGCTTTTTCTTGGGTCTGAGATTAGGCCTACTATTGATGGAAAGGCAGGCCCAACAGTTTTTACTGTTTTGGAGGCTGTCAGGGAAGGGGGCGATACCCGGCAGGTTGTCCAAAAAGCGCTGATGCGGTCCAAATTCAATGAGAACGTTTTTGTAATTCCGGCCGATTATCGAATAACCAGCCTTTTAAGCATGGGCGAATCCCCTGATATTTTGAAATACGCTCTGGAAGAGGCATCCTTTTC
>JAAYYW010000339.1 GCA_012515195.1 Leptolinea sp.
ACCCGGTCGTTCCAGCAATTAACAAATGGGGCATGGATGCCAGATCAGCCACCATCGGTTTGCCGGATACGTCCTTACCCAGTGCGATCTTTAATGGACTGCGCAACTTCTTGAAGGCATCACTATCCACCAATTCGTGCAAGGCAACCTTACTGGTCTCATCATTGGGAACTTCAATGCCCACAAATCCACGTCCGGGGACGGGAGCCTGAATACGAATGCGTTGAGCAGACAGCGCCAGGGCCAGATCATCCGCCAGGCTGACGATCTTTGAAACCCGGACGCGCGTGCGCCCGGAACGAGTTTCAAGAAAATCGGGTTCCACCCCATATTGCGTGACCGTGGGACCGCGTTGAATATCCACCACGTGCACCGGCGCGCTGAACAACTTCAGAGTCTCTTCAATCTTATTGGCACGGTCTGAATCGATATGCCCCTGGATAAAAACCGGTTCCGCCGGATCGAGAATATCATCCACACGGGGTAATATCCACGGAGATTTTTGCGTATTAACCGCAGGCATTGCCTGGGAAAGGGATTTTTCATCACTTGTATCCGCTTGTTTAACCGGCAATGTGACTGCTTTTCGTACAGCCGGCCGCCGGTTTGGCATATCATTAAGCGGATGAAACCCCGCTGGCAGCGGCGCGGAAGGCGAGTGTGTTTGCGTCTCGCGGGATTGCGGTTGATAACCGCCCGATTCCATCACGGCAGAAATGGGGGATGATTCTATCGTCGCGCGGACCTGCCGGCGGAAATTGTTGATGGCGTCTTTGAACAACGGCGGGGGAATCTGCAAGGTCAACGATCCAGCCACAAACAACCAGACCATCAGAATAAGCAGAGCACCCGGCAGGCCCAATCCACCGATCAGCAGGCGTTCAAAAAATGCCCCCAGGTATCCACCACCCTGACCCTCAAATGCCATTTCCCAACCGCCTCCGGCCAGAACATGCAGCCAGGACAGGAAGTTAAGATACAAAAGGACTATTCCGGCCGCCCGGCTGCCGGTCAAAGACGGAAGAGACTCCAGACTGCGAAAAACAAGCCAAAAACCGGCTGAAAGAAGGCCAAAAGGCAGCACATACATACCCCAACCGGTGGAACGGCTGATCACAACAACCCAGCGGGCGGAAACCACCGCCTCCTGCTCGGTGAGCAAACTGAGAAGCGTCAACAGGCCGATAATGATACAGCCGGCACCAATTACATCCAACTGCCGTTCGGGTGACAGATCACCCCACCGGGGTATCTTCGCCAGCCAGGTTTTAATGCTCTTCCACAACCGGCCAGTCTTCGCACTATTTACAGCTCGGACCGATGGTTGAGACTGGCGGACTGAACCCTTCTTCGCGAATACACCTGTCTTTTTGGTGGCCCGCCCGGGATTAACCGGACTGGCCACGTTCTTTACAACCCGGGTTACAGGTTTAACCATAAATCGGCTCCCTGATGAAGAATAACAATAGTTTGGTCATAATCTTTTCGATGCAAGAGACTTGCCATCCTATAAACAGAATAGACTTTAAAAACCGGTATCGGTCAGTCGCCCCGATACCGGTCTAAATCCATTGAAAAGCACGGACTAGAGCGGCGGGTTGAGCCAGTAACTCATCTCATCTACATAGATCATGAAACGGTCTGTTTCCCTGGCTCCGATGAGAATGCCAAATCCTCCCGAGGCAAATGTGTCGTCTTTCACCTGTCCGACCTGTATTCCATTAATGAAG
>JAAYYW010000340.1 GCA_012515195.1 Leptolinea sp.
ACCCGGTCGTTCCAGCAATTAACAAATGGGGCATGGATGCCAGATCAGCCACCATCGGTTTGCCGGATACGTCCTTACCCAGTGCGATCTTTAATGGACTGCGCAACTTCTTGAAGGCATCACTATCAATCAGTTCGTGAAGGGCCACTTTGCTAGTTTCATCATTGGGGACTTCAATACCCACAAAACCGCGACCGGGAACAGGCGCCTGAATGCGGATGCGTTGGGCAGACAGCGCAAGAGCAAGATCATCCGCCAGACCGACGATCTTGGAAACCCGGACACGGGTACGCCCGGAGCGGGACTCTATGAAATCTGGTTCGACTCCGTACTGGGTGACGGTGGGACCGCGTTGAATATCCACCACATGAACGGGAGCGCTGAATAACTTCAGGGTTTCTTCGATCTTATTGGCACGGTCTGTATCAATGTGCCCCTGGATAAACACAGGTTCAGCTGGATCAAGAATATCATCAACGCGTGGTAATACCCAGGGAGACCTCTGGGCTTGAGCCGGAGATGTTGGATGTGTCAGGGTATTCTCTTCCCGGCCTTCAACCGGTTTGACGGGCAGGGATACTGCTTTACGCACAGCTGGACGGCGATTCGGCATATCCGTCAGCGGGTGGAATCCTGCCGGTAAGGGACCGTGTGGCTCGCTGGACTGCGGTTGATAGCCGGTTGATTCCATTACAGTCGTAACAGGGGACGATTCAATCGTCGCGCGGATCTGCCCCCGCAGGTTGTTGATGGCGTCTTTGAACAATGGAGGTGGCACCTGTAATGCCAGTGAACCAGCCACGAACAACCAGACCATCAGGATAAGCAAAGTGCCGGGAAGGCCAAGTCCATCAACCAGCAAACGCTCAAAAAACGCGCCGAGGTATCCACCGCCCTGACCATCAAAAGCCATCTCCCAACCGCCGCCGGCCAGAATGTGAAGCCAGGACAGGAAATTGAGATACAGGAGGAGTATTCCTGCTGCCCGGCTGCCTGTTAACGGGGGGATGGATTCGAGGCTGCGAAATACCAGCCAGAAACCCGCCGCGAGAAGACCAAACGGCAGAATATACATGCCCCATCCGGTAGAGCGGCTGATTACAACCACCCAGCGGGCGGAAACCACTGCTTCCTGTTCGGTCAACAGGCTGAGCAATGTGAGAAGTCCAACCACAATACAAACGGCACCGATAATATCGAGCTGCCGGTCTTTTGACAGATCATTCCAACTGGGGAGCTTCGCCAGCCAGGCTTTGATGCGTTTCCACAGCCGGCCGGTCTTCGCGTTGTTGGCGGAGCGAATCACCGGTTGTGATTGACGACTCGAACTTTTCTTTGCAAACGCTGTTGTCTTCCGGGTGGCACGGCCGGGGTTGACCGGACTGGCCACATTTTTTACAACTCTGGTTACAGGTTTAACCATAAATCGGCTCCCTGATCAAAAATAACAATAGTATGTCCATCATCTTTCCGATGCAAGAGACTTGCCAGGCCGGGAAAGCGGCCGGTGATAAAAAACCGGTATCAGGTTGATCTTGCCCGATACCGGTGAAAAAACTAAAAATAACACGGGCTAAAGCGGGGGATTGAGCCAGTAACTCATTTCATCCACATAGATCATGAATCGATTTGTTTCCCTGGCTCCGATGAGGATACCGAATCCACCTGAAGAGTACGTGCTGTCTTCAATCTGACCAACCTGCATGCCGTTGATGAACAGTGTGAACTGGTTCTCTTTGGCCAGTACGCCAATGCGGTTGACAGAATTGGCTCCTGGCCGGATATTAGAACTGGAAGACCAGGCAATTAGATTCGTGACAGAGCTTTGCTTATCTGGCGGATTGGCGTTCCACCTCTGGAAGGCAAATTTCCCGTCGCAGGTGATGTTGAACCAGTAGCCGCGATCGGCAGTACTGCGGTCTGGCGAACGGAGCATCATGCCCCATTTGTCCATACCCTGGCAGACCGGACCAAACTGGGCTGTGGTTTCAAAATAGGCGTTGTCCACATCATTGATGGCCAGACGCCAGCCATTGTCCTTCTGCAAGCCGGTCAGTGCCATAAAACCATTTGTGAAATCGACGGCTGTGTACATATCCGGCCCGATAGGCCAGTTGCTGCCGCTGTCCATGGTATCAGTCCATGACGGGACTGGCAGCAATGTGCGCGGATCATTCGCCGCAAATGTGGCCGTTATCTGGAACTGGGGCACCGGTGTTCCGCCAGGAGTGATTGACGGGGTTACTGTCGGTGTGGGTGTTTCAGTGGGCATGAGGATCGGTGAGGTGGCTGTTGCCACTATCTCTTCTGTGGCCGTGGGTTCTTCCGTAGCCGATTCACCCAGAAACTCCGCGAACGCGGTTTCATCCATTGTGGGGGTGACTATATCAATGGCTTCTAGAGGCTCCTCGGTTGTGGCCAATTCCACATTCGCCCCCTCGACATAGGAATCAGTGGGAGTGGGAAGATCAATCTCTTCCAGAGGAACTTGCTCAACAAACCCGGTTGCGGTTGGCATAGACGTCAAAAGGAGAGCCACCCGTGTGGCCATCTCTTCGGAGGTCATGGTCGGTTTGTTCGATGGAATTACACTGCATCCTGCCAGCAGAGTAAATATCAGGAGTAGAAGAAATATTTTACGCATAAGTAGCCTCCCGGACGGGGAAGATAGATTCGTCCAGGAGGCTTGTTGCAAGATTAATGCCCAACACCATCATTCAGGCTTTGTAGCCGATCTTCCGCAGGAAATCTTTACGCCAGGCAATATCCGAGTCTGATTCAAACCCTTTGGGTTTGGATCCATCGACTACGCCCAGGATTCCCCGTCCATTTCCTGTATCCGCTACAATCACTTCCGTCATGTTCGCCGTGGCACAGAAGATATTTGCCACTTCAGGAATATTTTTCACCGCATTGAGAATATTGATGGGAAAGAAACCATCTCCCAGAAAAATGATAAAGCTGTGTCCGGCGCCGATGGCCATGGCGTTCTTTTTTGCCAGCTCGATCATCGCTTCGTTCGTTCCGGACCAGCGCACAAGACACATACTGGAAGCTTCACAGAAAGCCAATCCGAACTGGATTCCCGGCACAGTCGAGACCAGGGCTTCGTGAATATCTTCCACGGTTTTTATGAAATGAGACTGGCCCAGAATGAAGTTGGTCTCTTCGGGTTTCTCAACAGGTATCGA
>JAAYYW010000036.1 GCA_012515195.1 Leptolinea sp.
CAAGCTGGATTATAGGTGTTCTTTGTTGACGGAAAAGCCATTGAGTTAGTTCCCTTTGGGTTATTTAGTTCCGATAGATCATTCTACTGGAACCGGACTGCTGACAGAGGCAACACACGCACTGGTCAATAAAACAAGATCGTCAACGGATAGGCGGATATTAAGTCCCCGTTGCCCGCCGCTAATGTGGATTTCAGTAAAACTACATGCGGATGAGTCAAGCCAAATCTGAAAGCCGCGGTTTATCAAGGCCAGGGGTGAAATACCACCAGTTTGCAACCCGGTCAATTTCTCCGCTTCTGCCTGGGTTGAAAGTTGGAGTTTCTTATCTCCGGTTGCGGACGCAAGTAGTTTTAAATTCACTTCGCTATTTCCTGGGACAATTGCCAGAATGTGTTTACCGGGTTTGGGACGCAAAACAACAATACTCTTGAAAACCTGGCCGGGTTCAACACCGATCAGGCGGGCAGTTTCCAGCGCACCGAGTTTTTCGGCAGGGAGTTCAAAGGCTTTGTAGTTAATTCTTTTTAAATCGAGAAAGCGGGTGACATTATTCGTGGTCATAAGGTCTTCTGCGTCCAATGTTTGGTCGGATGTAGACCGGGTTGCTGAATATCCATCCGCGGCGGGTACCGAGGTAGGGTCTGAAGACTTCGATACGATAGACCCCCGGCTGGGTGGTCGTAAGCGCTCCGTTGGTAGTATTGCTCCATTCACGAATGACCTCCCCATCGCATAACAGGCGCAGCTCAGCGGCGGCAGGGAGTTTGACTTGAAGGGTGACTCCATCCTCCAGCGCGATCTCATCTCCCATTACCGCATCCCCTTTTTTGTTATGGGCAGAAAACCGGAAACCGCGAGTGGATGCCGGAAGATCATAACCTATGAAATTGTTACCCCTGGCAAGCGCGTTGAGAACCATTCCACGATCAAATGCAAGATCACCACGAAGTGGTTCAGGTAGCATAACATGATTGTTGATCGCGGAAAAATGAAAGGTGTACGGGAAAATGGTCCGGTTGATAGGGCCGAGTGTTTTATGTAATGCATGGGCATCTGACCCACCCACCGCGCAGACACGCTTCCCGCTAGCGGTCAATTCATCCCATTTCATAAGGGTTGAAGCAAGGGGAGCATGGGCTATGAATTGCGGGAAGAATGCGTAGAAAATGGCGGAAAGATACCCATGGGCCACAGATTTTAGCTCACTGAATCCATTCCACAGCTCCAACCCGGTGAAACCTGTTAATGACCAATCTTCCCATGAGATATCAGGTTCACCAAAGAGTTCCAGCGGTGGGTCAACAGGATGGGCGATGAAACAACTCCCTCCCGAATTTTTTACCAGATTGATCAAATTTTGTGGGTCTGGCGCAAAAGGAGCCAGTTCACGGTTGGTGCCGAATACCAATAGATGGTTCTTTTGAGGGAATTTTGCCTGATTATGGATCTCTTCCCCGACTAACAAAAGAACACTTCTTCCGTCAAAGGTGTAGTATCCTTCCTTTTCAGACACCAGAACGTTGTGGTCTGTAACGATTACAGCATCCAAACCTGATTTACACGCTGCACGGGCGATGTCTTCATGCGTTCCACTGCCATCTGAATATTTGCTATGAATATGAAGGTTGAGGCTGATTTCTTCCATTTTTGTTTGACGATTTACTCCAGGTAAAGGTATAATCACATCTTGCTTCAGGAGGCTAAACGTGACAATATATTTTGATATCGCGCTGATTATAATCTCGGTGACTTTGATCACAAGCATTATCCTTCAAAATAAGGGTGTTGGTCTGGGCGGTTTGACCGGAGCTGATACCGGTGGTGTCTTTTCAGCCCGCCGTGGTATTGAAAAGACCTTATTCTGGATCACGATTGTTCTGAGTGTAATTTTTGTTGTACTTACACTGGTCACCATCATTGTTGGCAAATAAGAAATCGGATTACAAAAATTTTCCTGCGCAGACAAAAAAGGGCGACGCTCCATAGCCTGAAGCGCACGCCTTTTTTATTATGATGAAGAATCTTCGCTGGCAATTTGTCATCATTTTCCTTACCGGCCTGGTAGTCGGGATTTTATTATTGGGTGAGCAAAAAGACACGATTGTAATTGAAGCAACACCCAGACCCGCCCAGGGTGGGATTTACACGGAAGCTGTTGTTGGAAAATTGCAACGGCTAAATCCGTTGCTAGATAATAAAAACCAACCAGATCGTGATATCAACCGTTTGATTTTCAACGGGTTGGTTCGTTTTGACTCCCGTGGACTGCCTATTCCAGACCTGGCTGAATCCTGGGGAATATCTCAGGATGGCATAACCTATAACTTCACCCTCAAAGAAGGGTTGAAATGGCATGACGGGCAGCCGATGACAGCCGATGATGTGATCTTTACGGTGGAAATGATACGCCAGGGAAATCCATCCATATCATCTGATCTTCAGGATTTTTGGAAAACCGTAACAATAACTGGTTCCGGGCAAAATTTGCAGTTTGTTTTGGAAGAACCGTTCTCGCCATTTTTGGATTATGTCACGTTCGGGATAATCCCCCGACATCTGCTTGGCGGTCTTTCAGGCGAAGCTTTCATCAATGCCCCATTTAACCTGCAACCGGTTGGAACTGGCCCGTTCCAGTTTGAGCGTTTGATCGTAGACAACGGAAACATCTCCGGTATAGTATTGCGGGCAAATAGTGGTTATCACGGAATTAAAGCCAACCTATCTCAAGTCGTCTTTCTTTTTTATCCTGATTCGATCGGTGCTCTGACCGCTTATAAGGAGGGTCGGGCTCAGGGTATCAGCCAACTAACTCAGGATGTGCTTCCCCAGGCTTTGAATTATCCCAATTTGTCCCTTTATTCCAGCCGCAAACCAGAATTATCAATTATCCTCTTCAACCTTAAAAATGCTGAAGCTTCTTTCTTACAGGAAGAAGTAATCCGCAGGGCTATTCTGCAAAGTATCAATCGTCAGTGGATGATCGACAATCTCCTTCAAGGTCAAGCGATCCTTGCCAATGGGGTGATTTTCCCTGATAGCTGGGCTTATTATGCCAATTTGACATCCACGGCTTACGACCCGGAAATTGCGATCCGGGATCTAAAAGAGGCTGGCTGGTTACTTGCCGGGGAGACCGATACAATCCGATCAAAAAAAGAGGTCTTCCTCAAATTCACCATGGTTGTACCTGACACCGAAAAGCATAAAAACTTTGCTGGAGCCATTCAACGTGACCTAGCTGCGGTTGGGATACAGGTTGACCTGGAAGTCCTTCCCTTTGACACGATCCTGTATGATCGACTTAATCCGCGTACATATCAAGCAGCGCTGGTAGATTTGAACTTCTCCCGTACACCTGACCCGGATCCTTATCCTTTCTGGGACCAGGTCCAGGCAACTGGCGGGCAGAATTACTCCCAGTGGAATCACCGAATTGCCAGCGAAATGCTGGAACAAGCCCGAATTACATCCAATATTGATGAACGAATAAAGCTTTATCGGAATTTCCAATTAATTTTCGAAGAAGAATTGCCCGCAATCCCCTTGTTTTACCCGATCTATACATGGGGGGCGGACAATATCATTCGTGGGGTGCGTGTTGGTCCGTTGGTGGATACGGCAGACAGGTTCAATACCGTCAATGAGTGGTACTTATCTATCAACCAAGCGGTCAAAGCAACGCCAACCCCATAATAGACGATACTGATTGGGCAAAAAAGAATTCAGAAATGATGGCTGAATTACTAAAACGCGACCTCTCATATGTTCGTTCCTCTCATTCAGAGTTGGAATCATATCTACTTTCCGATGACGTTATTCGGCAGCTGCCAGATCTATCGCTTTCCGCTGGTGGAATCCTGCTTGCGCATAAACGGTTGGTATCAGCCCAATTGATTGAAAAAGTGGAACACGAGTGGAGTGGTATAGAAGATATTCGCGCGAATTGGAAAGTAGCCTGGACGAATAAATGCCGCAGTGAGTTCAAAATGCGACTCCGGTTATGGGGTGATTTTATTCTCGGTATGGCGCCAGACAAAAATGAACCTTCGACGGCTTTCAGGCATCAGGTGCGAAATCGTGTCATCATGCAACTCTTCATCGATAGTTTGCCAGACATGTCAGAGGAATTTTCAGACAGTCTGGATCGTAAAGATAAAATTTTGATCAGATTTTCGGCTGAAAATGATTTCATCTGGGAAGACGAAGTGAGAGAAGGGTTCCCGGAAGAGAAATTCTGGTTTCTGTATCGTGTCATGAAGTATGAAAAGGACAAAGAGAACCAATGAAATATTACACGCGAAAAGGCGATGATGGGTTGACCACTTTTATCGGCAAGGGCCGAATCAAGAAGTATGATCTGAAGTTGCAGGCATTGGGTTCTCTCGATGAAACTACTACTTCGCTTGGGTTGGCTCGTGGGCTTTCTGTGGATGAAAAAGTTAAAAACATACTTTTGAAGGTACAGCGTGACCTGAGCGGAATGATGGGAGAAGTCGCCGCAGACCCAGCAGAAGCGGCCAAATTTAGGACAATTCAGCCCGCGAATGTGGCCTGGCTGGAAGAACAGGCGGATGATATCACGGCTGTTGTGGAAGCTCCCCGTAGTTTCCTCATGTCAGGTGACACACCGGCAGGTGGAGCACTGGGTTTCGCCCGGGCCACCTCGCGGCGCGCAGAACGGGATGCCGTCGAACTGACAGATTCCGGAGGTTTAAACAACCAGGCGATCATAGCGTATCTTAACCGACTATCGTCCCTTTTATTTGTGTTGGAATTGCTGGAGTTAAAATCTGCCGGTATTCTAGACACCAGTGTGGCAAAGAAGCCAGTAAAGGAATGACAGGCAGTCTGCTTAATGCCGGGGCTATTGTCGTAGGGGGCCTTTTGGGCTTATTGCTGGGATCACGGCTTCCGGAAAAGATGAAACAATCTGTTTTACTGATTTTGGGCATTTTCACTCTTTTATACGGTATCCAAATGTTTCTTGAGACGGAGAATGCTCTAATACCATTATTGAGTATACTGGCCGGCGTGATGGTCGGCGAGTGGGTAGATCTGGAAACACGCCTGAAGAAACTTGCTTCAATTTGGGAAGAAAGGTTTTCTTCATCAACTAAAAATAGCTCCATCAGCAACGATGGCACACATGGTTTTTCACAGAATAGACTTATGCAAGGCTTTATCACGACAAGTTTGATTTACTGTTCAGGACCAATGTCCATTTTGGGTGCCATCCAGAATGGATTGACCGGTGATATTAGCACGCTTACTGTGAAATCCATTTTGGACGGATTCGCCTCTCTGGCTTTTGCTTCCAGTCTGG
This sequence comes from Leptolinea sp., assembly GCA_012515195.1. Lineage (GTDB taxonomy): Bacteria > Chloroflexota > Anaerolineae > Anaerolineales > Anaerolineaceae > Leptolinea. The sequence goes on from JAAYYW010000036.1 coordinate 5,327, forward strand.
GGGTGGGAGTAGTCTTTTCCAGTATTCCAGTATTGGTCTATCAGGGATCCATAGCCATTTTCGCCGGGCAAATCCAGAGGGTTTTGACAACATCAATGATTAATGAATTAACAGCGGTTGGTGGCATCATTCTGGTCTCTTTGGCTATCAGCAGTTTTCTCGAAATCAAAACAGTACGCACCGTCAATTTGTTACCGGCTTTACTGTTGGTTCCATTTTTCACCTGGCTATTTGAATTAATATAAAAAGGCCGGTCGCACATGAACCGGCCTGTCGTAAACCTAATTTGATCTAGTTTGCCTGAAGGGCTGTTTCTATTGCCGCTTCGAGTTGTGACGAATCAACGAGTGCCCCGTTGACAATGAAGTAAGGGGTGGCGTTTACACCTTTGCTTTGCGCATAGGCGATATCATTCATAACCTTATCGTTATGGATTCCATTGTCAATACATTCTTCGAATGAACCCATTTCCAGTTTAACAGTCTGGGCAAAAGAGATAAATCCTGAACGATTCAGGCTGCTTCGGTCACCACTTAACTGGCTTCCAAAGATCTGGTCGCGATATTCCCAAAATTTTCCCTGATCCGCCGCGCAATATGCGGCTTCAGCAGATTTTACAGATGCTTCTCCCATAAAACTAAAAGGCACGAAGGTGAAATAGACTTTCCCTGTTTCGACGTACTTTTCAACGTATGCCGATTCTGTTGTAAGCGCAAATTGTCCACAATGGGGGCATTGAAAATCAGAAAACTCTTCCACCTTGACTTTGGCGTTTTTATCACCCATGGATGTGTAATCTGCCTGAGGGCGTTCAATGATCGCAATATTTTTTTTCAAAAGAGATGGCAGAATTATCGCACCGGTAAACAAAAAAGCACTAAGGGCTATTATTCCGACTACGATGTAATTCTGTCTTCGGCGGTTGACGGCTCGCAGCTCTTTTAATTCTTTTCTACTGGACATGTAATCTCCTAACCAAGTATTCGATACGCAATTTTAACCCAGGTTAATCCACCAGTCGATAAGCTGTATAGAGTGCGTGGCGGAAATTTTGGAAAAATGAACTGCGGATGGTAGAGTTCTAGTCTATCCTGGCATGAACGAATACCGGGAATGTTTCGCCTGTTTCCGTAAATCCCAAAGATCTGTATAGGGCCAGTGACGCCTCATTATCACCCTGAGTATTGACAGTGACTTGCCAGCTATTCATATTAAGGCTGGCAGTCTGCATATTCCTTACCAATTCGTAACCGATATTTTTCCTTTGCAATGACGGGTGAACCGCAAGGCGCGCAAGATGTGTGTTTATTGGTGTGGACGTGCTGATCTGATACCCAATCACTTGCTCATTTATGCACGCCACAGTGGCAATGGACGCTTTATGAAAAGCCAGAATAAGCGCGTCCAGTGAATTCTGCCATAAAGGTTTGAAAGCCATCCGGTCAACAGTTGCCACTGTGGGCAGATCAGCCGCAGTCATGGGTCTAATGGACAGTTCAGGTGGAATTGGACGTGCGGGGCGAAGTGAAAAATCCCACCCAAGTACGACGATTTTCTGGCGCTGGGTAAAGGTATTCTGCTCTAGTAATTGAACGAACCATTCTTGCAACCCGAGGGCGGCTAAGACTGGTCGAGGTTCTATTACTTCCAAGTCATGTAAACATTTTTCCAGCAGAATAGGGAATAACCTTTCAGGCAGCGGAGAACCAAATACGCGTATCCAAGCCACACCATCAGGATCCACAGGTGTTGCCATGGCAGCCAGAATTTCATTGTGCTTGAGTAGAATATAGTAGGGCTGGTATCCAACCCATTCCAGCGATGTCCGCCAATCAAGATGGTGTTGTATCTTGATCGGACTTTTAAAAAATGTTGATAAACCACTAAGATCAGAGGCGGTTACCGGCCTAAGAACGATCTTTCCGGCCGGGTTGTTCTGACGCAACGGTTCTTCCATGATTATTTCGGCATTAATCGAGAAGCCAGTGAAAACAGCTTTCGCATAATTTTCTCTCGCAGGGTAAGTTTTTGCTTAGCACGGAGTGCATCAAGCATGGCGCTCATGGCTCCCAGATTATCACCATTTTCCATCTCAAGTGCAGCGATTGTTTTGTGGACAATCGCGAGGTTTTCTTTGTCCCCGGCTTGATGAAGACGATCGGCTGCCAGTCTATATAATCTCAGGCTTTCCTTTTTTTGTCCCATTTCTTTAAGAGCGGCAGCCTGGTTTCCAAGAGCGAACCCTTCACGAAGAGAATCACCGGCGTTTGCGAAAACTTGATGAGTATCCATGCAGGCAGCCAACGCTCCTGGCGCATCCCCAGCCTGCAAGAGGGCAACACTCCGGTTGTTGGCCATTTCAGCGACTAACAACCCATCCCCGATATTTCTGTATGCGTCTTCGGCCTGTAGAAAAAGCTCACTGGCTGAGGAGAACTTGCCAGCCTGGTAAGCCTGTTTGGCCTGCACAGCCATGCTTTCAGGTGAATTGTCCATAAATCAGTATGTGATCTCCAGAAGAGATTCAGCAATCCGCCGCAATTGATCGGCCGGCATGCGGCTTAAATTGTTGGCCAGTAAAAGGTATTCACGATTTATCGGATTGGATATGAAATCAACCAATTCCTTGGATAGTTCGGCCTTTGCCAGAACTTCCAATTCGGGTGGAACTGAGGCTATCTCGGTCGTTTCTTTCTGATCCACCACAGCAGATTCTTGCTTAGCCGGTTCAGTATTCACTGTCTTATCTTCTTTTGATACGTCGAGGGCAGGCTGCGGAGGGGTGGGTTGAGGTTCTGGTATGATCGGTGCTGGGATCTCGGCTGGTCGAACTTCATTGATAACAACCTGCACTTCTGGAACCAGTTTTTCTTCACAGGGCTGGTCGGGAGTTTTGACCTGCTCCTTGACCGCATCTTCCGGTTGTATCTCTGCGGGGCTGTCGGTTGACGAAGGCAAATCTCCGATCTTGTATGGACGGAAGATCATATCACGGGTTGGAATTGCGTAGCTGTCAATCCAATCAATGATGTCGATTTGCATCATCCGCGTGATATCTTCGAGGTCGGTTACAGGAATTGGTTCCTGCCCAAGCTCATATTCAATGAGCTGCTCCAGTGGGATATTCGTTGCGTATGACAGATCATCACGCGAAAAATTGCGGCGTAATCTTGCCTGCATAATCATGGCACCTAATATCCGGTTGCGGAGCTCAAGTCTTTGAGTCATCGTCTCTGTTCTCAGCTGGGGCATGCCATCTGAAAGACTCGTATTCCCAAAGAAATGGTCAACCGGTACTGCGTAAATGGCGGCAAGAGCTTCCATTTCAGGCAGGGTAGGTGGAACAGCTGCGATTTCCAGGTCTTCCAGATGTTCAATATCCCATCCCAGAAGCGCGCAGGCTTCCTCAGGGGTGCGTCGGGCATAAAGGCGGGCATCAACCAATAGGGCGGCGAGCTTATGCGCGCGCAAGGTTTTTATTTGAGTTTTAAGTGCCAAGGTTTAACTCCTTCGGTGTCCGAACATATCATTGAGATTGGCTCCAAATATTTCCGGTCCCAGGCGGAAGCCGGAGGCCTCAAGGCGCTGGCTGAATGTTGGCCGGATTCCCGTTGCCCGCAGTTCGCCAATGATGGAGCCATCCTGTTGTACACCTGTTTGTTGGAATTTGAAAATTTCAGTCATGGTTATCGTATCACCTTCCATACCCGAAATTTCTGTAATAGATGTTACTTTTCTTGTGCCGTCTTTTAATCGCGCCTGTTGTACCACCAGATCGATTGCCGCCGCTACCTGTTCACGGATAACCTTTACCGGAAGGTCCATTCCAGACATCAGGCACATGGTTTCCAGACGGCTGGTTGCGTCTCGGGGTGTGTTGGCATGCAAGGTGGTGAGTGAACCATCATGACCAGTGTTCATAGCCTGCAACATGTCCAAAGCCTCACCACCACGGACCTCTCCCACAATGATCCTGTCAGGGCGCATGCGAAGACTGTTACGTACCAATTCTCGGATCGGTACCGCGTGAAGACCTTCAGAGTTCGCGGGTTTGGTTTCAAGGCGCACTACATGAGGCTGTTGCAATTTTAGTTCCGCCGCGTCCTCAATCGTGACGATTCTTTCATTTGAAGGGATAAAACTGGATAAAATGTTTAGAAAAGTGGTTTTTCCCGAGCCCGTGCCCCCCGAAACCAAAATATTCAATCGGGAAACTACACAGGCTTTTAATAGATCCGACATACTTTTGGTGATTGATCCAAGAGCCACCAGCTGTTCCATTGAAAGTTTATCTTTCATGAACTTCCGGATGGTTATGGTAGGACCATCAATAGCCACGGGCGGAATGATCGCATTAACACGAGACCCATCGGGGAGACGGGCATCCACTGTGGGATTATCAGAGTCAACGCGCCTGCCGAGAGGCAAAATGATCTTGTCAATGATACGCAGAACCGCATCATCGTCTTCAAATTGAATATCAGAAAGCGTTATCTTGCCGTTTCGTTCGACATAGACATTTTTCGGGCCGTTTACCATCACTTCGCTGACAGTTGGGTCGTCAAGCAAAGGCTGAATGGGTCCAAAGCCAAGCATCTCATCCAGGATCTCTTTGAATATTGACTTTCGCACCGGATCAGACAGGCTTAATTTTGTGGCTTCATATGCCTGCTGCAAGTAACTCTCAATAATTTCGCGACGCTGCCGGGGTGACGGCGGACGGGATTCCAGCTCTCTGGAAACGGAATTAACAAGATACGTCTTAAGTTTGGCCTGTTCGGCTGGATTTAAGGAATAGCCACTGGATGGATTCATTTTACTTCCCTGGCAGGTTTCACTTCCTCATCGGGCATCAGCCAAACAATTTGCTCCGTGTTAACAGATATGAATCCACCATGAAAGAGCGCCTCTCCAGAGGGTGAAAAGATCGTGGCATCGGTAACCGCGATAAACAGGTCTTTCCGATTCAATTCGTCTTTGACGCGGTCCTCCGGGCGAATATGGATCTTTCCCCGGATCAATTGAGATGTGGTTTGGATCGTAACATTTATTGGTTTTTTCGTCACGACCTGGGTAAATATCTTGCCTTTTTCCTCAAAATTGGAATACATTATTCCTTCTTTCCTTTCGCAGGAGATGCCGTGATTTCAGCCGGCATCAAGTATCCCAACCCGGAGCGGGTGACAATGTGGATTGGATTGTGCGGGTTATCTTCCAATTTCTGCCTAAGGCGGGCAATACTGACCCACAGAATCTCTTTATCATCCTTATAGGTGGGCCCCCAGATGGCTGTCAATAACTCTTCACCGGTTAATATCTGTCCAAGGTGATGTGCAAATTGGATCAATAAACGGTATTCTGTGGCTGACAAAAAAATCGGTTTTTCCCCTTTCCAAACTTCTGCCCGGGCGAAATCAATTTTAAGGTCCAGGTGCTGGAAGAATCTCTCTCCCAGAGATGAATCGTCTTTGCGGGCTCTGCGAAGAACTGCCCGGACTCGGGCAACAAGCTCTGTTGCGGAAAAAGGCTTCACCACATAATCATCAGCACCAACATTCAAGCCTTTCACCCGGTCTTGTTCTTCTCCTTTGGCGGTTAGCATGATTACCGGAACCGTTGAAAACTGCCGAATACGTTCACAGGTGGTGAACCCATCCAACCGGGGCATCATAACATCAAGAATAACCAGGTCTGGTTTCTGGGTTGAGACCATTTCCAGCGCGTCCTCTCCATTTGTGGAAAATATCACTGTGTACCCTTCTGCTTGAAGGTTGACCTGAAGAAGATGGATATATTGTTTTTCGTCATCCACTACCAGAATCTTTACCGGCATCATTTTCTCCATTTGTTTACTGGTGAAGCGCGGGTAGAGTAATGGTAAAAGTGGTTCCCGCCCCTATACTTGATTCTACTGAAATTTTACCCCTGTGTGCATCGATTATTTGCTGGCAAATATATAATCCCAGTCCGCTACCGCGGGCTTCTCTGGATGCTTTGGGATCACGATAAAAACGCCAGAAGATTTTCTCCAGAGAGTCTTCTGGAATTCCCGGACCTTCATCGCGAAATTGGATCATCAGATCTTTCTCGGCGGATTTGATGGCGATCCATAGGGGAGATGCAGGCGCATATTTTAAGGAGTTCGCTAATAAATTATCAAAGACCTGTTCAAGTCGACGAGGATCGGCTTCGACCATATTTTTCGACTGATCTATATCTAAATTCACAACCAGATCCGGATGGTGCAACTTTGCCCTGGATAGGATGTTATTAATCAACCCTTCAACCCGAACAGGTTGAAGATGGAATTCCAGCATGTTACTCTGTAACCTAGCTGAATCGAGAAGGTTATCGATCAGATCCTGCAGTTGATCTGCTTCAGAGTCGATAATTCGAAGGAACTCGAGGCGGGTTTCTTCGTCCCAGGTTGTATCTGCCCTCAGGAGTGTAGTTGTATAACCTTTGATAAACCCCAATGGGCTTCGTAATTCGTGAGTTACATTTGAAACGAAGTTATCCTGTAAATCTGCTGTTTTACACTGGTCAGAAAGTTGATCGACCAGCTTGCGTAAATTTTGATTTCCAAATAGCAGGCTTAATATGGTTGTAAAACCAAGGGCCTGGTCAATATCAACATTCGAATACCCGGGACCTCCGAAGCGGATCAGTACAACTGCCCCAAATGGATCATTCACGCCATCGTGAATCGGAAGGGCAAGCCCGTAAGGTCTGTCCAAACGGTTTGAACCCGGTGTAATTTGTGGGAGTGTAGATACCGGTTTTCTTTCAAGGATTGCCTGGGACCCAATTGAATCGCCCCAGGATGTATCAGCTTCCGCTGAACGGCCCCGGCCAACCGCACGGGCATATACCGGTTCCAGAATGTCTTCACCATTCCTTTTATAGATTACTAGATGATCAAATATTAATCCCAATCGAACTTGATGCGCGAAATCATCGAGACCGGACTTCCACTCATCTGGCCTATTCAACTTGGCGAGTGAGCGAAGGATATAGATATTGGGATTTTCTTCAATTGTTCCAGGTTGAGAAGGCATGCTGGTTGTGTCTCCTGCACCGTGGAATTTTCGTCAGGCTGCGTTCAGTGAGAACTCAAACTCGCTACCCTGGTTGATCGCAGACCGAATCCGGATGGTTGAACCATGCGCTTCGACTATTTTTCGTACCAGGGTGAGTCCCAACCCTGTACCCCCGTACCGCCGGGTGGAAGATCCATCCAACTGATGGAATGGTTCAAATACTTCATCGATGCGCTCGACAGGAATACCAATACCGCTGTCCTTTATAGTGATCTTTACAGATCCGGTGTCGAGTGAAAAACGAAGCTCAACCTTTCCGTTTGCGGGAGTAAATTTGATCGCATTGTCCAACAACTGGCCGATAACCCAGGAAATCTTCTCATCATCCATAATCACTTTTGGAAGCTGATGATCTGCAATCAGGTTAAGCTGAATATGTTTTTCTTCCGCTTTGACCTGCGCTCGATTGACCAGGGTTTGGCCCAGGCGGTGCATATCGGTAGGCTGCAAGTTTAAGGCCACCTCTGCCTTGTCCGCTTCAGAGAACAAAAGTAGATCTTCGATTAACTTTTCCAATCGTTCCGAGGATTTCTGCATGACTTGAAGACCATGGTTTTGATCATCGGTCAGTGGTCCAAGAACACCGGTTACCAAGAGTTCGAGATACCCTTTAATATGCGTCATGGGTGTGCGAAGTTCATGCGAAATGTTTGCCACTATATTGGCTTTCATTCGATTGAAATCAGCCAGCTTATCCAAAGCAGTTTCAAGCTCGGCAGTACGTTCTTTTACTCTCTGTTCCAGGGAGGCATTGGCATTTTGTAGAGCAGTCCGTAATTGGAGGATCTGCTCGGTAATGGCATGATCGAGTTCAATCCGTGAGATCATGTTCTCATTAATCAATATCTGGCCAAGGCGTTCAGGTTTGCCTTCGCTTTGATACACTTTTTGGATGGCGATGGCTCGATTAAGCTGTTCTTCGTTAATTAGACCTCGACCCATAAGGTATTCGCCCAATCGCGGAACCAGAGCTTCCGGAGTCAATCCGGTTTGTAAATGGTCTTTTGCCGGTTCATGTTCTATGGTCATATTTTTCCGCTAGTAAATTCATGTACTAATGATAAAGAAGGTATATCTATTTTTTTAATATTGTATCCAAAACGGAGTTGAGCTCCTCATTGGAATAATAATAGATTACAAGACTTCCACCTTTTTTGCCATGGTTAACGGTGACCCGGGTTCCAAGATGCTCCCGCAGTCGATCCTCGATCTCTTTGACCTCAACTGGTACTTCCGGTTTAGGTTTGGATGGCGCCTTTTCCCCGTTATATTTCTTTGTCAGTTCCTCAGTTTGCCTGACGCTCAGGTCGTTTCGGATAATGGTTTGCAGGACGGCCATTTGCGATTGTGGTGTAGTTAGTGATAGTAATGCGCGTGCATGACCCTCCGTGATATCCCCGGATAGGAGGGCATTTTGAACTACTTCGGGCAATTTAAGTAGTCGCATCGTGTTTGTTACAGCTACACGGCTTTTGCCAACGCGAAGAGCGATCTCATCATGTGTCAGGCCAAATTCTTCTGCCAGCTGACGATAGGCTTCTGCCGTTTCCAAAGGCATCAGATCTGCGCGCTGTACATTTTCGATCAGGGCAAGTTCCAGACGGTCCCGGTCGTTTGCTTCACGTTGTATCACTGGAACAGTCTCTAGCCCGGCGATTCGCGCTGCTCTCCAACGGCGTTCACCGGCTATGAGGATATATTGATTCTCACTTTCTCTTGTTACGATCAACGGCTGCAGTATTCCATGCTGTCGGATGGATTCGGCAAGTTCCTGCAATCCATCTTCTGCCATGATAGAACGCGGCTGACGGGGATTTGGAATTATGTTGTCGATTTGCACCATTTCGGTACCGCTTTTTGATTCAGTTGAAGCGGGTATGATTGCGTCCAGTCCACGACCTAATCCGGCTCTGTGTGCCATTTAATTCTCCTGACCATTATTCCGGGGAATAATTACGCCATCCTGACCCAGAATCTCACACGCCAGTGCTGAATAGGCTTTTGCCGCTCCGGAATCAGGGGCGTACATGGAAATGGGTATTCCATATGATGGAGCTTCAGCCAGGCGGACAGAACGGGGAATTACTGATTGAAAAACCTGTGTGGGGAAATGCTTACGTACTTCATTGACAACATCGATGGCGAGTCGGGTCCGGCCATCATACATGGTCAAGATTACTCCGCGAACCTTTAACCCCGGAAAGAGTGAATTTTTAACCCGGTTGATGGTCTGAGTCAGTTGTCCCAGACCTTCCAGGGCGAGGTATTCGCATTGCACGGGGATGATCACTCCGTCTTTGGCTGCCATCAGGCCATTTACGGTCAGCAGGCTTAAAGATGGAGGGCAGTCAACCAGAATATAGTCGTAGCGGTCAGCCAGGCCGTTCACAACATCTCTTAGACGGCCTTCCCGGTTCTGCCCGTCGATCAATTCAATATCAGCGCCTGCAAGAGCTGGAGATGAAGGCAGAAGGGATATCTTGATACGAGGGTTGTGAAGAATGTGGGGCGTTGCCTGGGCAGTTCCGATCAAAACTTCATAGGTGCCGGTTTTTACCGAGTTTTTGTCAATCCCGAGGGAAGAAGTGGCATTAGCCTGTGGATCAAGGTCAACCAATAATACACGCTGCCCATAATATCCAAGAAAAGCACCCAGATTTATGGCTGATGTGGTTTTTCCAACACCACCTTTTTGGTTTACAAATGTGAATATCTTTGTCATGGTTTCTGTTCCGTATTGAGGATTTCAATACCGGCCGAATCAACTTCTTCAGGGGTCGGAATGCTTTCCATTCCCCGGCGGGTGACCGAACCTGCTGCCAGCAGTGTGGCAAACCGGGCTGCTTCCCAGGGATCTCGGGTAGTATTGTATTTTGAGAAAAAACTGGCCGCGAAAATATCACCCGCGCCGGTTGAATCGATTTCGATCACGGAAGGCGGAGTGAAGCGTCTCACGTCACCGTTCCAGTAAACACGTGCGCCTTCCACTCCTTCGGTTACAACCAGGATGCGTATGGAACGGAGCATCTCATCTATTCGGTTTTCGTCACCATTGATGTCTTCAATACTTAAGACAGCCGCGGTGGAATGTTCCAAAACAAACGAACATTCTGGCCATTCTGATAGGGTGACCCGGCCGGTTGAATCCCATTGGCGCATGAAACCCTGAGGCGTGATACATATCAGGCTTTCCGGAAATGCCCTGGGCAGGGTCGGGTCAACTTCCCGGGCTACAGGCGCGAGGTGAATGATCGGTGTGTTCCGCCAGATATCTGGTACAACTGACTGGTGAATGGTGTCAGCCACTTCGTGAATTACCTGAATTCGACCTTCGGGAGTATATATATTTTCAAAGGTAGTGGTTTCTTCCGATGGAATGGCAAAGAAGGTGATTCCCTCATATTCAGGTAGTGAATAATCTTTGCTGCAGGTTGTCACCACGCCCACACGCAAGCCGAGCGCGCGGGCAGTCAGGGCTGAATATAGCACAGTACCCCCGGGAATTTCGCCCAGGGGTGTGATGTCACGGGTTATATGACCGATCACAAGATAGTCGACAGGTTTGATAATTGAATTATCAAACATGAAGTGATTATACCTGAAGGGGGCGATCAGATTCTGCACCGCCCGCCGTATTCTCATTTATGGCGTTTCCACAATATGGGCAGGTATTCCATGGAAGCTCAAGTAATTTGCGGCACGATGGACAACTCTTTTTTAAGCTTGTCTGGCAGGTGGGGCAGAGTATCCAATCTTCCCGTGTGTGGCGTCCACAACCGGGGCAGGTATTTATCTCCTCAATAGCTTTGAGCAAAGCTTCCTCTTCAAGTGTGTGCTGGTATTCCTCTTCCAGTGTTCTTCCTGGACGGAGGATCAGGTAGATGACAATCCCAGGAATTGACAGGACAGTGACTACGACAACAGCAAGGATACGTGCGAAGTTATCACGGGTTCTTGCGCGGATATCCCGGAATGTCCAGAAGATCAGGCTTAACCAAAGAGCAGCCAGAAAAGCCGCAGCAAAACCAATAAGGTATTGAAGATATTCGCTAAAAGAAGAGGGATCAATGGGCATATATAAATGAGTTCCTTGGATCAGTCCTGGTAGTTGTCAATCAGGTCTCGTATTACATTGACGTTTGATGGTGTGACTGGAATTAATTTGCAGCCCACTGAGAAAAGGTCGGGGTCCAGCTGGTGATCACACCAGACAGCTACTGCGTTGAGCTGGAGTTCGCTTTGTCCATCGACATCCTCCGGAAATTCCATGCGAATCTCTAATAGTGTTCCCTCGTTGATGGGTTTCTCACTGATAAGTTGCATCCCTTCGGATGTTAGATCGACCAGATTCCCAATCAATTCGCCGGTTTTTCGGTCAAACAGGCGAAGGTAATGGATAAGGTGTATCCGATCGAACTTTCTTTTTTCCGTCATGTTCAACTCCCTTCTTGGTCTGACCGGTGATTTGCATTATATGCCCTTCATAACCCTTTTGCAACCATAAGGATAGTCGCCGGGTATAATCAGCCATAGGGGTTTGCAAAATGATAAATAAAAACCTGACAGTGTACCGAATTCAAGATTATGAAGCCAACGATCGCCCGCGTGAGCGATTGGCTGAATCGGGTGCGGGCGCGTTGAGTAATGCCGAGCTTTTGGCCATTCTCTTACGGACGGGTTTGCCTGGAGAAAATGCTGTCCAGATAGGCCACCGGCTGCTCAAATTTTTTGGGGGTCTAACCGGACTTCATCGTGTAAGCTTTGATGAACTGTGCAATCAAAGAGGTGTGGGGTTGGCAAAAGCCAGCCAGATCAAAGCGGCCATTGAATTAGGCAGACGCCTTCCACGCGAAGAGGCTGATGAAAAACCGGTTATCAAAAGTCCGGCAGACGCGGCCAATCTCGTGCAATATGACATGCTGGGTCTTCCTCAGGAAAACCTCTGGGTGTTACTGCTGGATACCCGAAACCGGGTATTAAAGATCGAGAAACTTTACCAGGGCTCACTAAATTCATCCACAGTGCGGATTGGTGAACTGTTCAAGGCTGCTCTGACGAATAACGCGGCTTCCATAATTCTGGCTCATAATCATCCAAGTGGTGACCCGACGCCCAGCCCGGAAGATGTTGCGTTGACCCGAGCCGCCCGCGAAGCCGGACGCCTGCTGGATGTTGAAGTGCTCGATCATATTGTTATTGGACAAAATAAATTTGTGTCACTCAAAGACAGGGGATTGGGATTTGGGTAGTCGTTCTTTATATCTATCGATGCGGTCGTGGACTTTGTTGTGATGTTACAATGCAGAATAAACTCGCAAATTATCCGGATTGGTAGCGGGGTATATTAAGTCGGTAAACCCATGACGATGTTGTCTCATTTTCCAAACAGACTGAAGCGAATATTCTCCATATTGGTCATCCTGATCCTGATTAGCCTCGCGGTGATCGTCCGTGTTTTCCTTTTTCCATATAGTAATCACGATATGACGGATGCCGTAATACCCTGGTACGACTATCTGATAAAAGGAGGGGGATTGCAAGCTATCAATGGGCTGCATGATAAAGCAAATGGATTTCCGCCTTATATCTATTCTCCACCTTACCTGTATTTACTGACTTTGGCCATCCCTCTGACTAAATGGATGACGACCCTCGAGACGATTAAGCTGGTCTCTGTTGTGTTCGATTTCCTATCTGCCTGGTCTGTCTTTTTGCTTGTCCGGCTGCGTTATCCTTCAGGCTGGAAAAAGTGGGCGGCTTTTTTTGTCGTTTGTTTTGCCCCTACAGTGGTAATAAATAGTGCGTATTGGGGACAATTTGATGGGATATACACAGCATTCCTCGCGGTAAGCCTTTACTTTGTTTGTATAAAAAAGTATTCTCTGTCGCTGGTTTTTTTCGCGACTGCCCTGGCTTTTAAAATTCAGGCGCTGCTATTCGCTCCACTTTTTGTGGTCCTCCTGTTTCAAAGGAAGATCGTCTGGTGGAAATTTGGTATCGTTCCAATTATCTTTTTTTTCTGGATGATACCGGCTTATCTGGCTGGTTATCCACTATTGGCTCCTTTTACGACCTACCTGGGTGGTGCCACCCAGTTTCAATCCTTGACGATGAACACCCCGAACCTTTATACATTTCTACCCAATCAGTTTTACGGGTTGATCGTTCCACTTGGCACATTCACCGCCGTGTTGGTCACTCTCGCACTGTTGTGGATTGTCATTCAAAGAGAGAAAGAATTTACCAGTGAGCGGATCATTCTATTCATACTGATGATATCGGTCGTTTTGCCGTTCATCCTTCCCAAAATGCACGAACGTTATTTTTATCCGGCCGCTTTATTTGCGATTATTTTTATTTTTTACAGCCCTCAAACTCGGTTAATCGCTCTGTCGTTACAAGTAACTTCATTGATCTCTTACACCCCTTTTTTAATTGGTGATGAACTGATACCCTTATCAGTAGCTGCCTGTTATAACGGAATTATTGTGATGGTTGTGTGCGCAATGTTTTGTTGTGAAAAGTATTGTGCGAAAACATCTTTCAATCTATCAGTTTTTTTAAAGAAAATGTCCTGATTAAGTCACAAAATTTTCTAATATGTTGATAATTTTGTTTTTTTAGTATAATTACACGCAGTCAAAGGTTCAAGGACAGATTAAATGGGCGACAGCAGCAATTAATTTTTTGAATGGTTTCAGGGAGCGTTTTGCTCGGTTTGTATTTAACCGGGGGCGTTGCCCCCGGTTTTCTATTCAAAAAGGCTGCTCTATGCTAACAGTAAATGCTATTTCAAAATCCTTTGGG
>JAAYYW010000341.1 GCA_012515195.1 Leptolinea sp.
AAAGTATCCCAACAACAATAACAGAGAAGATAAGCAGATGCCAGATTGATTTTTTCATAAATGGTTTTTCCCGCTGACGGTACGTTTGTGTTGCATCCTGGAAAAATAGCATACAGAATGCTCAGACGACTAATCCATCCCCGGGCTCGGTTCGGGCTACACGGTGCATCCTGCAAAGAATGAGTTTAGGATGAATCTTGTCTTGGAAAGATTGATATTGTGACTGTAAGTTAAACGAGAGAAAGTCGTGATTTATTCGGATTTTTAAAAAAAAGGATCGGAAATGGTAACACCCTGGTTCTGCACATTGGCAAGGTTAACCAGTGGTCGGGGGAAATGGCAAATAAAACCACAGAGTGGAATCCGCCCATGTCTGCGGTTCCAAGTATTTACCAATGAGATGATCATAATTTGGTGAATGTGACGTACATGTTTCTTTTAACAAAAACATTGGGGAGAAAAAAGCCCTCCACGGTGATGTGAAAGGCTTCTATCATCTAGTCAAACACCCCGCCGGCTTCGGGCTGATACAGGATCTTTTCCACCCGCAGTTTGGCGGGACCGTCCGGTGTGTCCCATTCGAACACATCGCCCACCCGGTAGCCGATCATCGCTGTACCGATCGGTGCCAGTATGGAGACACTGTCCGCGGTTTTTCCCGCGTCTTCTGGAAAAACCAGCACCAGCTCCATACTATCTCCTTCTGCAAGGTCTGTCAGGACGACACGCGAGTTCATGGTGATGACATCGGCCGGAACCTTCTCCGGTTGGACGATCTCAGCCCGGTCCAGTTCGCCTTCCAAATTCTGCATATATAGACTGTTGCGGTATTCTCCCTGCTTCGCCTCGAAGATAGCTGCGCGCAGTTTCTTTTCATCATTTTCTGTGATACGAATCGTACGTGTCTTCATATCGTTCCTTTCTCGGGTTCGAACTGGAAATAAAAAACTTCCGGGGTTAACCATCCCGGAAGCGTGTAATTGGAAAATCAGGGTTGGTTACGGTTGCAATACCGGCCGGAACTTGTAGCCATAGATAAGCATACCACGCTCGTCCCCATCTTCGCGAATGCGGCGGGTGACCATCTCAACGGGCATACCAATGCGCGGTTTTTCTTCACCAAGGTCTGTGAGCTGTGCGGTGACCACGGGGCCTTCTTCCAGTTTGACCAGCGCGACGGCGTATGGTGTCTTATCATCGAAGCCGGTGGGCGCATCGTGCATTACGGTGTAGGAATACACTTCGCCTTTGCCGCTGAAGCTGAAGGCTGTCTTGGCTTCGCCGCCACAGTGCGGACAAACATCACGCGGAGGGAATATCTTGGCATCGCAATGCGGACAGACTTCGCCGATCAGTCCGTAGCGTTGTTTTTTTAGTCTCCAATGGCGGGGAATTTCCATAGCCGTTTTCCTTCTAATTCGGGCAAATTTATAAGCCTAGTGTATGTGTGCAAGACTATCAATAACTATCAGGCTTTATGTATAGGCCCCTGAGCCTTTCGAGGGGAGATGGGTGTGGGTTTGACACTTGCATCAAGACATGCAGTGCAGGCAGGCTCAGCCACCAGGCTTCCGTTGCCTGAGCTTGTCGGGGGAAGGTGAATTTGGCTTTAGTCCAACCGTTCCAGCACGTGTGCAGCGGCCGTGGAGGCAGGTCCGCCCAGCGACTGGATCAACGCGAGCCGCGCGGCGCTAACCTGATTAACCCCGGCTTCGCCGCGAAGTTGCAGCGCGGCTTCGACTGCCTGGTAAACACCTACGGCAGCGATAGGGTTGCCGCGTGCCTTGCATCCGCCCATGGTCAGTACGGGCAGGCTGCCGGTGAGTGCCAGGTCGCCGCTTTGCGCCAGCTTCCAGCCTTCCCCGCGTTTCGCGAATCCGGCAGCTTCCAATGAAAGAAGGGCGTAGATACTGAAAGCATCGCACACTTCGAATAGATCCATGTCACCCGGTTTGATGCCAGCCTGGCGGCAGGCGCGCTCCACCGAGATGCGTGCGGCGTCAAACGCCAACGGGTCCGGGCGGTCGTGCAGCGCAAGAGTATCGATCACCACACTACTGCCCGCGACGCGCACCATTGGATGGGGTAAGTTCGCGGGAACTAATTCACGTGTCGTAAGCAAGACGGCTGCGGCACCGTCACAATATGGACCCATGTCGAACAGGTTCAGCGGGTCACTGATCATCC